>JAKCBW010000100.1 GCA_021842145.1 Actinomycetes bacterium
AGGGTCTATTCGATGGTGCTGACTGACCGCCAATTCGTTATTTCGAATCGCCTCATACCCCATGATCACGCCCCCGACCTCCCATGCCCTTGAAAGTCCGGGGTTATCTAGACTGCGGAGATTGACCTTTGCCAGCCCCAGTGCCTCGTCTATCGTCACCTCGATCAACTCAGACTCAGAAGTCCTAATCCTTCCCGCACTACGGTAAGGGGCCGCGCTGGTGTCCAGATCCCCACCGAAGAGCCACGAAAGCCCGGTCCAAATCTGGGGAATAGTCCTAGCGAGCGGACCTATCGTGTCAAGGGACTGCGAAAGTGGGTATACGCCGGTAGTCGAGGCCCTACCTAGGGTAGTTTTTAGCCCGATAACCCCACAGCTTGTCGCTGGAATTCTTATCGAGCCACCGGTATCAGTTCCGTAGGCGATATCGGCGATCCCGCGAGCTACCGCGACTGCGCTTCCACTGGAGGATCCACCCGGTATTAGCTCTGGCGAAATAGGATTCACCGGAGTGCCGTACCACGGGTTGATCCCCTGAGCGCCAAAGGCCAGTTCGGTAAGGTTTGCCTTTCCGACGATTCGAGCTCCTCCCTTACGTGCATTGGTCACCACCGGTGCGTCCTGCAGGGAGGGAGTAGCGACCGAAGCGACGAGACGAGAGCCTGCGGTAGTTATGGTCCCTTCGACGTCGATTAGGTCCTTAACCGCCAGAGTCGGACCATCCCCCGAAGATTCACAAAGCTCTATCGCCCAGTTGAATGGGCTATTAATTTGGTCGCCAGATGGCAAAAGACCCTCTGTTTCAGTTTCACTACCGGACAAAATCCCTCCACCTCACCACAAATGACCACGAAGAGCCAATAACCAGTACCAGCTAGACCACCCTATGGTGGTTTTTCAGGCTAACCTACACTGAGCGTCGAGACACCCGCCATGTTACCAAGGGTAGCTAGTCCCGAAGTTGTCCCGACTCCCTTGAGGTAAAAATCAAAAAAGGCTACACTTACGCCGAGCACGGCCTGCTCGTATGGGTCATTTGCCGTATAAGGCGCCAAATGGTCCGCTCCGAGGAGGTTGAGGTAGTACTTTGTCGGCGGAGCCTGCGCAAATATTTGCTGTGAGTCCAATGGGGGGTTGACCGTATCAGCGCTCCCTTGGGTCACCAATAGAGGAAGCGGCGGGGTAGAAAAGTAACTGCCGCCATATGGGGGAAATTCGGCTCCAGAGAGCACCGCTAACGCCTTGATACCCGGTATCAAGCAGCAGCTGTTATAAGCGGCGGCAAGTACGGTATCTCCCCCGTCGCTCTGACCGGCCAGCGCGACACTGGAGGGATCGAGCATCCCATAAAGAGAAGAACTGCCGTTTGAAGCGATAGCATTCAGGTTCGCCAAGGCGGCCCTCATGTCTTGTGGCTGGTTCAGGAGGTCCGATTCGTAAAGGTCAGATTGGCCCTCATTGTTCAAATTGACGTTATGTTGGCTCAAACCGGCCTGCGAGGTCAACGGGAATATCGGAGCGGCTACTACAAAGCCCGCCTGCACCCACCCCTGGATCAAGGGGTAGTAGTCTATCGGGTTGAGATCGAAGCCGGTGGCAAAGAGTACAATCGGATATGGGCCATGGATGAGCGCTGGCTCCGCTCCTTGAATCGGTCCAGTTTCTGACGTAATTGCTGGGTAGAAGATCTGGAACTGAAAGCTCCTAATGACGCAGGTCGGATTGAGGGGCGGGCATATCGAACGTCCCGGTTCACTAACCACATCCTGAAAGAGACCAACCCCCAACGGACCGCTGGGATAGGTAGTGGTCGTCGATATTGGCCTCGGCAGGGTGGTCGAGGTCGTCGTGCCTTGGCCGCCAGGGGACGAGGCAAAATCCTTCTTCGCTACAAACAGGGCCGAAGCGCCAACCACCACCGCTATAAAGACGAGTGTCCGAATCAGTCGGGCGGTACGACCTAGCCTCCTTGGCCGAACCACTCAGGCCGTCACCTCGTCGATATCCTCACCGGACTCAAGTTTGGAAAGCATCTCAACCCTGCGTAAATGGCGTCCCCCGTCAAAGGTCGACCCCAAAAAGGAGTCGACAATGGCTATCGCCAGCTCAGTCCCCAATAAACGAGCTCCGAGGGATAGCACGTTAGCGTCATTGTGTTGGCGCGCCAAACGGGCTGATAGCTCGTTGTAGCACAAGGCAGCCCTTACCCCTTTGACCTTGTTGGCGGCGAGCTGTTCGCCCTGCCCCGACCCGCCAAAGACGATTGCAAAATCCGCCCTCTTTGCCACTACAGCCCTCGCGGCGGGTGCGCAATACCGCGGGTAGTCCACCGAGGTTTCAGAGTCGTGGGTTCCAAAATCAATAATTTTCACGCCAAGGTCGCTCAGATGTTCCTTGATGACCTCTTTGAGTTGGAAACCAGCATGATCGGATCCGAGTGCAACGGTTGGCATGGGACCTACAGGTAAGTACCGGGACGCTGAACGTCTTCATGCACTCCAGGCATCAACTGCTTGTTCCGCATCTCTTCCAACTGGGTTCGTGCTGCGAGCTGCTGAGCGAAAAGAGTCGCCTGTATTCCGTGGAAAAGCCCCTCCAGCCACCCCACCAGTTGGGCCTGCGCAATCCTTAGTTCCGATTCGCTGGGTACGTCATCTCCGGCAAATGGCAAGCTCACCCTTTTTAGTTCGCTGGCCAGGTCGTCGGAAAGTCCAGAAGCGAGTTCTTCGATCGAACGTTGGTAGATCTCCTTGAGCCTTGTGCGGGTGGTCTCATCAGGATTGAACGACCTGACCTCTTCGAGCAGCCCTTTGATCATCGAACCTATCCTTAGGACCTTTGCTGGCGATGATATAACCTCGGTTTCGTTGGCTTCGTCTCCGGATACGGGCAGTACCTCGGTTTCTTTGCTTTCCCCATTTACCCCGTCCATCGGGACCTCCATCTTCAACTACCAAGAAATCTTTTTGATCCATGACCTTTAGAGGCACATATTAGGGGCCTCTGGGCCAACCACCTAGCCAATAGCAAACAAAAGCGGAACCTTTACTTCTTGAGAGCTAAGGCCGCCATGCCTACAGACGAGCTTAAACGGTCCGGTATCGTCCGGATCAAAGAATGAAACGGGAGCCGTCGCTATGAGTGCGACGTCGCCGAGTCGGCGTGAAACCTCGAGCGACATCTTGGGTCCAAGGATCTCCTGATCGATAACTTGTTGCCGAGTCAACACCATCGATACCCCAGAGAAGGCCTCCTCGAGTTCCTTGGTCGCCTCCTCCAAGCTACCTGAGCGCAGGTGCAACCATCGAAAACGACCTTCTCCGCTTTGGAAGCTAATTTTCGACTGCACTCCATCGGGTATGATCAACGGTTCATCCAAAACCTCGACCTGCCCATGATCAGCGGTCACCAAAAGAGCTGCACCCTTTGGTAGTGCTTCGGTGATCCGTTTGATCATGAAATCTAAGTAGATCAGTTCCTCAAGGTATCGATCCCCGAGTCCAAACTCGTGTGCGGTTGAATCAATCCCCTCGTAATAAGCGTATATGAACTTCTCACCCTGAGAAAGAAGTTCTTTGATCCATGATCCAATCCCACTCTGGGTCCGCCAAGATGAGTTCCTCGACGACCGGAGGTGGGCCAATGAAAACTCAGATTTTTCGAGTCCTGATTTCGTTACTACCGCCGGGTGAAGGCCAAAAAAGGGCTCAACCGGCGCTATCCGGTATGGATTGACATCCATAGAAGACTTCTTGGCGCCCGTAGACCATCTGAGGGTGTTCATAACACTCCTAGGTCCGACGCGCATCCTGTAGCCGACCAGTCCATGCAGGGAGGGAGGGAGGCCGGTAGTAATAGAAGTGAGGGCGCTCGCAGTGGTAGTGGGCGCCACCGAATCGATGGTGATCCTCTTGAGGGAACCCAACGTCTCCAGGTCAACGAGGCGCTCTTCGAGCTGAGAGGAGCCTAAGCCATCAACGACAAATACGACTATTTGATCTAGGCCATCGAGCTCTGATGGAAGCCAGCTCGACTCACTCGGGTCGGCAGATCCGGCCCTAATAACCTCACGCCGAAAACGGTCCGGAGCCGGGATGGACCCTCGATGTCCGCCGTTAGCCAGCCTATAAATGACCGCAGGGAGCAGATTCGATAGACACGCTCCGGAATAGTCCGGGATACACCACTGTTCTGCCGGACCTGAATCCATCTCTACCATATGAGATAACATAACACCGATGGCCGCTTTAACGCCTATGGCAACTTTGCTTAGCAGCCCTTCTGAGTGTCGGCAAGGCAATCGATTCAAGTCAAAATGGGCCACTGTGGGCCCCATAAGGTCATACGAAACTCTTGCCAAAGGAAGCTTCAGTTCCAAAACGACTATCCAAACAGTTCAAAAATCTCCTATCCGGCTGGACAACCGCTACTTGCTGTCCGAATAGACGATAAAACAACGATCCAACCGGCCGAAGATACCAACGGCCCGAAGGCACCCAAGCCCACTCAAGCCCACTCAAGCTGAATGTCACAGTGGTATACATCCGACCTTGGCTGGCTGTTAATTGCGACAAATGAATATCATTTTGGGCCAAATCAAAATACCCGACCCAATCTGACTACGATGGAGCAGTGAAGGTGTCGACTAGAGGTGACTACGCATCAAGGGCTCTGCTGTCCTTGGCATTGCATCAAGATGAACCGGGCCCAACCTCAGTCCACGAAGTGGCAGAGAGGACGGGTCTTCCGCAACCTTATCTCGAGCAAATTCTCTTAGCTCTGAAAGGTGCTGGCCTCGTGCGCTCGAAAAGGGGCGTCGGAGGCGGTTACGTTCTTGCCAGGCCGCCGTCTGAGATTACTCTTGCCCAGATCGTTTCGGCGGTAGACGGTCCGATCGTAGCTGGCGATTTCGGAGAGCCCCACGAAAACGGCGCTTGCGAGCACGAAGGTCAGTGCGTCCTGCTAGGCGTCTGGTCGGAGGTTGGAGCTCATATGAGGAGCCACCTGCACTCGTATACCCTCGCCGAGATGGTAGATCGATCCAGGGGCTCCAAGGCGAAAGAAACCCTCGACCCTTCGTCCAAACACTCCCATGGGTCGCCTTCAAATGGCACATCAGTGACGCAACAGTCATTTTCTGGGGGGAATTGACCGCGCCGATATGGCACAGTTCAAGAAATGGAGGCACACGAAGTGCCAGATTCAATCCCACAGTATCCCAGCCGCTGGGAGACCGACGTCGTCATTGCGGACGGCTCTACGGTCTATGTCAGACCGGTAAAGCCCGAGGACGCCGATCGGGTTGAGGCCCTACATTCGAGGCTGAGTCCCGAAACTATCTATTTCCGCTTCTTTACCCCCCTCCCAAAACTAACGCCCACGATGCTCGAGCGATTCGTCAATGTTGATTACGTCGACCGCTTAGCACTGGTGGCGCTGCTAGGTCAAGAAATAATCGCGATAAGTAGGTATGACCGCATCC
The DNA here is from genome assembly GCA_021842145.1 of Actinomycetes bacterium. Lineage (GTDB taxonomy): Bacteria > Actinomycetota > Acidimicrobiia > Acidimicrobiales > Acidimicrobiaceae > JABEUN01. The sequence goes on from JAKCBW010000100.1 coordinate 5,483, forward strand.
CAGGTTCTTCAGTCGCCGAGGTGGCATTCCTGGTGGACGACGCCCACCAAGGCAGGGGCCTAGCTTCCCTAATGCTCGAGCACCTTGCGGCGGCGGCAAAAGAAAACGGAATCACCCGTTTTGTAGCCGATACATTACCAGAAAACTCCAAGATGCTTCGGGTGTTTCACGACGCAGGCTTTTCGGACAAGAGGGTGTTCCAAGACGGCGTAGTAAGGGTTACCTTCGACATTTCGACCACCGAAGAGTCCATTTCAGCGATGTATCGAAGAGAGCGCTTGGCACTGGAAAAAAACATCTCTCGCCTACTTAATCCCAAAACGGTAGCGGTAGTAGGTGCTTCGAGAAGACCTGGCTCGATTGGGCATCGAGTAATGGCTAACATACTCGCCGCTGGCTTTTCAGGTTGTGTCTACCCGATCAATCCAAATGCGCACTCCGTCGCAGGGGTGAGGGCCTACGGCAAACTTACCGAGGTACCAGACAGGGTCGACGTTGCGATCATCGCCGTGGGTCAGGACAAAATCGAGGAGGTGGTACTAGATGCTGCGGAGGCGAAGGTCGGAGAGCTCGTAATCATGAGTTCGGGGTTTTCAGAATCTTCCGAAGAGGGTAAAGAATACGAGAGGCAACTCGTCAGGTTAGCCCGTCGCAATGGGATGAGGATCGTGGGACCCAACTCGATGGGGATCGCAAATTCAACACCTGAAATATCCCTAAATGCATCCTTGAGTCCATTTCCCATACTGCGTGGTGGGGCTAGCCTGCACGCTCAGTCGGGTCCACTCTCCCTCGCTATCCTCGAAGAGGCGAGACGGAGGGGCCTCGGAATGGCGACCTTCGTCTCCTCAGATCGG
>JAKCBW010000101.1 GCA_021842145.1 Actinomycetes bacterium
TACTGGCCTTCCCTTGGGATCGACAGAGATGGTCTCGCCCATCGCCATGGTCAATTTAATACCTGCCGACTCTACCACCAAGGGCGGAATCAACCTCGAGGGTGCACTATTAGTGCCGGAGGCGAAGATACACGACTACTCGAAAACTCCCCGCGCAAATAGAAAGATTGGCCATATTTCAGTACTAGCTGAGGATCCCCAAAGCGCGTTGAAAAGGGCATGGGAAGCGGCTCGAGCTTCACTTGGAGGCATGGTACTCGGTGACCCCGAAGAGGCTAGTGTAGAACCCGATGCCTGACACCGACCCGAACTCTCTAATGCATTCAAAAGCGGAGATTGCAATCGTGATGGGCTCGGATTCCGACCTAAGAGTGATGGGGGCCGCTGTAGAAGTATTGAAGGAGTTCGGCGTCAACTTCCACGTCCAGGTGCTCTCGGCCCACAGGACTCCTTTTGATATGCTCGCATTTGCCGATCAAGCACGCGAAAATGGATTTAAGGTGATAATTGCAGGTGCAGGTGGGGCTGCGCACCTTCCAGGCATGGTCGCCTCAGCCACTAGCCTCCCAGTAATAGGAGTGCCGATAAAACTTGCCGCCTTGGAAGGGATTGACTCCCTGCTGTCCATCGTTCAGATGCCATCGGGAGTACCTGTCGCCACCGTAGGGGTCGACAACTCTAAGAATGCCGCGCTGCTAGCATTACGAATCCTTGCAATCGCCGATTCTGAATTGACCACAAAACTGGATCGCTACCGAGACTCCCTCGCCGATGCGTCGAGGTTAAAAAAGGTTCAGTTCTAGTCCAGTCCGGGTAACCTTCGAATAGAGTCGCACCGCTAACCTAGGGTGTATCCGCCATCGACAACCATCGAGTCGCCAGTGTGGTGAATGTTGGTAGGGTCGGCCAAATACGCAGCGATCTGTTGAAAGTCCTCCGGCCTACCCCACCTCTTGGCGGGAAATCGTTCTGTGGTTGAACTTAGAAACTTTTGGTTCCCCATGAGCGGTGCAGTCATCTCAGTTTCAACCCATCCGGGAAGGATAGCGTTCACCCTAATCCGTTGGGGGGCCAGTTCGACAGCTAAAGCCCTAACCACGGCGAGAATTGCTGTCTTGGACGCTGCGTAGGGTATTATTCCAGCTGCTCCGAGGATCGCAGACACAGAGGAGACCGCAACCAGTGAACCCCCCTCACCTTGCGAAATCATAATCTTGGCAGCCTCCCTGAGACACAACACGGCACCGAGCAAATTCACCTTGAGCACCTTGTCCCACTCTTCAACAGAAGTATCTACAAAGCTCGAGAGGCTGGCAGAGATCCCGGCGTTTGCGAATACCGAATCCACCCGACCGAATAGGTCCTTTGCCAATGCAAAGGCTTCAACTACTGAACCCTCCTTGGCCACGTCAACCTCAATCGCTTCGACTTCTCCGCCACCTACTTCAGCGAGGCGCCTTAGGGCGGAATCCAACTTATTGCGATTCCTCCCCATGATTATTACATTGGCTCCCGCCCGGGCCACGCCTTCGGCCAGGCCCAATCCAATTCCACCATTCCCCCCCGTAATTACTACCACTCGGCCCTTCAAGTCCTCCAAGATACCCCCGCTCAAGCTATTTCGCCTTTTGAGGCGCAAAACCACTACTCCCCTATGGGTAGACGATCTTTCGCTACAGATACTACTCCGAACTCATGGTGAACATTTGACAGTACCGCCATCGGAATATCCTCTTGAGGACAGAACGATCGATAGCAAATTGGGCTGAAAAGAAATTAGGCACCGCTAGGAGCGATGCCTAATTCATGGTGATAGGTTCTAATTCTGGGAAGAGTTGGTCTGCTAATTGTCACCTCCCGATGTCGATCCACCGTCCGATCCGCCGCTCGATGTTGTACTGGCAGAGCCTGAACCGCTAGCAGTGGTGGTAGTCGAGCCACCACCGTCAGTCGACTTTGAGGTGGTGCAGCCCTGTGACGAGTCTGTCCCGGTCTGAGTGGTTAAACATGTTGTAGTGCCACTTCCCTCGGGGGTCTCGGTCTTAGGCGGTGAAGCCACCACCGGAGTGGGGAGACTTGTCGTATAGGTTGGCGCCACCGTCGTGGTCGGCGCCACCGTCGTGGTCGGCGCCACCGTCGTGGTCGGCGCCACCGTTGTGGTCGGCGCTACCGTCGTGGTCGGCGCCACCGTTGTGGTTGGCGCCACCGTTGTGGTTGGCGCCACCGTGGTCACTGTGGTGACCTGAGTAGAAGAAGGCACCGATACACCAACGACTTTCGCTGTGGAGCTAACGAGTTGTTGCAGGCCAAGCGGCAATGACCCGGTCGCCGCAGCGGCTGCTCCACCGGTCAGCAATACCGTTGTAAGAGCGGCGGCGGCAGCCTTGGTAGTAAATAACCTCGTCTTCATCGATCTCCTCCAGCTCAACGGAACATTGCCCGACAAGGATCCAAACTCCTTGCGCATTGAGGCCAGGATCATCTCGGAGTTTGCAAGCTCCGCCTCGGTACCCGACGCACCTAGGACGTTTCGCAGGCCATCGACAAAAACTTGATGTGAAGCAGGCAACTGGAGATGACATTCCTCATTCTCCCATCCTGTAAACTCCACCTTCGAATCCCGCCGAATCATTAGAAACCCCTATACCCAATCACGCTTGGATACCTTCTAAATCGCCTAGGCCATAGGTTTTGTTACGCTCTGAAAAAGATTTCTTCCGATCTTTTTTTGGGTCGGAGCCAGTTGGCCAGTTTGCGCCAGAGAGTTCAACGAGCTTACTGATAGCTCGAAAGTAATTAACTCTTACGTAACCCTCGGACCTTCCTATGTGCTGGGCGACTTGCGATGGAGACAGATCAGCTATCACCCTTAGTGCCACAATTTCTGCTTGAACACCGGGGAGCATCCTAATCAAGGAGAGCGCACTATCTAAGGAAAGTACATCCTCGATGGCCCGAGCCGTAGCGTCAAACTCCAATGATGGCTCATCTTTGAGTTCTCGAGTCTGCGGCCTCCTTGAGGACTTGCGCAGTTCATCTATGACCCTTCGACGTGCTATAAAAAAGACCAAAGGCTTAAGACCCGAAAATTCGCCTTCGAAAGTGTTCAGTGCCCTTGCAAATCCGATCCATGTCTCTTGTGCGACGTCTTCGGCGTCGTTTACCGACCAGGCCCTAAGGTACCGCACTAGCTGTGGATGTATCTCCGCCACGAAAGCATCCAGGAGCTCCGGATGGTCCCGGAACTCGGATACGACGCCTGCGGGCTTCGAGGTTCCGGAGGAATCCTGACGCCTCTTAGCCCTAATCATTGGTCACTCCCCACAAAACAACTATCGGCAACCACTGTGGGTGAGATTTAGAAAAACTTTACGCTATCGGTGGGAATTTCACTGATGGTCCGGAGGACCACCCGAGTAATTCTCGAATTAGACTGACAGCGCTGAGTTGGCCGGGTGGTCGCGGGTCGCCAAGTGCGATCTGAGGAAGGTCGGGGCTCCACAGGGCAGGATGCTGGCTAACGGCCAGGCGAGGCGACTCGACGGAAAGTGCAACAGAGAGTAGACCGCTCCCTAGGGAGCAAGGGTGAAAAGGTGCGGTAAGAGCGCACCAGCATCGAGGGTAACTTCGATGGCTAGGTAAACCCCATCCGGAGCAAGGCCGAATAGGAGGATGGGCTGCCCGTTCGCACCGGAGATTCGGTGCACCTCCTGGTGGGCTGCATAGATGGATGACCACACAAGTCACAGTGTGACTGGACAGAACCCCGCCTATAGGCCAGCTCAGCACCCATGGCGGGGATCAAATTGAATTGTACCTAACCGTGATTAAGAAACCTAAGGCAGGAGCATAATCCGGTCGCACTCCTGGCATCTTGGAAGCATCTCTGGAACAAACTCCTTGGACTGCTTGAGTCTGGTCAATTCAAGAGGTGAAACCTTGACTCTACAACCTAAGCAGACTCCCTTTACCACATAGGCAAAAGCCCTTCCTAGCTTGGCGCTCCTTAGCCTTTCATAGATTGGCAGAAATTCGTCAGGCAGCTCCTTGACCAGATCCGCACGTTGCTTTTCTAGACCATCCACTAAGCCATGAGAATCCAGTACTTCGGTATCGTACTCCTGTTTTGTTCTTTGAAAAACAGAGTCCAACTCAGCCAGTTCGCTTTCGAGCTCATCCTTTTTAGCACTGAGATCCTCGAAAGACTCCATGATCTCGAGCTGTCGAAGCTCGATCTCCTCAGCGCGGACGTGCAAAACTTCAATCTCGTGCGCTAGCACTTCGACATTGCGGTGGGATATACCAAGCCCCTTTTGCTCAGCGGTTTCTAGCTCAGCGAGCTTTTTAGATATCAGCTCGGACTCGGCAGAGAGTTCGCTCGACTCCTCCTCTAGTTCGCCGATGCCGCCGTCAACTACCACAAGTCGTCTTTCGGCTTCGGCCCGCTCTACTTCTAGCTCAGAAAGTAACTTTCGCTTCGGGCTCCTCAGCAGCAACTCACTACTGTGAGCCACCTCGTCATCAAGCCTGGCTAACTCGAGGAGCTTTTCGTAAGATATGGTCATTCTAGTTCCGTCTTGATAGTCCCGCCTTTTGAGGGTATCAGCCCGGAACCAAAGGAACGGCCGTAGTAGGTACAGATGCAGTTGTCGAGGTCGTACCTGTCGTATTACTGGTGCTTCCAGGAATTGTCGAAGTGGTCGCAGGCGGAACTGTCGTGGCTGGCGGTACGGTGGTTGCAGGCGGAACTGTCGTGGCTGGCGGTACCGTAGTCGTTGTAGTCGGTGGAACAACACTGTTGCCGCTTGAGCCGTAAGGCGCCGACCTAGTACCATCGGCTGCGATAATAGATCCAGGTGCATCTATCGGCACGATCAGTTTACCTGGAGGGATGAGCGCCAAATTTGGGGCCTTGAAGTTCAGCGGAGCCTGGTTAGCCATTGCCTTGGCCATAAATTCATGCCAAATCTCAGTCGGATATGTCCCTCCGTAAACGGGTATCCCACCGACGTCGAACATTGGCACCGACCCAGCCGGGTCGCCCATCCACACTGCGGTCACCAACTGCGGAGTAAAACCGTTAAACCAGGCGTCGGTAAAGTTGTCCGTGGTGCCAGTCTTGCCGGCCGCTGGCCTTCCTAGCTGTGCCGCGGTACCGGTACCTTGGGTAATAACGTGCTCCATGACCGCTATTGTGACCTTGGCATCCTGGGACGAAGCCACCCTGATGCCTGGATTAGTCCGCTGAATAAGAACCTGTCCATTTGAGCCGTCTACCGAGGTTATGAACTGCGGGGCATGGTAGACACCATAATCATCGATCGTCGCATAGGCATCCGCCATCTCGAGTGGATTGACGTCCTCCGAACCTATCGACATCGACGGGAGAGGCACCAATGGACTCTTCACGCCGAGCAGGTGGGCCATGCTCACCACATTGGTGAGTCCGGTATTTATGCCTAACCTTATATAGGCGCAGTTGATCGAGTCGGCGGTCGCTTTAAGAATTGATACCAACCCAAATCCAGGCTCGGCGTTATTCGCCACATAGGGGTAGGGTTTGGTATTTGGGACCGTAAAAGTACATGGCGCAGTTCCGTCGATGGTGTCATAGGGCGAGTACCCCTGCTGCAGGGCCGCCATAAGCACGAAAGGCTTGAAGGACGAACCGGGCTGCCTGCCAGTTCCGCCAACCCCGGTGACAACGTCGTAGCCGCCGGCACCAGAAGCTGGATTTCCCGATACTAGGGTTCTAACCTGACCATTAGAGGGATCAACAGATACTAGTGCCGCCTCGAACTTTCCGTTAGTATTCGGCATACGGTCTTTAACTGCCTGCTCTGCATATCCCTGCATTGTCGAGTCAAGGGTGGTGTGGATGGTGTATCCCCCAACGAGCAGCTGCTGGTACCTTTGCGTTGGAGTACTCCCCAGAAATGAGTATCTCGACTCGGTCTCAAGTCTCCGTATCACTTCGGCTACAAATGCCGAGGGCACCCCGGGCAGGGTTCGATGCGAGACCGTCGGCAGTGGCTGTTTTATCGCTAAAAGATACTCGGCTTTAGTTAGGTCCCCATATTCCATCATCTGCTTCAGAGCCAGGTTTCGCCTGAACTTAGCCCCACTGGGGTTGTAAAAGGGA
>JAKCBW010000001.1:0-36059 GCA_021842145.1 Actinomycetes bacterium
CATTAGAGACGGTGAAACAGTACATAGAAAACCAGAAACTCCCTAGCCGTAAATCAGGTAGACCGAAAAAGAATTAGGTCGCTTGACCCCTCCCTTACGGAAGGGGATTGCGCTCCCGTTGGTTCAAGCCACTACCGGAAGGAATTTCTGACTGGGGACACTAGGTGTCTCATGGGAGACAGCCATTTTTCGCCTCAAATAGCTCGGTGGGTTCAGGTCGCTATGAGGGGCCACCGCCCTTACCGAAGGGGATTGCGCTCCGTTAGGTTCAAAATGTGACCGGTGAACGTGAAGAGAGCGTCCAGAAACGCTATCGTAAAGGTCTACTAACTTTTATCGAAGTTGGAGACTCGAGTTTATGAAGTCAAAGTTCGACTCTCGGATTTAAATCGGGGGTCGGGGTCGGGGTCCGACTGACGACTTTAGAAAGGGTGAATGTGCAAGAATCTGCTTCAATTCAAAGGGGTAATTCCAGATCCGTGGGGTTTCTCCTTGACGCTGTATCCAGTGGTTCGATTGCTACGATTATTTCCGTAGTCACCTACGCATCGTTGATCGGCATATCGGCGCAGTTCAGCTTCCATCTAAACTTCACCCCAGTACCGATTACCCTGCAGACGTTTGCCGTACTCTTTGGTGGTGCAGCCCTAGGCTCAAAGCGGGCCGTTTCAGGAACGTTACTTTACATGATCGTCGGCCTAATCGGCTTGCCTTGGTTCGCCGGTGCTACCGGCGGGATCAGCGTCGCGTCCTCACCCTCTATGGGCTACATAGTTGGATTCGTCTTTGCCTCCTACGTAGTGGGTCTCCTGGCGGAAAGGGGTTGGGACCGTAACGTCGCCAAGACCCTGTTGCTCGTGATTGTGGGAAATGCCGTCATCTACCTCTTTGGTGCTTCTTGGCTCGCCTTGTCCCTCGGAGTCTCCGCCACAAAGGCTTACCAACTCGGGGTATCTCCCTTCCTAATCGGTGATGCCCTAAAGGCGGTCCTGGCAACCGTCGCCCTACCGGTCGCATGGTTGGGTCTGTCCAAGCTCGAAGGGCACAAAGGATAGCTATAGGCGCCGAGTTGGGGGCTCTGGGTGGCGGCGATACTTTTCCATCGCCTCATTCCAGAGCCCTTTTTCGATCCGCATTCCCGGCGGAAAGACCTTGTTGGTACACGAAGTCAACCTGCCAAGGTCACTCAAGTAGCTAAGTCTGTCTAACCTGACGAACCCCAAGGTCTCGAGGTGAGGGGTTGGCCACTGACCGTCGATCAGCTCGAAACCTAGCCCTTCCAGGATTAGAACTAGCCCTACGAATGCCACCTTTGAAGCGTTTGGGGCAATGTGGAACATCGACTCTCCCGAAAACAGTCCTCCAACTTCGACACCGAACAGTCCCCCAACAAGTTCTCCACCGATATACGCCTCTACGGAGTGTGCAATGCCCATATCGAATAGGTCCATATAGTGGCCGAAATAGGCTGGACTGATCCAGTTTCCTTGCTGACGCAGGGTCGCGCAGTAACCCACGACGCTGGAAAATGCGCAATCCACCCTCACCTCAAAGTTCACCAGTCCCTTGCGAAGGGACCTGTGGAGCTTTAACTCCGACCTCGGGAACTCCCCTATCTCCTTGAGCCGGAAAACGCCACGAACGGCGGGGGAGAACCATCCGAGGAGTTCCTTCCCCTCCAGGCCCAGTTCCATGGGAAATATCCCCGACCGATATCCGTCCACAAGATGCTTCGCACTCAGCTCCTGACCAACAAATAGCAGGTCATCAGCGTCCGGCTGCTCTCTTACTACTCGAATAACCGAAGATAGCTTCGGAACGGTCTCAGTCATTACGCGATGGAATTTGATCAATAGGAAGCTTTTGGTCCATTGGGTTGGTAACCTTTTGGGCTATGTCGGAACACCCGATGTCTGAAAGACTAGCTGAACTGAATAGACGCAGAAGCGAGGCCCTGAACGCAGGTTCACCCCACGCTATCGAGCGTCAACACCAAAAAGGGAAGATGACCGCCCGAGAGAGGGTCGAATACCTCCTCGACGAAGGATCTTTCCAAGAGCTCGACATGTTAGCCCGGCATAGGGCGCATGGAATGGGCCTTGACGATACTCGTCCATACACCGATGGCGTGATAACCGGTTTTGGGACGATCGACGGCAGGAGAGTTTGCATCTTCTCTCAAGACTTCACCGTATTTGGCGGTGCACTTGGAGAGGTATTCGCCGAGAAGATCCATAAAGTCATGGACCTTGCCAGTTCGGTCGGTGTGCCGATGATCGGTCTCAACGACGGCGCAGGAGCGAGGATACAAGAGGGAGTGGTATCACTCCACTCCTACGGAGGAATCTTTAGACGCAACGTCAAAAGTTCCGGGGTGATACCGCAGATAAGCGTCGTCCTGGGGCCATGTGCTGGTGGGGCAGTTTACTCCCCAGCAATGACCGACTTCATCTTCATGGTCAAAGAGACCTCACACATGTTCATCACCGGACCCGACGTCGTCAAGACGGTCACTGGTGAGGAGGTCACCCTCGAGGAGCTCGGCGGCGCGATGAGCCATGCTACAAAATCTGGCGTGGCAACTTTTGTCCTGGACGACGAGAAGTCCTGCCTCGACGAGGTGAAGTATCTGCTTGGCTTCCTACCCGCCAACAATATGGAGGAACCCCCCTACCAGCCTTCGGGCGACGACCCCGAGAGGTTGGTTCCCGAGCTCTCGACCATGATGCCAGCGAGTCCAAACCAACCTTACGACATGAAGAAGGTAATATCGCTGGTTCTCGACGACGGAGACTACCTAGAGTACTTCTCGCATTGGGCCCAAAACATCACCTGCGGTTTTGGTCGTATAGACGGCCACGTGGTAGGGATAGTCGGTAATCAACCCGCAGTCCTCGCCGGAGTATTGGACATAGACTCCTCCGAAAAGGCGGCTAGGTTCGTAAGGACCTGCGACTCGTTCAATATTCCGATTGTGACTTTCGTCGACGTTCCCGGCTTTATGCCCGGAGTAGACCAGGAGTACGGAGGGATCATTCGCCACGGGGCAAAGCTGCTCTATGCCTACTGCGAAGCTACGGTACCGCGAGTACAGATCATCACCAGAAAGGCCTACGGCGGGGCTTACGTGGTTATGAATTCAAAGAGCGTTGGGGCCGACCTAGCCTACGCCTGGCCCTCTGCGGAACTTGCAGTTATGGGCCCACAGGGGGCGGTTGAAGTCCTCCACCGAAGGGAAATAGCCGGCTCAGACGACCCGGTCTCACGTCGGCTTGAACTCGTCGAAGAGTACACCGAGCGTTATGCGAATCCCTATGTCGCCGCAGAAAGGGGATTCGTCGACGATGTCATCGATCCCCAGGAGACCCGTAAGGTCCTCGTCCAGGCGCTCAAGATACTCAGGACCAAGAGGGAAGATCTGCCGAGAAGAAAACACGGCAACGTCCCGCTGTAAGAGAGATCACCTGCCACAGACCCCAAAATGGAGGTTCAATGGAAACTGAGATTCCTACCGATCAAGAGGCCATCGCGGCGATCACCGCCGCTTATTCGATGATCGCTCTCTCCACCAACTCCACAGAGGTGACCGGCCCGAAAACTGACCCTACGACATGGAGATTTTCAGCTCGGTGGTGGGGTTTGCCCACCACATACGAGAGGCCGAGGCCCTCGCTAATTCGTTAAACGGTCACTCGCTAACCAGCAGGAGTTTATAAACCAGCACAAAGCCAAAAAGGGCCCATTGACGGCGGAAGCGACTTCGGATAAGCCATTTCGGATCAAGCTTCTCCTTCTCACTCATGAGAAAACCTAAGCTCACACCATTTGGTTTGCTGTCAGTTGTTGGGACCCTGGGGAGCGACTATTACCAGGCCGAGACCTGGAAGTGCCAAGTTGGTGACGGCCTTCTCCATAGCCTCGGTCGCCTTAGTTAGTATCGTTACCGGGTCCATGCCGTGAGTCGGGTAGCTTGCTACACCCGCCGAAACCTTGACGATTCTGTCGTCTCCATATTTGGACTGTGCTATTTGGATCCGCTCTGCGGTCCATGCGCCCCCGTCCTCGTCCGTATCGTCGAGTATCAGACCGAAAACAAAATTCGAGAGCCGACAAACAATGTCTGCTTCCCTGACCGTACGGCTCAATAGAACGGCAAACTTCACTATCAGCTGGTCATTGTCGTATTGGCTCTGGATCGAATTGTCGAAGTTGAGCCGAATTAGCACGACCGTGACCGGCCAGAGCCTCCGTCTTGCCGTAGCCACCTTAGGAATCAACACCGCATTGAAGAACTCGCCATTTTGCAGGCCCGTAACCGGATCCATTACCGCAGATTTCTCAGATTCTGACGCCAAAGATATAAGTTGTGAATCCTTTTCGGACTCATCGCCGCCCCTTCTCACCCGGAGATCTGACACCAATAATACAGACACAGCGGCTGCGGCACACAACCATGCCCCAATAAGTAACGAGGTCTGCCCGAGGGCGACACCAGAGATCACTACTGCACCACTGGCAACCAGTAGCCCTACTGAGGTGTATCGCCTTTTCACCATCACACTCTTATCGGCACCATTGGAAAAACATTGACACGACACTGGATATTCGGTTTATGTATTTGATGTCTGGGTTCGTTGTAAAACCGTCAGCTCAAGCAGGTCTTGCATTATCTGCGTAATCTCAAAATCTTTAGGGGTATAGATCCGGGCGACCCCCGCTTCGATGAGTAATTTTTGGTCAGCCTCGGGGATGATCCCACCGACGACGACCGACGCATCGGATCCTTCAGTAGCCAGTTCGGCGATGATCTGCGGTACGAGTTCCATATGCGAACCCGAAAGGATTGAGATCCCAACCAGATCCACGTCTTCATCACGGGCCGCTACCGCAATCTGGTGGGGCGTCAGGCGTATTCCTTGGTAGATCACCTCAAAGCCGGCGTCCCTCGCGGCAACGGCGATCTGTTCGGCCCCATTGGAATGGCCATCTAAGCCGGGCTTCGCTACGAGTAACCTGGGGGGACCGCCATCTAACGAACGAGCGGAGGCTGCAAGGTCTTTCAGTACGCTTTCCCGCTTGCCGTATCCGCCGACTACCCCAGTGGGTGCCCGATATTCACCAAAGACCTCTCTTAGCGCAGATGCCCATTCACCGGTAGTTCCTCCGGCCAAGGCTAGTTGTATGGTCGCCTCCATCAGGTTCTCATCTGACCTGGCCGCAGCCTTGAGGGCTTCTAACCTCTCTTTAACCTCACCGGAGTCTCGCTGTTGACGCCAAGCCTCCACCGAACAGATCATTTCCGCCTCGACCTTTGGGTCGATAACCAAGTGGGTGCCGAGTTTTGACTCGCTCAGAGGAGATGGCTCGCTATTGACGAATCGGTTGACGCCCACGACAGCGAGCTCGCCCTTCTCTATCTTCGAGGTCCTCTCGGACTGGCTGCTTACCAACCTCGCTTTGAGTTCGTCGATGAAGGAGAAGACCCCTCCCGCTTCCAGTATCTCGTCGAGTTCAACGGTCGCCCCTTCGACGATCTCCTTTACCAGGGAATCCATGACGACCGAACCTTCGAATATGTCTGGGTAGTCGAGGAGATCCGTTTCGAGGGCCAGGATCTGCTGTATTCTCAGCGACCACTGTTGATCCCAGGGTCTGGGGAGCCCGAGGGCTTCATTCCACGCGGGCAGCTGAAGTGCTCTAGCCCTGGCATCTCGTGACAGTAGTACGCCCAACGACTCAAGTACGATCCTCGGCACATTGTTCTCTGGTTGCTGCTCCGTTAGACCTAGCGAGTTGACCTGCACACCGTAACGGAAACGTCTCAGCTTCTCGTCGGCTACGTGGTAGCGTTCCTGACAGATCTTGTCCCACATCACCTTGAAGGCGCGCATCTTCGCATTCTCTTCGATAAATCGAATACCCGCATTTACAAAGAAGGAGATCCTCCCGACGACTAGCGGAAACTCAGCCTCGGGAATTCTCCCGGACTCTTTTACTGCGTCCAGGACCCCTACCGCAGTGGCTAGCGCGTAGGCTACCTCCTGCTTCGGGGTAGCCCCAGCCTCTTGGAGGTGGTAGGAGCAGATATTTATCGGATTCCACTTCGGAACCTTGCCAACTGTGTAGGTAATAGTGTCGACTATCAGCCTCTTGGAAGCTTCTGGAGGAAATATGAAGGTACCCCTGGAGAGGTATTCCTTGATGATGTCGTTCTGAGTAGTACCTGACAGGACCCGCTCTTCGAGCCCCCTCTTCCTAGCCAGGGCGATATAGAGACCAAGGAGCCACGCAGCGGTAGCATTAATCGTCATCGAGGTGTTCATCTTCTCGATCGGAATCCCCTCGAAGAGCTCCTCCATATTCCCTAGGTGCACAATCGGAACACCGACCTTGCCAACCTCACCTCGAGCTTGCACGTCATCGGGGTCGAAACCTATCTGGGTTGGCAGGTCGAAGGCGATCGATAGCCCCGTCTGACCCTTCTCTAGGTTGAGCCTATAGAGCTGATTCGAAGCCTTTGCGCTCGAATGTCCCGAATAAGTCCTCATTACCCACGGGGCATCGGGCTCGTTGAGCCTAGCACTTTTAACTTGGTCACCCAAAGCAGACACGGCCAAGACCATCCTTTAGCGATATCCGGTCGTCCGCCAAACGTTAACCGTTCGGCGATCGAAAGCCTTGACTAATGGTAGTCGTAGAAACCGCGTTTGGCCTTTTTCCCTAGCTGACCCGCCGCCAGCTTCCTTCTCAGCGTCGGTGCGGCCAGGTTCGCCGCATCCCCAAACTCCTTGTAAAGGGCGTCTAGGATCGCAACGGAGGTATCCAAACCGACCAGGTCCAACAGGGCGAGCGGTCCCATGGGGAAGCCACATCCCAACTTCATAGACTTATCGATCTCCTCGGCGGTGGCGACCCCCCGCTCGAGCAGCTTTACGGCACTGTTGAGGTATGGGAAGAGGAGGGCATTGACCACAAATCCCGCTTCGTCCTTGACCAGTACCCCTTCCTTCGAACACTTCTTGACAAAGGCGGTCGCCGCATCGATGGTCTCGTCCGAAGCCGTAATTGGTCGGACGATCTCCACGAGTCCCATTACAGTCGCCGGATTGAAAAAGTGGATTCCACAAACCAGGTCTGGTCGTCTGGTTGCCGCTGCGAGATTAACTACCGGCAAGGTCGACGTGTTGGTGGCGAGGATAGCTCCGGGCTTCACGATCCTATCGAGGTGATCAAAAAGATGCCTCTTTACCTCCAGGTCTTCGACCACGGACTCAATCACCAAGTCGCAATCGACTAGCTCATCAATCTCGGTCGTAGCCAGCAGTCTCGAAAGGGCGTCCTGTGCGTCTTGCGCCTCGAGGCGACCCTTTTCTACCCTTCGGGCCAAAGAACGCTCTATCGCTCCCACCATGGATACTGCGCTCTCCTGTTTGCGAGAACGAAGAACGACTTCGAAACCGGCGAGCATCGCAACCTCTGCAATCCCCGAACCCATGATTCCCGAACCGACAATTCCGATCTTGTTAATCTGCATAAGCCCAAAATACCGAAAATTAATGCCGATATGTGTAGTACTTTGAATCCAATTGTCCCTTTTGTATCCTAAAGGCCCATTAACGACCCAAATCGGAAAATTAATCTAGCCCTGCGTCGTCCACTTCTCCCGAAAAATCGAGACCACCCCTGACGGGCTATCGGTAAATCGAATGAAGGAAGGTGTTAAATGTTTCACAAGGCGGCGTCGAGGAAGGATTCGCTTTGAATTTAATCACTCATCCAACCCCGTCAGAACCTACTCGGCGATCCGAGGTACTAGCATCGCTAATGTATCGCGCCTGGGAGAAGAGCTACCTCGCACCTCGGTCAACTGGATGTCCGGCTCGGATGCGCTGAAATCTGCCGACTATCCGGTTAGTTATATCCATATAAGGATCAAGCTAAGCGTTCCTTTGGAGGTCTTGACATGTCGATTAAGAGCGCCAAATGGACCGTAAGGCCCGGTGTTTGGCATTCTCGCGGAACTGAAGAAGTTCTCAAAATTATCACAACCACCCCGGTGTTTCACCATCTAATTGCGACGGCAAAGGTCTCAACTGCGATGATCGTAGTTGACGATCTGGGGGTACCTACCTTGGCGAGGGTAGTTGTAGAGACGGATTCATTGATCGGGGCGACTGCGAAGCTTTCCGAAAGAATTAGATCTCAATCGATCCTTGACTGCGCAAAATACCCCCAGATACTCTTTGAATCCGACTCCTTTCAGCCCCTAGTGGAGGGCTTCAGGGTAAGTGGGACACTTCAAATAAAGGGGCGAAGGATAAAAAAGGACCTGTGGGTCAAAAAGCTCACTTGGAGTGGCGCCGAGGCCCTGGCGATAAAGGGGCACCTCGATCTGGCTGCATCCGAAATCGGAGTCGGGTTGATCAAAAGGAGGTGCTTGGCCAATACACTGCGGGTCGAGTTCGCTACAACTTTGGAGTTTCAAGCCGACTAGTCATCTTCGGCCACATCACTAGCGAGGTCGTGAGCTCTGCAGTTTGCAGATGACCTATCCGAGCGGCAATAATTGCCATTTGGAAGCCATACCCGAGGCGAGGCTCACAAGTCATTCCAACTTCTACCGCAACGACTTCAATTCTCGAGCCTAAAACTCAAGCTTCAAGCTCAAGTTGAGTGGACAAGACGGCGGCCTTACAAAAACCTGCACACTTCATGCGGTTTCATGCGGTCGTTGGTCTCCTCGAATACGTTAGGGCCACTTCTAGCGCCTTGCTCTGTACGCAGTTCTCCACGAACTCGCCCCAATCTATAGCAGTCACTTCCCAGGTGAGTATCTATCGGGGAATCTCGACCCTCGGTTCGAGCTCCGAAATGGATATTTCGCTACCCGATGCGAAGAGCTTGACCGACCCGGCCCCCTCGGTTCGCCAAACTCCATTTCCCTCTCTTATCAGAGCCGTCCTCTCGTCCACTCCGGCAACGACGATTCCGCCTGAGGCCAAAGAGACCGTACGCTGTTCCTTGGACTTATCCCACGTATCGAAGTGAGGCACGAAAGCCATCTTTCTGATCAGGCCGAGGCCGAGTGTCAAAGCTCCGCCACGGGGATCTGACATCGGGTCGGTGAGAACCATGCCGCCGGCGGAACTTCCGGCTAGTACCGCTCCCTTGAGCCAGGCCTCCTTTATGGCCGCAAGCGCCGGGGTAGCTTTGAGAACCGACCTCAGGTGCATAGGAGAACCACCAGATAGGTAGATGAATTTCGCACCTTTGATCTTGGCGATGAGCTCTTCATTGAAGGCATCCGGCCTGCTCAGGATCATAACCCCCTCTACTTCGACGCCCAGGTCTTTGAAGTATTTCGTCGCCCATTCGATGGACCTTTGGGGAAATTCGTAAGCCGCCGCCGTAGGTAGTACCACGACCTTCTCGGTCTTCGCTGCTTCAATTAATTGTCCATCGAAGCTACACCCTTCGTTCCACTCTGCCCCGCCGACGAGGGCTAATGGACCCGGCGACAACTTTGACCTCTGTGACATCTGGCACCCTTTTATTCAATAGAGGCTATGACCCTACTAGATCCTGGCCTAAATAAAACCATCCAACGAGCGAGGCACTCTTGGTCTACTTCCGGATCGACCTCCGGCGAGTCGACGTGCACTATAAATTCGATAGACCTTTGGACACTACGTTACTCGACTAGGTCTCGGGGGACCTTCAAAGACGTTCCAAATTGCACCGCTATATGCCCCCGGCCTTACATACCGGTTCTCCGGCGCACGCGGTACAGAAGCACAAACCGCTCGCTAAATTGCTAGCTTTCGACGACGTCCTGAAGTCTTTCGACTTCGACTCCAATTTCTTCCAGCCAACCTAGAGCGCTTTCAAGATTGGCATTCTCTCCGTCTAGTTCACAGACGATCCAACCTATCGAGTCTTCTACCGACGCACGCCTGATGTTGGCCGAAACGTCGAAGACCTTGGCGAGTTCAAAGACCACCGGCCTCTTCACTAAATTATCCTTATACAGCAACTTCACTCTCATCTGAGCCACAGTTCCTCCTACTCGCTCCACTTGACAAGTAGGGCATCGTTGAGGCTACCGGAACGAAATCCCCGTGGATCTACGGTGAGGTTAGCGTATCCGAGCTTGGCGAATTCCCCCTCAACCTCATCTAGCACCGCCGTCAGGCGCTTAATATCGGCGAGTGGAACTTCGACCTTTGCACAGTCGCCGAAGTGCCTCACCCGATTAATCCCAAAGCCATACTCCTTCAGTATTGCCTCTGCCATCTCGATCCTTTCGAGGGACTCTACGGTCACGCGAGTACCATAGGGCAGGCGAGACGAAAGGCACGGGGCCGCCGGTTTGTTCCAAACCTCGATACCAAGTGCGAGCGAAATCTCTCTGACTTCACGCTTTGTAATTTCTGCCTGAACAAATGGAAATACTGCGCCTTGGCTCTTTGCGGCTTCCTGCCCGGGCCTGTAATCCGACAGATCATCCAGGTTGACACCGAGGACCACTTTGGCGTCGCGTTCCAGTGCCAAGGGGGAGAGGGCGTCCATCAACGAAGACTTACAGTAAAAGCAACGGAGTGAGTCATTACGCAAGTAGCGTTCGTCGTCGAACTCACCAGAGAGCACCTCTTGGAAGTTCAGTCCCCAATCGGCGGCAAATTCTTCTGCCCGAGACCTCTCTTCCCGAGCCAAAGAGGCGGAGACCGAGGTCACCACCAAGGTATTGTCACTACCTAGCACCTTGGTACAGAGCACCGCCAAGAGCGAGGAATCGACGCCGCCTGAATAGGCCACCACCACCCTTTTCAGGTCGCTAATCGCCCTTTGAAGCCTTCCAAAAGCCAGCTGGGTTCCCCTTGACGACTCCAAAGTCTCTAAATCATTTTTGTCGGAGAGGTAAAGTAGTTCTTGATCCATCATCTCAAAGGTTATGCGCAGGCCGACGCCCGCCTACCTTTCTATCTGCTCGGCTAGCTGTTCTGGTTCAAGCAAGACCCCCATATAGAACTTGCCAAACTCGGCATACACCGCCGAAGCCTCGTCGTAGCGCATGGTGTAGACGACCGCTTTTAGGTCGTCAGGTCTCTCCGCAAAGAGGGTAACCCCCCATTCCCAATCGTCGACCCCCGCAGAACCGGTAACAAGTTGTACGATCCTTCCGGCAAACTTACGGCCAGAGGCACCGTGTTCAAACATCAAACGTTCACGCTCTTGGTATGGAAGCTGGTACCAGTTCTGGTCAACGTTGCGCCGCTTCGACATCGGATAGAAACAGATGGTCGAGCTCCCCTTGGGTGGGAGCCTCTTTGGATAGAGCCTGAGCCTCCTTTGATCCTCTGGAACATTAGCTGCGTATTCCGACACCTCTGTCATCGACACGTATGAGTCCACCACCTCCAAGCCCGACCTTTGGATCTCGGACTGTAGGGTTCTCAAACGCAGAAAGTCGGCAGCTACCGCCATGACCCCCGCATCCGCCTTATGCCCCAAAATGCCGAAGGTGACCAGTATCAAGCCCTCCTCCCTGAAGCCCTTACAGGCCGCCAGGAAGGTCTCCTTGTCGAAGTCCACGGAAGGCTTACAAAATAGGTGCAATACCCCAAGACCGTCCCTTGGGGTCATCGGATTGACACCCTCTTGGTTTCCAACCTCCTTTTTGGGGTCGGTAACGGTAAGGGAACCACCAGAATTAACTTTCAAATGCCTACCTGCCTTGCTCTACCATCGCCGCTGTGGCGTCACCCGTAGCGTCGAGTACGTCGATCACCCGAAATGCGCCTTGCGCCGATGGAAATTCACCGCTTATCGCCTTATGGGACCTGTGGGCTTCGGCTACTTCGGTGTGGTACTTCTCCAACCTCGCTATGAAGGCTGGATCGGCGTATATCGTCCCATCGACCAGCGGGCCTTGGCTCTTATTTAAGATAGCGAGTACGTCCTCGCCGGTTAGTGTCTTTGCCGACTCGAGGGCGTGGGCGACCGAAAGCACACCCGTCCTATTCTCCTCCAGCGCCTTTATCGTGTCCCTGAAAACCGAGTCGAGTCTCGCCTCGATCCTGTCGGCTATCGATCGTGGTAGCTCCTTTGGTCCAGCTGGACGTCCCTGCTTGGTTCCAGCACCGATTCCTGCACTCTGGGTGACCCCGTGCGAGGAGATCGTAGAACCCATGCCCCAGTACCCCTCCATCAAGGTGGCGAGGACCGTTGCACCTTCGAGGTCCGCAGAGACCCCCGACGAATTATCACCCATAAAGAACATTCGCTCGCCTGCGAGGCTCGCAAGGGCGACCATTATGTCAGCCTCATATTCGGAGCGCCAGTGAGTGAACTGGTCTTCTGGCGGGATCGAAGCAACCATGCCTAGGTAGTTACTTCCCTTTTCGATAGTGGCGATATCAATGGTGAGATGGTGCCTGACCGTAGCGGCCATTACCGCATGGCAGGCCTCGTGGATCGCAACGGCGTGGCGTTCCCTCTCGATGTACTCGACATCCTCGGGCGGACCCAACTCTTTCAGCTGCTTCGCCATAATAATGTCACGCCAAGTTATGACGTCTCGGCCGTCGCGAATCGCAGTTATCAACGCCTCGTTGACCAGATCCTTCATGGTCGCCCCGGTGGCATAGGGGGTTATCGTTGCGAGCCTATCGACCTCTTCTGGAGTGAGGTTATGGGACACCTTGTCCAAATAGCCCATATAGGTCCTGATCCGTCCGGCCTTCGATGGGTAACCTACCCGATAGATACGGTCGATCCTTCCCGGTCTCAACAGCGCTTCGTCGAGGGCCTGGGGAAGGTTGGTCGCCATCATGACCAATATCCGGTACTTAGGTGGGCTCTTTGGTCTCAGACCAAATGCTCGGCGCACCACCCTATTGAAGAATCCTCGGGGCTTCTTTAGTCCCGACAACTCGGTCAAAAGGGCCTGCAGCGTTCCCGTTCCGCCACCACCGCCACCATTTAGTCCCCCCATTCCGGCGATCACCTTTGACCTCCGGTTTACCTGGGGGGCCTCGTCCGGAGCCGAGTTATTACTCCCAATGAGCAGGCTCCTTAGCGCCGCCTCACTTAGGTAGCTCATGCCGTTGCAGCGGTAGCTCAGATCAAAGCGATTGTCTGCGAAACCGAAGGTTCCCTGGGGTGCGAGCGCCCCCCTAGATCCGAGCGAGTCGGCTTCGTCAAAAAATACAACCACACCCCCGTACCTCAGTGAGAGCTTGCGCAGCTTGCGAAAGAGGCTCTTTACCTTGAGGACACCGACACCCATGAACATGTTGATGAATGCCCCCGGATCAACAAACACGTATGGATTCTGGGTCTCTCCGGCCACCGCCTCGGCGATCAGGGTCTTGCCGGTGCCCGGTGGGCCCCACAGCAGTATTCCTCCGGGGACGTATCCGCCCTTTTCCTCAATTGCTTCGGGATCCTTCAGAAAAATTATGTTCTCTTTGACCCGATCGAGGACCGAGTCCTGACCCCATACATCGGTAAATCTGGTCTTGATATCCCCTGGGAAGTATACGTCTATCCCACCTTTGGATAGGAACCAGAAGAGTCCAACGAACTGTAGCAACACAAAGACGAAGGCGAAGGCGAGCTGGGCGAGCAAGGGCAGAGAAGAGTAGAGGGCGGCCGGAGCCTGAAACAACGAAGTAAAGGGGGAAGTGTGGTAGTAGGCGGCAAGGACGACGGCGAGAAGAGCGAGTACCAGAACGATCTTGACAACCCTCGACACCCGATAGCGGGTCCAATCGTTCCAATTGGCTCCGATCTTCGACAAAGGATCGACTATCGACTCGGTCCAGAAGGTATTCCACGACTCCGACTTCTCCGCCAATAGGTAGTTGGCCTGTCTGAGAAGCTCGATGCCGAACAGGGTTGTAAGCCACCACTTGGTATGCATCGTCAGCCGTGCGGCCGTCGCGAACGACTCGAGGGGGTTCTGTGATCTAGCGGCGAAGACCAGTGCGAGCCAAACTATCGCCAGGAGGAGGAGAAACTTTATCCTGTCCCATAAGACCATTGGAGCACGGGTGACTAGCTCCGGTTCTGGAGCAGGTGGCATCGCCCCTTCGTCGAGATCTGAATCATTCATCGTTGCTCCTTGACATTCCATGACTTGACTACGCCTAATATCTGCGACCTATTCGCCTGAAAACATGAATAGGTGCAACCTATACCTATGAAATAGACCCACTGGGTGTTTTTGTCCACCGCAGCCGCCTCATCCAACACAGTCGAGGTTCCACCGGGGGGCTTGATGTCGACGAGCATCTCAAGGTGAGAAAGCCCATCCGATGAAACGTACTGTTTGTACGATATCACTTTGTAGTGGTAACCAGAAGTACTTGGGCTCTTCGACAAGGGATCATCAGGTACGAAGATGGTCCGCAAAGTGGCGAGTTTGAATACCGCCTTCTGCTGCGGAGTCAGCTCGAGCTGCTGGGCGACTCCGAAGGGCTTGAGGGATGATAGGCCCTTCTGATTTGCTAGGCTCAGCCCCTTATCTGCGGAAAAAATCTCCGTCCATTCGGTCTGGTCCAAGGCACGAAGCTGAGCGGGGGTTATCTTCGAATCGTTCGCCACGACGACCTGATCCTGCGAAAACGATGCCCAATTGGAGGGAAAACGGAAGTAGGAGTCACCGCCTGAAACATTGGTATGGCTGACGTAGTTAAACCTCGAACTCACGAGCGAGCTCGAGATGATCCCGACTGCGATCAGAGCCAAAACTCCAGCCAGAGCAATTGGCACCGCCCGCTGTAGCCTTCCGCCTACGCCACCAAGTGTCAAATGAGACCTCATCTGGTCCGATACCAACTCTTATCCCGCTCAAAGTTCAAATCCCTACCGAGTAGGAAATTCAATTCTTCCAAGCAAACCTGTGAATGAACTAAAAGCCCCCTTGTAAAACCGAGACGCAATGGCGTAAAAATCCCAATCAGCCCCGGGACCAATGTCCAGCTGTAAAAAATCCCTGACTGTAAAAATAGTGGGTGCACCGATACACCCACTTATCCACAGTCATTTTCTAAAATTACTATCAATGTCAGCTATCAATGTCAGCTATCAATGTCAGCTATCAATGTCAGCTATCAATGTCAGCTATCAAGAAAACCAAGAAGGGGATACAAAAATTGCATCCCCTTCTTCCAGATTGGTCTCGCCTGACGGCGTTGTGATCTAGTAGTCTTCCATGCCGCCTTGGGGCATAGCTGGTGCCTTCTCTTCGGGCTTGTCGACCACGACGGCCTCGGTAGTCAAAAACAGCGCCGCTATCGATGCTGCGTTCTGCAGTGCCGACCGTGTCACCTTGACTGCGTCGATGACCCCCGCCTTGAACAGGTCTTCATAGACACCCGTAGCAGCGTTGAGTCCCTCGGAAGCTACGGATAGCAACCGAACCTTCTCCACGACGATTCCACCCTCGAGCCCGGCATTGATTGCGATCTGCTTGAGGGGTTCTTCGACCGCCCTTGCGATGATCCTCGCTCCGGTCGCCTCATCGCCTTCAAGCTTCTCGGCCCTCTCTAATATCGCGGCCTGCGATCTCAAAAGCGCAACCCCACCGCCTGGGACTATTCCCTCTTCAATTGCGGCCTTGGTTGTCGAGACCGCATCCTCGATACGGTGCTTCTTCTCCTTGAGTTCGACCTCAGTCGCCGCTCCGACCTTGATGATAGCGACCCCACCTGAGAGCTTTGCGAGCCTCTCCTGGAGCTTCTCACGGTCATAGTCCGAATCGGTGTTTTCGATCTCAGCCCTGATCTGGGCAATCCTGCCTTTGATCTCTGAATCTGGACCGGATCCTTCGATAATCGTCGTCTCGTCCTTGGTAACCTGAACCTTGCGAGCCCTACCTAGCAGGTCGAGTCCGACATTTTCCAGTTTCAGTCCGACCTCTTCGGTGATTACTTGGCCGCCGGTGAGTATCGCTATATCCTGGAGCATCGCCTTGCGACGCTCTCCGAAGCCAGGCGCCTTCACTGCGACGGACTTGAAGGTCCCGCGAATCTTGTTGACAACTAGTGTCGCCAATGCCTCGCCCTCGATATCCTCTGCGATGATCAAGAGGGGCCTACCGGCCTGCATGACCTTCTCCAGAACCGGCAGCATGTCGCGAACCGCAGATATCTTCGAGCTGACCAGCAGGATATAAGGATCATCCAAGCTGGCTTCCATCGCCTCTGGATCGGTCACGAAGTAAGGGGAGATATAGCCTTTATCAAAGCGCATACCTTCGACTAGATCCATGTCCATGCCGAAGGTCTGTGACTCTTCGACGGTTATGACCCCGTCCTTGCCGACCTTTTCGATGGCCTCTGAAATCAGCGAACCGATCTCTTCATCAGCCGCAGAAATCGAAGCAACCTGGGCGATCTGATCCTTGGAATCGATATCTTTTGCAATACCCTTAAGGGCGCCTATAGCCGCCTCGGTCGCCTCTTCAATGCCCTTTTTCAAAGACATTGGGTTGGCACCCGCAGCTACGTTACGAAGTCCCTCACGCACCATCGCCCAAGCGAGAACGGTAGCAGTCGTTGTTCCGTCGCCGGCGACGTCGTCGGTCTTCTTTGCAACCTCTTTGACCAGTTCGGCCCCGACCCTCTCAAAGGGGTCTTCCAGTTCTATATCCTTGGCGATGGATACACCGTCATTGGTAATCGTGGGGGCTCCCCACTTCTTGTCCAATACTACATTTCTACCCTTTGGACCTAGGGTCACGCGAACAGCGTCAGCGAGCTGGTTCATGCCAGCTTCTAAGCTCCTGCGAGCCTGTTCGTCAAAAGCGATCAGCTTTGCCATCTCTATGGATCCCTCCGTTGGGCTACAGTTAGCACTCGCACCCTTGGAGTGCTAATAACACCATAGACGGAAATCCCAGCCTTCGACACCCCAATCTTTTTCGATCGGACTCATCTGCTGCATATAGTTGCATATAGGTTGCATATAGGAGAGCAAAAACATCAAATCAGTCGGAGCGCACCTGCGCAGCAGCCACGAATGAGTGCCACCACTGCGCAGGTGAGCGATTTTCTGGCATCAAGGTCACCTTGGGGTAGCTAGATTCCCCCGGCGACCGCTGGAACTATCGATACCACGGACTGATCAGCGACCTCCGTGTCGAGGCCATCGAGAAATCTAACGTCCTCATCAGAGACAAAGACGTTAATGAACCTCCGGAGCTTTCCTTCGTCGTCGAAGATCCTCGACTTCAGCTCGGGGTAGACGCCGCTCAGTTCTCCAAGTACCGCTGAGAGTTTTCCAGACTGGAGGGCGATCTCGGGTGAACCGTTGGTCAATGGGCGTAGTTGGGTGGGAATTCGGACGGTGACTGACATCTCTTAGCTCCTCAAATCTTGTAATAGTGCGGAAAACTGCTCCAAGTTCGGCTTTATCGTCGCGGTGACTTCGCTCGAAGGAGCCAAGGCTTCGACGGTCTTTTGCCCATTACCGGTTATGTAGCAAACGACGGTCTCGTCTTTCGAAATCTTCTGCTCCTCTACCAGTTTTTTCAGAGTCGCAACGGTCACGCCGCCTGCGGTCTCCGCAAATATTCCCTCCGTCTGGGCTAAAAGTCGTATCCCCGCTATGACCTCTTCGTCGCTTACCGACCCAAATCCTCCACCGGTCTTTCTCACGACGTCTAAGGCATATACGCCATCCGCCGGATTCCCAATAGCAAGTGACTTTGCGATGGTAGAGGGCTTCTGGGGTTTGATGAACTCCGCCCCGGAAAAGAAGGCACTCGCCACCGGAGAGCACCCTGTTGGTTGTGCCCCCGAAACCTTCACATTCGGTTGATCATTTACCAAACCGACCTTGTACAACTCGTTGAATCCCTTGTTAATCTTGGTCAACTGTGACCCCGAACCCACCGGAACTACCACATGGTCCGGGAATCGCCATCCGAGCTGTTCGGCCACTTCGTAAGCGAGGGTTTTCGAACCCTCCGAATAGTAAGTTCGCAAGTTGACGTTGACAAACGCCCACTCCGGCTCTTCGGAGGCTATTTCCGCACAGAGTCGATTGACGTCGTCGTAATTGCCGTCAATAGCCACGACGGTGCCCCCGTAGACCGAAGTGGCTATCACCTTCGCTGACTCCAGGTTCGATGGGACGAATACATAGCTCTCCATGCCCGCCCATGCTGCGTGGGCGGCAACCGAATTGGCTAGGTTGCCAGTTGAGGCACACGCCGCCACCTTGAAACCAAGTTCTTTGGCCTTTGAAAGAGCGACCGATACCACCCGGTCTTTAAAGGATCCCGTTGGATTGAGGGTGTCATTTTTGATATACAGTTCGCCAATGCCAAGGACCTTGGCGAGGTTACGAGCTCGAACCAACGGTGTCCAGCCAGCTCCAAGGTCTACATACTCGTCAGACTCGACCGGAAGAAGGTCCCTATAACGCCAGATGGTACCGGGTCCCTTTTCGATGGTGTCCCTCGAAATGTGGGCGGCGATTCCCTCATAGTCGTAGTCGACTTCCAGAGGGCCAAAACAGAATTCACAGACGTGCAGAGCCTCAATCGGATACACGTGGCCACACTCCCTACAACGGAGTGCCTTGACAAAAGACACCTTTTCCTCCTAGCATCGATCGGGCATTGGCACCTGGCGAATAAACGCTGGTTGCCGCGGCATCATAGGGCCCGTCCCTCAACCGCTCTGGATGACTAAGACCTAACCGTGATCGGAAACCGACCCTTAATAGGGAACTTAGCTATATTTACCTAACCACTTTACCGCGAAAGCAAACCTTTTACGCAACTCTTGACGAGTGACTCCATCTCTTTGGGTTTCGGTATCGTCTGCGAAGTCGGATCACCAATTAGTGCAACCTTGCAACCTAAGGCATTCGCCATGCTAATTCCGTCTTCGGTCGCCCGCCCGGCGACTATAAAGCAACCAATTCCCAGGGTGTGAGCGAGCTCGGCGATCGATCCTACGACCTTGCCAGTGAATGAGGTCGAATCGAGCTGGCCTTCGCCGGTGATCACTAAGCTCGCCCTTTTGAGGTAGCTACCCAACTGCAGGTAGTCGGAGACGAAATCAAATCCAGACACGATCTGGGCCCCCGCGACATAAAGCGCCCCCGCCAAACCACCGGCCGCCCCAGCACCATCTACCTCGGTCACGTCGATCCCCTTTTCTGCGAGAAATCGATCCGCAACTACCTGCAGGCGATGGGTCAATTCACGAACCTGAAACTCGTTAGCACCTTTTTGTGCTCCAAACTCCCGAGCTGCGTCCAAGAACCTGGTACGAGTATCGACTAGTGCCCGCAAAGTCACCCCCCCAAAGCGCTCGAGTGGTTCCATCGCCTCCAGGGCCCCTACCCCGCCGTCTATAGTCGCCGACCCGCCACAGCCCACGAGAATCTCTTCTGCTCCTCGTTCTATGGCCTTTACGACCAGCTGACCACTTCCTTTGGTGGTGGCTCGCATCGGATCGTTCCCAGTGGCCCTACCGACCAAGGAAAGACCTGACGCCTGGGCCATCTCGATGACCGCAGTCTTGTCCCTCATCGACCACTTCGCAAGGACCTCCCCGCCGAGGGGCGAGGTGACCAAATCCTCAAAGACCTCCCCGCCGATGGCGTCAAGTAGGCCCTCCCCACCGTCGGACATGGCAAAACTGACGATTTGGTAACCCAATCCCTGGGCTACCTCTTCGCACCAGCGAGCAACGTCAAACGCCGATGCGGTCCCTTTGAATTTGTCCGGGGCTATAACAAGCACAAATATGTTGTCCATTCTGATTAGCCATTCTGATTAGCCATTCTGATTAGCCAATCATCTCGTCAGGTCTATAAAGGAGGGGTATTCAGTGACTTTGCTAGCCGTTAGCAAATACCGAAAGGTCCGGGCCGACAATAACCGTGATGTCCTCCTCGGGAAGCGTGAGGGGAACCGACGACGAATACGGGGCGACCGACGCTTGGCCCAAAGCCAAATCCTGCGCAAGGGTGATCGCTTGGTATTTGAATCCAGAGGAGTAGTAGACCATCGATGCAGACGCCTGGGAGTTTGCATTCACCGGGGCAACGACGTCGTATCCCTTTGAAGCTAAGTAGTTAGTGATCTTGCCGGCTAATCCAGGTACCTGGGTACCATTAGCGACCCTCACGGTCACGCTCGAATAGGCGTTAGTTGTCGAGGGTGACAAGACGATCGTGGTGGTGGTAGAGGAGGTCGTCGGTGGTGGAAGGGGAACGGTAGTCGACGTCGTCGGTGGTGGATTGGTATTCGCTTGCTTAGTACTGTTTGGCTTGGTAGTCGAAGTATGCGATGGAACTTGGGTAGGTGTGGTTACCCCGGTAGTGGCGGTTGTGTTAGGCACAACGGCTTGGGTGGAATTGACAGAAGCCGAATTGAGAAGGCCGTATCCGATCCCCGCCTGTGCGACAACCAGCGCAAAAGCGATCAGAGGTCGCGAACCTTTCACAGTTCGCCCCTACGGAGATATTCAAACCCGACATTGGGCTCAGGCGGCAACAAAAGACAAAAACTTCGACCGAAAATCACTACTCGGATCATATAGCGCCGAGAGGTGGCATCGACTCAATGTCTGACCGCTAAAACTTGAGTCTCTGCCTATCAACTTTTCTAAAGTTTCTGAAATAATCTTTTCTGAGTCAGGTTAAGCTAATTGTGACAACTGAGTGGTGTACAGAGAAAAGGAGCACAGAATGCTGATGAAGATCGATCCAATGAGGCACTTTGAGGGTCTGGCGAGCGCGATGCTGTCCGACTCCTACAGCACTTCGGGAATCGACGCATACCGAGACGGCGACGTCTACTACGTCGACATCGATCTACCAGGATTTGACCCAGAGCAGATCGAAGTCGTGGTTGAGAACGACATCCTCTCCGTTAGCGCAGTTAGAAACAGCACTAGGAGAAATGGAGCCGAAGTTCTCTTGTCAGGTCGTTACCACGGAAAGTATCAGCGTTCAATCCGGCTAGCGGAACACCTAGACACCCAAGCGGTAACGGCGAGGTATGACTCTGGCGTGCTGCAGGTTCGGATACCGGTCCTCGCTTCGGCCAAAGCCAGGAAGATCCAAGTTGAAGTTACAGAGCATCTAAACGGTTCAGAAGTGACCCAAGGCTCTCTAAATCAACAAGAGGTCACGGTTTAGTCCAATAGATGTTAGACATCGACTCAAAGGCGATTAGATTCGTTGAGTCGGCCGGTGTGGCGCAGCTGGTAGCGCAGGCGATTTGTAATCGTCAGGTCGTCGGTTCGAGTCCGACCACCGGCTCTATAAATGGCGTAGATCTGGATGTGAGATGCATCTAAGAAGTGTACGTTCGTACCCCTCGGTCATCGAGGCAACCCGTGTGAGAGAGTTAGCTAGCGCGTAAAAAGTCCACCCGGATGATGTTTGCAATTCTCAAGTCTCGTCATTGAGATCGGTTTTCAGAATTTATTTCAGTCTTGACGGCACAAATTGCGCAATTTCCTCGGCCGACACCGACCAGGGGAATAATTGTGCCGAATCGCCCTATCACACAGGGGACAAACGCCCCTAGCTCGATGTTTTCCACTTCCCATGCCAGATTTCTTGGGTGTTTACTCGGTGTTCCCATAGGTAGTTTTCTGGTGCTACCTAGTCAGCATTCGCCCCGCCTCAGGTGGAATTGCCCCGATCGATTAGGTGCTACTCGGGTTGGGCACAATAAAGTCCGGCGGCATAATAACCCCGTGGTAGGACCCTTGAGTGTTGTTGCGGCCGTGGCAGTTGCGGTCAGTCTGATCATTATCCTTGCGGTATCGGCGGTAGTCGTCCTGTTGATCTTTTCGGCCCTGACCTATGGGTCAACGACCAAAAGAGCAAAGGTCAAGGCGCACAAGATGCTCGAAGAGAAGCTTCTACGTCTTCTTCGCCGGGACATTTCAATCCTGGAGAGCGAAGAGGTCGTATGGGAGTTACTTAAAGATACCTCCAGCATGTAGTCGGCTAATAGACCGCCATCGGTCGATTCCCTAGATCCCTTTGAAGGCACCCTCGATGACTTCCAGTTTGGCCATCGCGTCCCGGACAATCGGGATCTGGGCGACGACGGTGGTACCTTCGCCTAAGCGCGAATCAATGGTTACTTCACCGCCTATCGAAGTAACTCTCTCTCTCATTCCCAGCAGGCCTAGGTGACCCTCTGAGATACCTTCGACCGCCTTCCAATCAAAACCATCTCCATCGTCGGCAATGGTAAGTCGAAGCCAGTTTTCGGAGAACTCCACCTCGACCGAGAGGTTGTTTGCGTTTGCGTGTCGGACGGTATTGTTGATCGACTCCTGCACCACCCTAAAGGCAACGAGTTCAAGGGTTTGCGCCAGGCGAACTTGAGTACCAAGCACCCTGAGGCTCCCCTTGAAGTTGAACTGGTCCTCTGAATCGGCGATCAAACCCGAAAGTGCTGGAACAAGTCCTAGCTGATCCAGCGCAGGTGGCCGAAGACTTCTTGCCATGCTCCTGAGGCTGTTAGCAGCCTGCAATGCTTGATTCCTCGTTTCCGAGAGTGCATCTACTACCTCGGTCGGCACCCCTTGGGTTTCACCTAAAAGTTCCAGTCGCCTTGCCAGGTGTAAAAATAGCTGCAAAGGCTCGTCGTGAAGTTCCCTCGAAAGCTGTTTCCTCTGCTCCTCCTCCGCCTCCACTACCAGCTCAGCGTATTTACGGATCCTCAACCTCTCACGACGCTCTGCGGTCACGTCCTCCAACACCACCTGGGTCAGTTCCTCACCCGAACTATCCCCAAAGGCGACTAGATCCACCCGATACTCCTTGCCGTCACCGGGTGAGACGACGGTATCTTTTACCATGTCGAGTCCGCATTTGGTATCCAGAAGCTCCTCGACAGAAGCACCGACCACATCGTCCCCAAATATCTTCTTGGCCGCCGGATTGATGTCTCGTACGCCGCAGTGAGAGTCTACGACGAGTATCGGAGAGGCATTGGCATTGAAGAGTTGTCGGTACCTTGCCTCGGCGAGCAGTCTTTCCAAGGTGGCATTTTCCACCCTGGAGTGGGTCTCCCTCTCCGCCTCCACCCTCTGACCGACGATAAATGCGACGACCTCTACGAGAATGAGACTCAATACGTCGGACCCAGCGTGGCCCTGGTCGTGGGGCAGAAGAAGATCTGGCAGCCAAAGCACCCCCGCCCAGAGTCCTGTTGCCGCCGATCCAGAGAGTCCAAAGTGCAATGCGGCATATCCGACCGGCAGTATCAGCAGCGCTACTGGTATGCCATCTGGAAAGCCCGAAAGCCTGTTGTAGTTCATGTCGACATAGAGGTGGGTCAAAGCGATAAAGACAACCATCAGTTGTACCAGCCAGAACCGGTAATCAGAGGTCGGTGGGTGCCCCACCTTCTTGGCTATCGTTCGCCACTGCTCCCTACGATTCTTGGTCGCCATGATCATCGGGAAGTAGGTGATTTGCGATTGCGTAAAGTGCCGCCTCGGTCCTCGAGGAGACGCCCAGTTTGGTCAGGACGTTCGATACGTATCCCTCGACCGTCCGCAGAGAGAGTCCTAGCTGGTTTGCGATCGACTTGTTAGTTGATCCCCGAGCGATCTGACCCAACACGTCCGCTTCCCGGGGTGTAAGTACCGAGTTTGGCGCTACCGGATCTCCACCCCTGCGCTTTGCCAACCGAAGTGAGATTGACCCTCCAAGGACGAAGGATCCGTCGGCAACCGTCCGCACGGCGTCGACGAGTTCCCTCCCAGAAGCCGTCTTCAGCAGGTATCCAGCCACGCCGACTTCGAGGGCTTCGGCTACATAGGCGTAATCGTCGTAGGCACTCACGATCAAAATACGGACCTTGGGATTCTTGGCGGCAGCCAGTTTGGCGACCTCTAGCCCGCTAATCCCGGGAAGGTTGACGTCGACTAGGGCTACATCGACTTTGAGTTGACTCATGAGGGCCAAGCCCTGTTCGCCGGTTGATGCTTGCCCGACAACTTCAATATCGTCGAATCGTTCGAAGAGCTGGGCGGTCCCGTCACGTAGCAGTGCGTGATCGTCTACTAGAAGCACCCGAATTCGGTCTCTAGCTCTTGTAGAACTCTCCAACGTCACATTCCTAAGGGTAGAACTCTGGGCACCCACAAATGCCAGCCTTTCGTACTTAGACACTCAAATAGCCGTCTAACGTGCCCGCTATTATGGCTGACCTTTCGCCATCGAAGCATCCAAAGCAGATCTACGCCCATCCAGCGAACCTCACCGACCGCCAGAGGCCCCCCTCCAGCAAGTCAACTAATTCACCCGGAGACCGATAATCGCTATCTGACAAATTAGACAAACCTAACCATCAATGAATACATGGTCAAAGTCCTTTTGCTAAGGGTCAAAAATCCCTATTTTGCATCTAAAAGTCTAAATCAGGCTCCCTCGGGCCCTTGCGACCTCATAGACCGCTAATGTCGCTGCGGCCGAGACGTTCAATGACTCTACTTTTCCGAACTGTGGAATCTTGGCCAAGAGGTCACACCTCGCCTTGGTAAGTTTCGATAGCCCCTTACCCTCGGCTCCAAGTACCAGAGCCAAAGGGGAGGTAAGCAAGTTGACCTGAGAGAGATTTGCCTCGGCGTCCATATCCAGCCCTACCGACCAAACCCCCATCGTCTTGAGTTCAGACAGCGCTGTCGGAATCGAACTGGCCAATGAAAAGCTCAGGTATTCGATGGCCCCTGCGGCGGTCTTTGTCGCAGATGGCGTGAGCCGACACGCCCGATGTTCGGGGAGGATCACACCGGTCACTCCGGCGCATTCGGCACTCCGAAGGATTGCCCCTAGGTTCCTAGGATCGGTGATGTGATCCAAAACCAGCAAATTGGCGGTCTTCGAATTTGAAGTAACGATCTCTTGTAGGTCTAGAGCCCTTATCGGGGCGGCGATCGCCACCACACCTTGGTGCAGCTCTGAACCAGCGATATGAGAAAAACGAGACGAAGAGATGCTTTGAATCGGCACCCTTTGGTTGAAGGCGAGGTCTGCGATCTGCTTCACTATTCCAGCGCGGTCGATCCCCTCTTCAAAGTAGATCGTCTGGACCCTCCTCCTATTCGCCTTCAAAAGCTCGTAGACCGCCCTGTGCCCCTCTACCTGGTCGCCCCCGAGGTTATGGGCCCTTGAGGTGTGGTATTCGTTGGTTTTCTGGTCGAAGGGTCTACGATGGCCCGACCTTTGGTTGGGTCGTGGGCCGTTTGAATGGCCACCTGGCTGCCTGGATGGCATCAAAGCTCCTTTGTTGGATTCGAAGAGTAAAGTAGGGCAGAAGCTATCGCCGCAGCGCCCTTTTGACGGCCGAGGTCGCCGAGCCCCTCGGGACGTTTGGCCTTAACCACCACAGGAGCCCCAAGGATCCTAGATAGTCTTTGGGTCATCTCGGCCCGAGCCGGGGCGATCTTGGGAATCTCTGAGATAATTGTAAGGTCGACATTGAGAATCTCAAATCCCCTTTGCAAGGTAATCTCCACCACTTCTCTCAGTAGCCCTATAGAGTCAGCACCCTTGTACTGAGGGTCGGTATCTAGAAATACGTCACCGATTCCGCCCACGCCACAGCCACCGAGCAGTGCGTCAGAAATGGCGTGCGCCCCGACGTCGCCGTCTGAATGTCCATCGAGACCGGGGCCATCAAAGAGTTGACCACAGATCAGTAGCGGCCTGTGAGGGTCGGTTGAAAAGGGGTGGACGTCGAAGCCGACCGCAACCCTTAGGCCCGATAGAACCCCCTTTACCACCTCGGCGGATAGGGTCTCTCGTTCAAGGTTCATCCTTCACCTCGGATTTCCCGACGATCCAATAGGAGTAGTTCAGCTAATCGCAGATCGGACCGATGGGTCAGCTTGAAGTTGTTGGGGTCCCCCTGGATCCTCCTGGTCGCCAGTCCGAGGGCCTCTACCAAGGCGACATCGTCCGTTGCGTCCTCCCCCCCTGCATGGGCCCGGGTTATGGTTTGAAAGTTAAATCCCTGCGGAGTCTGGGCGGTGTGGAAACCGGACCTGTCGACCGAACCGACAACTTGTGAACCGTCGACGATTTTGAGGCTCTCGGTCACCGCTACGGTGGGAAGGACGGATACTGCCCCAGCTTTTAGTGCTTCAATCACCCCAAGAAAAAGCTCCTTGGACGCCAATGGGCGCGCAGCATCGTGGATCAACACCAGGTCATCTGGGCCCCCACCCATCTCAGCGATCACCGCCAGGCCGCTTCGAACCGACGCCGATCTAGTCGCTCCACCCTCGACGACAAGATCTCCGGGATAATCCGCCGGATCCGAAATCGGCTTAACCGTCACAACCGTGTCAGAAACTGACTTAGCGACTTGATAGCTCCAGTCGATCACTCGGCGATCGACCAGCCACTCGAGCTGCTTTCTTGCACCATAGCGAGACCCGGTTCCCCCGGCAACGATTATGGTCCAAACTCTAGACAACCCGCCGCCTAAGACAGGGCAGCGTCTAGCTTCGCCTCAGCCTCTGATTCGGGGACCTCAAGAGCAAAGGAGAGCTCCGATACCAATATCTGGCGGGCTTTGGAAAGCATCCGCTTCTCTCCGGCCGATAGTCCCTTATCCTTGTCGCGCAGCGAAAGGTTCCTAACCACCTCGGCGACTTGGTAGATATCCCCAGATTTCAACTTCTCTACGTGGTTCTTGAACCGCCTCGACCAGTTGGTAGGCATGCGAGCCTCCTTCTTGCGCAAGACGGCAAACACCTCCTCGACCTCTTCGTCGTTGATGACCTCCCTGAGGCCAACCTCGTCTGTATTGTCCGCCGGGACCATCAGGGTCAGGTCTCCATACGCCAGTCGCAGCACCAGATACTCCCTGGTCTCACCAAAAGCTTCCCTGGTCTCACGCTTCTCGATGATCGCCGCACCGTGATGCGGATAGACCACCTTGTCTCCTACGTCGAACCCCACCTAAACCTACTCTCGCTATTTCCGCACTTTTCCCATTAACTAGGGTAAGGCAAAGTGCAAAGGATCTATTCTATTGCATAGAACAAAGCCTGAGGGGCTTAAAATGCGAACTGAAAAGAGTACAGGGCACTCCGGCTACGTAGATGCTCGGTCCCTGCTTCTAAAAACCGAGTTCATGAAGGCCCTCGACTCATTGGCGATCGACGATGTCATCAAGGCCCATCGACGTTCAACCTTTCTTAGGGGCCAGGATATCTTCGTAGAGGGTGAAGCTTCGTCGGACCTTTTCATCGTGGCAACCGGTCGGGTGGCCATGCAAAAGAGTGCTTCTGGGGGAAAAGACTCGCTGGTCGCACTGATGGAACCGGGTGACCTCTTCGGAGAGATGGGCCTCTTTGACGACCAGGGTAGGTCGGCGACTGCTCGATGCCTCGAGCGTACTGAGGTTTTGAAAATTCCCTACTCCGTGCTGAGGCTCATACTCCATCAGAGGCCGGGCCTTTTGTGGGGGATGCTCGAGCTCTTGGCTAAGAGGCTCAGAAATACCGACGATGCGCTAGCCGACGCAATGTTTCTCGACGTACCGGGACGTACCGCCAAGAGGATCCTAGAAATATCTCACGACCAAGACGAGTTCAACCTACCACTCACCCAGGAAGAACTCGCTGGGCTAGTCGGTGCGTCTAGGGAGAGGGTCAACAAAGCACTCGCAGCGTTAGTGCGTAGCGGGGTAATAGAGATCCAGGACCGCAAGTACAAAATCGCCGACAGGGAGGAGCTGACAAGGCTGGCCGGAGTTGGCGAATAGAACCTAAGATCGATAAATCCCATCTTTTACCGCTCGAGTCCAGCGGGCATCCAATGGATCGCTCTCCTCTGGCTCGTC
Source organism: Actinomycetes bacterium (assembly GCA_021842145.1). Taxonomy (GTDB): domain Bacteria; phylum Actinomycetota; class Acidimicrobiia; order Acidimicrobiales; family Acidimicrobiaceae; genus JABEUN01. Next base: position 27,857 of record JAKCBW010000001.1, read on the forward strand.
ACCTGGAGGCTCCAGTATCGGCCGCAATCCACCGAAGGTCTCCTTTAGGGCATCCTTGACGTACTGTGGCACCTGGGGTGTGGAGTTCACCTGTCTCGACCCACGTGACTCCATCGTCGCTTCCAAGTAGGACGGTGAATCCAGTTGAGTGACCCAAGGACAGCAGGAATGCTTCTTTACGCCCTCGGCCAGTCGATCCAAGTCAAGCAACTCGGCCATGGGAACCTCAGCTAAGAAACTGACGAGTTCTGCGGCTTCGTCCCTGGTGGTTATCTCTAAGAAGTCCTGAATTACCGACAGGTAGTTGGTCTCAAATCCCAAATAAACCTCATCGAGCTGAAGAGCCAACAGCCTTCCGTCAGAACCTAACTCCAGGAGGTACCAGGCAATCTCCTCTGAAATCCTCCGAACTAGCTCTCCACGCTGCAAGACGGTGACTACGTCTTTGAACTTAGCCGATTTAGCGACTTCGAGATTGTCTAGGTTTGCCAAGACGCCGTCGAGTCTCTCCTTATACCGCTCGAGGGTAGCAAGTGCCTGATTTGCTCGATTAAAAATGGTGTGGGTCGGCTTGAGTTGGTGCTTGAAGTTATCGCGATACACGGTAATTACAGATAGCTCCTCCGAAACCGCCACCACGGTAACTGGGACACTCTTCGCAACCCGCTCGGCCGAGCGGTGCCTAGTTCCAGTTTCCGACGTCGATATACTCGAGTCCGGTACGAGGTGGACATTAGCCCTAGCAATCCTCATGCGATCACCAGACAGGATGATGGCCCCATCCATCTTTGCGAGTTCGAACAGTCGCTGCGGGGAGAACTCCGAATCGATGAGAAAGCCCCCCGAGCATATCGAGAGGACATCAGGACCGTCTCCAATGACTAACAGGGCCCCCATTCGAGCCTGGAGTATCCTATCGAGCCCCTCCCGCAGGCCGGTTCCTGGTGCTACCCTCCTAAGGGTATCGACGAGCTGAAGCGAACTTTTGGTCTCCATCCACCCATCATAGGCGGGGTACACACCCGGCGGGATTGCTTCGAAAGTCGCAACAAAGACTAAACAATCCGGCAATCTGGTGGCAGCAACCATGCAAAACCAACACTTGAAAACCAAGCTCTAGGTCGGCCCCATTTATCGGCCCTTTTATCGGCCCTGATGCGCTACTGCTTTTGCTCGCGCGCACAAGCAGAGCTCGAAGCTACCAAACGATGTTGCACTAAGAGGCGACCCCAGTTGACTAGGGCCGCCTCTTAGTGAAAAGTAAATCTCTAAACCGCTACTCGGATCCGGTGCCCGCCATTTCGACTGGCGGTGGCTCGAGCCCCTCCACGGTACGAAAGACGATTTCACCGTCGACCACGTCGACGACGACCGTCTCACCGACCCTGAACTCCTTCCATAGGAGCTTCTCGGAAATCGGGTCCTCGATCATCCGCTGTATCGTCCTCCTCAGCGGTCTCGCCCCAAGCTGGGGATCGTAGCCTTTCACCGCCAGCAGCGACTTCGCTTCTGGGGTCAACTCCAAAGCGATACCCATCGACGAAAGCTGAGTCTGAACCCTCGTCATGAGGAGGTCCACGATCTCGGTAACCTCTTCACGAGATAGCTCGTGGAACACGATCACCTCGTCAATTCGGTTCAAGAATTCAGGCTTGAAGTGCGACTTGAGAGCTTCAGATACCTTTAGCTTCATCCTCTCGTAGGTCACAGCCTCTGTGGTCTTAGCAAAACCAACCGATGCCTTCCTAAGGTCGGCCGTTCCGAGGTTTGAAGTCATGATCAGCACGGTGTTCTTGAAGTCCACCGACCTTCCCTGGGCGTCTGTTAGCCGTCCATCCTCCAAAATCTGCAACAGAGTGTTGAAGATGTCCGGATGGGCCTTCTCTATCTCGTCAAAAAGAACCACCGAGAATGGCTTACGCCTAACGGCCTCGGTCAACTGACCGCCTTCGTCGTAGCCCACATATCCAGGGGGCGAGCCAACGAGGCGAGAGACCGTGTGCTTCTCCATATACTCGCTCATGTCGAGCTGAATAAGCGCAGACTCATCGCCAAAGAGGAAAGCCGCAAGCGTCTTTGCTAGCTCGGTCTTGCCGACACCGGTAGGTCCAAGGAAAATAAAGGAACCGGAAGGTCTCTTTGGATCCTTCAGACCCGCCCTAGTCCTTCTGATCGCTCGGGAAAGCCCAGCTATCGCCTCTTCCTGACCGATAACCCTCTGGTGAAGTTCGTCCTCCATCCTCAGGAGCTTGGACGTCTCCTCTTCGGTCAACTTATAGACCGGTATACCGGTCCAGTTGGCGAGGACTTCGGCGATGACCTCTTCGTCGACTATGTCGAAGAGCTCCTTACCCTGCGCCTTCCAGGTGCTCTCAAGGGCGCTCTTCTGGTCGAGCTTGTCCTTCTCCTTCGCCACCAGACGCTTAGCTTCATCGAAATTCTGCCTCTCGATCGCCGCGTCCTTCTCTTTCCTGATCTTTGCGAGCTCCTGATCGATCCCGTTCAATTCGGGCGGCGAAGTCATCCGCCTAATCCGCAACCTCGAACCAGCCTCGTCGATAAGGTCGATAGCCTTATCAGGGAGTTGACGGTCTGAGATGTAGCGATCGGCAAGGTTGGCGGCGGCTACTAGCGCTTGGTCGGTAATGGTCACACCATGGTGGGCCTCATAGCGATCCCTCAATCCCTTGAGAATCTCTATCGTGTGTTCCAGGGATGGTGGTTCAACCTTTATCGGCTGGAACCTTCTCTCCAAAGCCGCGTCCTTCTCAAGGTGCTTGCGATACTCGTCTAAGGTAGTCGCACCTATCGTCTGCAGCTCTCCTCGGGCAAGCATCGGCTTGAGGATAGAGGCGGCGTCGATCGCACCCTCTGCGGCACCCGCACCGACCAGTGTGTGTAGTTCGTCGATGAAAAGGATGATGTCACCCCTGGTGCGAACCTCTTTGAGAACCTTTTTCAGTCGCTCCTCAAAATCACCCCGGTATCTGCTGCCCGCCACCAAGGCACCAAGGTCCAAGGTGTATAGCTGCTTACCGCGAAGGGTATCTGGGACGTCGTTACTTACGATCTTCTGGGCGAGTCCCTCGACTATGGCGGTCTTGCCGACACCTGGTTCGCCGATCAGCACGGGGTTGTTCTTGGTCCTCCGGGAGAGAACCTGCATCACCCTTTCGATCTCACGCTCCCGTCCAACGACCGGATCGAGTTTCTTGTCCCTAGCAGTCTGGGTCAAGTTGCGCCCAAATTGATCCAGCACAGGCGAACCGCCTGCCTGTGGCTCAGTTCCCGAAGACTGCCCCACTCCAGCGTTAGCGGTCTCTCGACCTTGCGAGCTGGAAAGAATCTGAATAACCTGTTGGCGAACCCTCGACAGGTCCGCTCCGAGGCTAATAAGGACCCCTGCTGCTACGCCTTCGCCCTCACGGACTAGTCCCAGCAACATGTGCTCTGTGCCTATATAGTTATGACCGAGCTGAAGTGCCTCGCGTAGTGACAGCTCAAGAACCCTCTTTGCCCTAGGGGTAAACGGAGGGGACCCAGTGGTAGTACCGCTGGGTGGACCAATAGTCTCCTCAACCTTTTCCCTCACTGCTTCGAGCGAGATACCCAAGGACTCAAGGGCCTTAGCCGCTACGCCTTCGCCCTCGTGAATCAGTCCAAGCAGGATATGCTCGGTGCCAATGAAGTTATGGTTCAAACCCTTGGCTTCTTCCTGAGCCAAGACTAGAACCCTTCTGGCCCGATCAGTGAAGCGTTCAAACAAGCCTCCGCCTCCCTTTTTGGAGTAGCCAACTTTCCATCTATTCTAATGGGGATCAAACCAAATTTCGGGAATCTCCCTCTTTTGGGTCTCTTATCGGTATAAACACCTAATGTCCCCCGAAACTTCCCAGCTCAAATCCTTGGGACTGAAGTCAGTCCCGTGACTCTCTTATCGGCACCTCAGCCCCTGCACTTAGCGAATTGGCCGCCAAATTCACAAACTAGCTAAAAAACACCACCGCTAGGGGTACAATTCCTCAACTGACTATCCTGCCCTTCTTCACGGCAATCAATAAACCTCCCCCAGAGCGAACCGAGAGTTTTCAGGGGAGAGTTTTCTTTTTGGAACATGGGTCCGAATCAGCTCGGGGTTTCGGACTGATTTTTCTATCTCACCTATGTTTTTGCAACATTTGTGGCAAACAAGATCCTAAGAACGCCTGAACGGCACATGGAGCAGAATAGTTGGGCCGGTTATGGAATTATTCCCTCCCTATGCCGGGGCGATCGCTCCGTTTTGACGTGAGCTGGCCAGTTTTCTCAAGTTGTGGCAAATTGCGTGCAGTATCCACTCCCTGCTGGCTCCGGCAAGTCCACGTATGCAGAGACGCCCAGCAGCCTGTTCTATTTTCATCTGGCCAAAGATAGGCTCGATTATCGCTTTTCTTCTGGCGTAATCCTTACGTCTTTGCTTGTTCGAAGACGCCTCGCCAAACGCTCTTTGTCAGTTGCGTAATTGGGAATCCGTCCTCGTGGTGCATCGGATACACGTTCGTTGTGCTTGAGCTGGATCGCCCAGAGACGACGTGTCCATAAGTCCAAATCGCTGAGCGTACCCGGCGTTTGTGTTATAGAGAAGTAGGCCTCGAACTCAGGCAGATATTGCCGTAGCCATTAAACGGCTCGGTTTATGCTACGCAGGGCAAAATGGGGAGTGGTGCGCCCAATGCCCTACTGGAGTGGGGCGAGTGCCTTGGGAAACGCAGCGAACTGCACCGTTTCCCCTCTTGTTCGTCCCACTACCATTTTTCAGACCTACATTGATAGGGTCTCAAAGCCGTCTTGAGCTGCGACGATAAATCGGACTCAATAGCTTGGCCTGGCAGAAGCGGTCGCATTAACCGGCGCTCCCGCCGACATTTGGCAACTTCATTACGGTACCTGCCTTGCCGAACTAATTGTACGGTCGATTAGCATTGCAGCTGTATGCCCATTGGGCTCCGAGCAAGCGACCGCTGGCGCAGGGCCAGGAGTTGTAGCTGTGTCTCTTCGATAAGTCAAAAAGACGCGGCTCTTGGCCCAGGCGAGGAGCGCCATGGTAGTCAGCTATGACCGAGTGAGCCTTGAACAGAGGCCGCTTCGATTGCTCGTTGTCGAACAGAGTGCAGGCGAATCAGCGGCCCTCCTTGACTTGCTTAAGGCAGAGTTTTCATCCGCCCAGATCCTGGTTTCTCGCGACTTAACGGGCGCCCCCGACGGTGGCTGTGATGCTGTGCTGGTTGATCTGTCAGCTATAAACGGGGACGGAAACTCTATCGTAACTAAGGTCCACGACACTTACCCTGATGCGGCGATAGTAGCGCTAAATGGTCCCGCCGATCGTGTTATTGCTATAAAAACGATCGCTGCCGGAGCCGGAGATTACCTGGCCAAGGACTCCTACGACGCACCGAGCGTGGCAAGTAGAATCCTCTATGCCGTGGAGCGGTTGCACGCACAGTCGCAAGGGCGGACTCACGAACGTGGACGGCTTGACGACAACGAGAGTCCAATATGTGCGGTGGACTCGGATGGTGCGTTAGTCGCCATCAACACGTCGTGGCAGACCTTCAGCGCAGCGAACGGCGGTACATCGAAGGCCTGCGGAATCGGTGCTAACTACTTATCGGTGTGTGACAGTGCAACTAACGAACAATCTGGTACTGCAGCCCAGGTAGCGGTAGGTCTGCGGGCCGTTCTTGCGGGAAGGATTCAGCGCTTCGAACTCGACTACGAATGTTCGACTCCGGCTACCAAGCGATGGTTCAGCTTGCGGATCTTGCCACAGCTCACTGGAGCCGTAATCAGCCACTATGAGATCACGGCGACGAAGCTTGCTCACGACGCCCTGGCGCGTGAGTCACTTTATGACTCCCTAACCGAATTACCAAATCGCGCTTTGTTGAGCGACCGGCTTGAACAGGTGTTAACCGAGAGAAGGTGGTCCGATCACCTGGTTGGCGTAGTGTTCTTGGACGTCGATAATTTCGAGGAGGTCGCCAATCGGCTCGGTAGCGTTGCAGCGGAAGCCCTGCTCGTCGAGGTGACAAAACGTCTTTCGCTGCGTGTTCGCGAGGGTGACACGCTGGCCCGAATAGCAGATGGTAAGTTTGCCGCCCTCTGGCGCCAGCTGAGGAATACCGAGGAGGCTCACCAGATCAGCAAGCGATTTGCGGAAGCATTTAATGCGCCGTTTACCTCCCTCGGCACCGAGGTCGTACTTACCGCCAGCATGGGCGTTAGCGTCGACCAGTGGGCGCAAACCGCAGAGGAGTTGTTGGTGGCAGCAGGAGCAGCACTACTAGATGCGAAGCGAAACGGCTCGGGACTAATTCGAGTTTTCACCTCTGGCCAGAGCGGCGGCGCTGTCGCTGAGAGGATTCGAAGCGAGGCCAGCCTACGCGAAGCGATGGTTCGCGACGAGCTTGTCGTTCACTACCAGCCGGTGGTAAACCTGGCCAATGGAAGAGTCGTCAGCGTCGAGGCCCTGGTCCGCTGGCAGCATCCGACCGAAGGACTATTAGGCCCCGACCAGTTTATTCCTGTCGCTGAAGCCAGTGGATTAATAGTCTCTCTTGGCGAATGGGTTATGAGACAAGCTTGCTTACAGTCGATGATCTGGCAGACACAAGGTCTATCCATCGATATGGCGGTCAATCTGTCTACTCGTCAGGTGGCAAGTGGGGAGCTAATCAAGACGCTGACTCAGGTTTTGAGCGACACCGGTATGGATCCAAAACGTCTGGTGCTTGAAGTTACCGAGTCGGCCATGATGGGGGATGTTGAGGCGGCGGCAGTAGTATTCAAAGAGATTGGGGCGCTAGGTGTCTCGCTCACTATTGACGATTTCGGAACGGGTTATAGTTCCTTCGTGTACCTCAAGCGCTACCCCATTCGGGCACTAAAGGTCGACCAATCTTTCGTGGCGGGTATGGGTATTACCCTCGAGGACAACGCTATCGTCTCGAGCATTGTTGAACTGGCTAATGCCGTTGGAGGGCATTGTGTCGCCGAGGGCATTGAGACCGACGAGCAGTTCGTAGCGCTACGCTCCCTTGGTTGTTGCTACGGGCAGGGGTGGCTATTTGGCCGGGCGGTGCCAGCTGAGGAGATCCCAGGCCTAATAGCAAGGTGCGAGAGAGACCTGAATAGACGGACCCCAACGATGTTGCCGTTTGGCGATAAGCGGGACAGTCTCGCCGATAAGCGGGATCAAGTGGGCGATCAACGGGACAGTCTCGCCGATAAGCGGGACAGTCTCGCCGATCAGCGGGATCAAGTGGGCGATCAACGGGACAGTCTCGCCGATAAGCGGGATCAAGTGGGCGATCAACGGGACAGTCTCGCCGATAAGCGGGAGGCATCAGCAGCGATAGAGCCCGTTGAAGACGAAACGGTCCGTTCAGCTTTAGGACGCCTTGATGCAGCCCGCGATCGGAAACGGGCTTCGCTTGATCGTCTGAATGGTACTGAAGAGCGCATAATGGCAGAGCGGGACCGTGACGCTGCGCAACTCGATCGTCTGAATGGTAGTGGAGAGCGAATAATGGCAGAGCGGGACCGTGACGCTGCGCAACTCGATCCCTGACCGGACCTTGGGAGATATTGGGCACCATTAGGACTCCGCTCTGACATAATCCCATATCAGTGTGGCTTTGGTTCTCGATATCGCTGAAAAGAGTATGCGCACCCCTGGCAGCCTGATCCTTGAAAGGGGGCTAAAACGTGGGTGCGTAACTGAATCCAGTCGTCTGAATCCAGTCGTCTGAATCCAGTCGTCTGAATCCAGTCGTCGAAATACAGATGGGTCGAAGGTCACCAGTCTGCTGTTACCCATGACGAACGCCACCTGGTAACTGGCGTGCTTGCGGCACGGGTCATTCAAGACTTATCTCGCAGAGACAAAGCTGACAAAGCTGCACTGAGGCTTATCAGTCCTGTTGACACGGCGAATTAGTCCCAAAAGCCGACTACGGCAGGTTGACATGCCCGTTGCGCATCTTCCATAGGAAGTACTTCTCAAAACCTAACTTCATCAAGTGCGCCTGTGGGCCAGGAATGAGTACCCCATGTTTGCGCGGAGGCAGCATCTTGTCGGCCAATATGATCACGCCGTTATTGCCTGCGTCCATCACGCACACGGCTTTGATATCTTTGAACTCATGCTCCTCATTCAGAT
>JAKCBW010000001.1:36069-87350 GCA_021842145.1 Actinomycetes bacterium
ATAGCCGGTCTTGGGGATGCCGACGGGGGTGGGGGATTGCCAAGGGGCGGTGACCTGAGCGGCGATACCGATGGCATACAAGTTGTCGTGAGACAACGATTGGTAAGTCGGTCGAACGGGTATGTAACCTTTGGGGTCGGCAAGGCTGCTTTCGACGACCACATCTTGTCCCAAAAATGGCGGTATGAACATTGAGTATTTGAATGGTAAGGTCTCGCCGCTCGCCAATTTCACCGAATCGCTGTCTATGTGATCAACTGACGCGTCGACGACGTAGTTAATATTCTCATGCTTGAGGAACGCCTCCAAAAGCTGCTGTCCGTGGGGTAGCCCACCTATCCCAAAGTGTCCCAAGAAGGGCTCAGAGGTCACATAGGTCAGCTTTACCTTCTCCTTGAGGTGGTTCTTGTTTAGATGGTACGAAGCGTTGAATAGGAACTCGTACGCAGCGCCAAAGCAGCTAGCTCCCTGGGTAGCGCCAATGACGACGTCACCGGGGTCCGCCAGGTACTTGCTCCAGGCCTCACCTGCGTGGACAGCATCCTCTAATGATGTGATCGTTGAGGCATTGCCATTTGGCCCCAGGCCCTCAACGACGCCATAATGATTCTTGTACCCGGTGGCAACCACCAGATAGTCGTAGCTATATTCGCTGCCTCCAGCAGTCACGCTATTCGCATCGGCATTAATCGCACTTGCGGCGGTATTTACGAAGTTGACACCGTGCTCTTCAAAGGTGGGGGCGACTCGAAATGAGAGGTCCTCGACGTCCCGCTTACCAAAAGGGAGCCAAATAAGTGACGGATTGAAAACGAATCGATCACTAGGCGAAATGACCGTCACGTCGACTTCGTCCTTCAGTTCATGACGAATCGATAGGGCGGCTACCAGCCCCCCAAAATTACTTCCAAGCACGACTACCTTTGACATCTGCACCTCTCAGCTACGCATAGACCAGGTGGCCTGTGATTTCCACCGTTTCACGAGTGCAAGCACTAAACGTAACTTACACAACCATCTAAAAATGGTCACCGACGAGTGCCTATTAAATTACTGAATCACCATTTTCGCAGATCAAGGCCCACAGACAAGTCGGTCATTTTCCGGACTGCCCAAATTGCAGTCGAACTCCGAAGGAGTGCTATCTAGTTTGCTGATCGGGTAACTGAGCTAGTGGTGGACCAAAAACATAGTTACCGTTGGTCACCAACTCTGCTGGCCAACTCTGCTGGCCAACTCTGCTGGTCAACTCTGCTGGCCAACTCTGCTGGCGAACTCTGCTGGTCAACACTGTTGGCGAAATCTTTCAGACAACTCTGCCACCCTCGCCGTTGGCGGGATCTTTTAGAAATCTGAACAATGGGGTCGTTAGGGCTAGCCAGTCCAGGCGTCGAAGCTAGTCGGAGTCGGCTTGAAAAATATCCCTTGGCCTTTTGGTCGCCAAAGAGCCCCTCCTGATAGCCGTATTTGCAACCCATAATACCTAGTCAATCGACCCCTCGAGGCTTTAAAGGGGATCTGATGCTTCGTCGGACATACCCCTTTGAAGCTCTTTCGTAGCTGGTTTTTAGCACAAATCCCCGCGCATGCCCTAGTGTTTATTGGAGTGCAGCCGATAAATTTAAACCAAGTTAAGGTCCCAGGGGAAGACCTCGAGAAGATAGAGGCGGAGCTTCGCCTCTCCGTCGAGACTTCAGACCCCGTCCTGTCAGAAGTCGCTACCCATCTAATCGAAGCCGGCGGCAAAAGAATCAGACCGATTCTCGCCCTAGCGGCCGCCCGCGCCGTTGGCGAGGACTCCACTATCGAGGTGGTTCGCGGGGCTTCAGCGGTTGAACTCGTCCACCTCGCCTCCCTCTACCACGACGACGTCATGGATGAGGCGAACGAGAGAAGGGGAGTAGTCTCTGTCAATGCTCGCTGGGGGAACCTAATCGCTGTGGTCAGTGGGGACTTCCTGCTCGCAAGGGCGGCTGGAATAGCTGCCCGACTAGGTTCGGAAATCGCCGAGCTTTTGGCCGATACCCTCGCCGAAATGTGCGAAGGACAGATCGCCGAGGTCAAAGATGGTTTCAACACTTCACGCAGCAAAGAGGAGTACCTGCGTGCCATATCTGGCAAGACCGCTTCCTTGATGGCGACGTCAGCGAGGATCGGGGCACTGGCGGCTAAGGGTGAACGGGGTCGAGTTCAGGCGCTAACTGAAATCGGTAACAACTTTGGAATGCTCTTTCAGATAAGGGATGACGTACTGGATATTGCCGCAAGTCGAGAGGAACTCCGAAAGCTTCCGGGGCAGGACTTGTTAGAGGGGGTCTACAACCTGCCGGTAATTATGGCTCTGGAGTCCAAAGAAGTCGGAGGGGAACTAAGGGCGATCCTCGATGAAAAGGTCACCGAAGAGTCCCTGCCTTTGGCGACAAAATTGATAATTAAATCTAAATCAATAGACGGTTGCTACCACATCGCAGAAGATTACTACCAAAAAACCAGGGAGATCGCCGTCGATTTGGCAGATCCATACTCGATGTCGATAGCGGAACTCTGCAAGGAGCTTTTGGGTTCCATAGCCGAATTCACCTCTGCGGAATCCTCCGACAGGGACTAGCTCTGCTCGGGGCGAAGAGCGGGAAATGCTACCACTTCCCGAATTTGCGCTTCATCGCAGAGGAGCATGGCTAGGCGGTCTATCCCAATTCCGAGTCCCCCAGTTGGGGGCATGCCATACTCGAGTGCCCGAATATAGTCCAGATCGAGGCCCATCGCCTCTTCATCCCCGGCCTCTTTCGCCTTGACCTGATCCTCGAAGCGTCTCCTCTGCTCATCTGGGTCGGCGAGTTCCGAAAATGCGTTCGCCAACTCTCTTCCAGCGATGAAGGCTTCGAACCTCTCGACGAACTTAGGTCGGGACCTGTGATCCCTCGCCAACGGCGAGATTTCGACCGGATGGTCATAAACGAATGTCGGTTGGGTGAGCCCTTCCTCCGCCACCAATTCAAAGAGTTCCAACAACAGTTTTCCCTCTCCGTAGGAGTCAGCGGCGTTACCATTTCGTTCCTTCACCAGCGAAGCTAGCTTCTCCCTCCCCATGTCCATGCGAACTTCGAAACCGATAGCCTCAGAGATAGCCTCCTCCATAGTCACCCTCCTCCAGGGGGGGGTGAGGTCAATGGTCATGCCCTGATAGGTGATTATCGGGCTTCCTAGGGTCCCGATGGCGGCCTGCGATACCAGTTCTTCGGTCAGTTCCATAATCGATGAGAAGTCGACGTAGGCTTGGTAGAGTTCCAACATGGTGAACTCGGGGTTGTGCCTGGGTGAAATTCCCTCGTTCCTAAAGCTCCTACCTATCTCATAGACCTTTTCGAATCCGCCGACTATCAGCCTCTTGAGGTATAACTCCGGTGCAACTCGCAGGTAGAGATCCATAGAGAGGGCATTGTGGTGGGTAACGAAGGGCTTTGCGGTTGCCCCCGACGCTATCGGGTGTAAAAGAGGCGTCTCAACCTCGACAAAATCCCTTTCCGAGAGGAACTTTCTTATTTCCGATACCGTCTTGAACCTTATCTTTAGGTTCTCTCGGGACTTCTCATTTATCCATAGATCTGCATAACGCTGGCGGTAGCGGAGGTCTGGATCGGAAATCCCATGATACTTGTCTCCGAAACCCCGCCTATTCTCTGCCAAGAGCACCCAGCTCGAGGCCATGATAGAGAGCTCGCCCCGTCTCGAGGTGATCACCTCACCCTCGACGCCGATCCAGTCGCCCAAAGACAGCGAGAAGAAGGCCTCGAAGTCACTAGTCTCGCTCTCCGAAGCCATGACCTGCAACTTTGCGCTCTCGTCGTGCAGCTCGACGAAACAGAGTCGTCCCTGTCTCCTAATTAGCATCGCTCTTCCGGCGACCCTCAGGGTAACCCCACTACGAGTGTCAACGGCTAGATCCGAGAATCTCGCCCTGATATCGGCGAGCTTCGTCGTTCCAGCGAAGGAGTAGGGAATCTCTAATGAGGCGGCCTTTGGGGTGGCATCTGTCATCTTTTAGCTCTTTTTCTCAAACTTGTCGGTGGATAAATTCTTTTCATAGATGATCCTCAGACCATGGAGGGTGAGCCATGGTTCCTGGTATTCGATCTTTTTGGTATAGGGGGCAACCACCGAACAGAGCCCGCCAGTCCCAATGATATGGGACTTGCCTAATATCTCTTCGAACATTCCGCAAATTGCGTCGGTCTGTCCGGCAAATCCCCAAAGTGCGCCAGACTGAATCGACTCGGTGGTGCTCCTGCCGATGACCGACCTCGGAGGCACGAGTTCCACTTTTTTCAGTGAGGCGGCATTTCGGTAAAGGGCGTCGAGGGATATCTCTATCCCCGGGGCTATCGAGCCACCAAGGTATTCGCCTTTTTGGTTAATTGCGTCAAAGGTAGTCGCCGTCCCGAAGTCCACGACGATAGCTGGGCCCCCGTAAAGGTCTAAGGCGGCGACTGCGTCTGCGATTCGATCTGCACCAACCTCCTTGGGGTTATCGTAGAGGATGGGCATGGATGTCTTGATCCCCGGCTCGACGACCGTCGGCTCCAGCTTGAGCCACCTGTTCACCATATTGCGCAGCGAGAAGGTGACATTAGGTGCAGATGAAGACATCACCGCTCCGCTGAAGGAGTTCTCGGCGTCTATTCCGCTCATTGAAAGTAGCTGCCACAACAACAAGGCGTGCTCGTCGGGAGTTCGATCGGTCCGTGTCGCAATCCGAAAGTGGTGTGTCAAGCCCTGAGCGGCCGTCCTTTTAGCGTCCGGCTCGATCCCGCCGGGAATCTTTAGTGAGTCCCTCGAGTAGATACCGAAGACAGTCTGGGTATTACCAACGTCGATCGTCAAAAGCACTATCCGTCACCACCCTCTATCGTTCCTCGGCATCTTGAGCACCGACGGGCGAGTTGTCTATCAAGCGAACCCGGCCGATATTCGCCGCCATAACGATTCTGGAATCGTCATCGGCAAACTCCAAGAGGTCCAGGGTAGCCGGATTTACGACTTCGAGGTAATCGAGTTTAAATAGCGGCTCCCTGGCGAGCTCGTCCTTGGCTAGCTGAATGAGGTTTTGTACCCTTCGCTCACCTGTGGAGTAAGCACGCCTCAGGGCTTCGATGGATTTATATAGCGCAGGGGCCGCAGCCCTCTCTTGCTCACTCAAAAGCCTGTTTCTGGAGGACATCGCTAGTCCATCCGGTTCCCTTACAATCGCCACCCCCACCACTTCGATTGGAAGGTGAAACTCCACAACCATCCTTTTAATCACGGCTAGCTGCTGAAAGTCTTTCTCTCCGAAATATGCCCGTCCCTCTGAGAGAACGTGGAAGAGCTTCATCACCACCGTGGCGACGCCGGCGAAATGACCCGGCCTAGATGCCCCTTCAAGGCCCTCAGATAGGCCCGATGGCACCACCTGAAACTGGATCGGCTCGGGGTGCATCTCCTGGTCCGACGGGAGGATAACCATATCCACACCCCTGGCCGCAAGTAGATCTAGGTCCTCCTGTACCGTCCTTGGGTACCTTTCATGGTCGCCTTTATCGTTGAACTGCATTGCGTTGACGAAGATCGAAACTGCCAGCAAGTCACATTCAGAGCGCCCTTTTTCGACGAGGCGGAGGTGTCCCTCATGCAGCGCACCCATGGTGGGGACGAGGCCGCAGACCCCTCCGTCGGTTCGTGCGGCCCTAAATAGCTGATAAGCCTCATCGAGCTGGTTGACTATCCGCAAATCGACTCCTCACCTAACGCCTATCTGCAACAAACTAGCCAAGAATAGATCCGGGGCTTTCGTCTTAGCTAGCCGGAAGAATTACTCGGGTAATGTCCTAAAAATACGACTCCGTCGGCCACCTCGTCGCCGACGGTCCTCGCACGCCTCGAAATGGAATCTGCCAGCCCCGGGGAGAGCGAGTATGCGACGACCGGGTCGACGTCTAAAAGTGGCGCTATTACAAAGGCCCGCTCGGCCATTCGAGGATGAGGAACCTGCAACTTTTTGGTCTCTGACCTGTATCCATAGACGTACAGGACGTCTAGATCAAGGGTCCTAGCTGCATTTATCTCCCCCCTCACCCTCTGGTTTCTCCTCTCAATTTCTGCTAGCTGATCTAAGAGTGCATCGGGATCGAGGGGGGTCACCAGCAAAGCTACGAGGTTTAGGTACCTCCCCTGCTCACTTAGGGCACCGACCGGAGCGGTCTCATAAATATCTGAGACCCTAATAAAAACGGAGATCTCCTTCAATCCCTCTATCGCCGACTCGACATGGGCCATGCGGTCGCCAAGATTTGAACCGATGCCCACGAGGGAGCGATAGAGCACCTTAGCGCTCATCTATCCGATCATTCTCGGGTGACTCATCCTGGGATGACTTGTTCTCGAGTGACTTGTTCTCGAGTGACTTGGCAAGCTTTATTCGAGCCGAAACAGACTGCAGCTCGAAAGTGACTGGGGGCATCAACTTAGTAACGACTACCTCTGCGCTCTTTACCTTTTCCAGGCCCACGCACCTAAGGGCGATATCGTTTGCCAAGGTCTCTAGAAGCTTCCTTCGGGGTCCGTTGCGAACTAGTCCGTCAACTATCTCCAGCACCGACACATAGTCGACGCTTTCGGCAAGGTCGTCTAGCGGTCCCGTTAGGTTCCCGTCGATATCACGAACGCCATCGCCGATATCGGCGAGGGTCAATATCACGTCAAACCTTATTGGTTGCGCAGAAGACCTCTCCTGCTCTCCGACTCCGATGTTGACCATCATTTGGAGGTTGTTTATCTCGATTTGTCTTGTGGTGTGTCCCTCACACATAACTGAACTTATCCGAGGGGACCCTTGGGTAACTAAACCTGGGCACCTGGCTCCTCACTGTAGGAATCCAGTGCGGCTTTGGTCGCCATAACGTCGTGCACCCTAACTATCGTCGCACCGCCTTTGACCGCTAAGGTTGCCGCTTGGATACTCTCGGAAACCCTATCCCTTGCTGCGGGCGGGGAGACACGAACCTCCGGCGCCATGAATTCGGTCAAAAAACCCTTTCGAGAGGCTCCAATGAGTACCGGGACCCCGAGTTCAACAAAGCGCGAAGTAGCCCTGAGGAGTTCCATATTTTGCTCTTTGGTCTTTCCAAAGCCGAGGCCGGGGTCTATCCAGGTCTCTTTGACTCCGATCGACCTAGCCCACTCGAGCTTTTCGGCGAGGTATTCTCTCACCTCTTCGACGACGTCTTCATAGTGCGGGTTCTGCTGCATGGTCTTGGGATCACCCTGCATGTGCATTGCCACCCACACCGCTCCGGTATCCCTAGCTACCTCGGCGAGGGAGGCCGAAATATCATTTATAATCTTGGCTCCATTTTCGATCGCTGCGGCGGCAACCTCTCGTTTTTTGGTGTCGATCGAGACCACGGCGAATGAAGAGATCTCCCTGATAACCGGTATTACCCTCTTCAGCTCCTCATCTAGGTCGACCGCATCTGATCCGGGTCGCGTCGACTCACCACCGACGTCGATAATGTCGGCACCCTCGTCGAGCATTTCCCGGGCCCTATTTACCGCCTTGTTTACCTCGACGTAGCTCCCCCCATCGGAAAAGGAGTCGGGCGTAACGTTCAAGATGCCCATAATTTTCGCTCTGTTGGTCATGGCATACCCCAACCACGTTCCCTGCCGATGAGCTGTAGTGCCTCAGACCTCGTCAGGGGGTCTTTCCTGAACCTTCCCCTTACGCTTGAGGTGACAACCTTCGAGCCGGGTGACTTTACCCCTCTAATCGCCATACAGAGGTGTTCGGCCTCGACCACTACCATCACTCCCTGTGGTTTGAGTTGCTCCACTATGCTCTCCGCTATCTCCTTGGTCATCCTCTCTTGGACCTGTAGTCTCATCGACATCGCTTCCACCAGCTTTGCGAGCTTCGATATTCCGACGATACGGCCAGAGAGGTTAGGGATATACGCTACGTGTGCCACCCCAAAAAAGGGGAGAAGGTGGTGCTCGCACATCGAGCTAAAGCGAATCCCGCTAACCATTACCATCTCATCGTGGTCGGCCTCATAAGTCTCCGAGAGGATATCAGCGGGGTCTACGTGCCTCCCCGAAAGGATCTCTTCGTACATCAGCGCCACCCGCTTGGGGGTGGCCGCCAGCTCCTTGGAATCTGGATCCTCACCAATTAGCTCTATAAGCCTTCTGATGGTGGCCTCTAATTCGACCCGATCAAAGTTGGAATTGGCGGACACTTACTCCTCCGACCCGATGTATTCGGCAATATATGGAAGGTTCCTATACCGTTCGGAGACGTCGAGGCCGTATCCAACTACGAACTCAGGTGGGATTTCAAAGCCAACATACTTCAGATCCAGTGGGGCGTACTGTATCCCCACCTTCACCAGCAGAGCGACGACACCCAAAGAAGCGGGTCCCCTTTGGGAGAGATTTCGCATCAAGTAACTCAAAGTCAGTCCGGAATCTACTATGTCCTCGACTATCAGAACGTGCTTGCCGCTCAGATCGGCGTCTAGATCCTTAATGATCCTTACCACCCCCGAGGTCTTGGTCGAACTCCCGTAGGAGGAAACCGCCATGAAGTCGAATTCAACCGGAACGGTGATCGCCCTGGCGAGGTCGGAGATAAACATGATTGCGCCCTTTAGGACCCCAATCAGTAGGACCGACTTTCCGCTGTAGTCAATTGAGATCTGGGCTGCTAACTGTTGCACCCTCTCATTGAGTTGTTTTTCGTCGATCACGACCTTGCCAAGCGATGGATCGTTCTTCCAGCCCAATGTTCCGCCTTTGTAGTCCGCAACTAGCCCTTACAGAGTACGCCGCCATATGGAAAGAACCCACGGCTGATATACCTGTCACTACCCTAAACCTATTCTGCATCACCGATAGTCGAGACCAGAATCCCCCGCTCATTTAAAATCTCAAACTTCTTTTGCCGACGCCTAAAGATAAAGCCCACCGGGAGATTAGCACTTCTGCTCTGCCCGAGGATCACGTTCAGCACCCTCTCGGTCGTCGCCTGATCTAGGCGAATATCACATAGTCGCTCGACCTCCAGGCGAATGTAACGACGCAACAGGACCGGATCCTGTAACTTAAGCTCGGCGGGCTTCAACCTCGAAAGGGTCCTCGCAGTCGAGGTCAAATAGGCTTCTTCTGCTCGAAATAGTCTCGACTGCCGGACGATCACCGAGGAGACGTCCCTGTTGGCTACCTCGGCCATTAGGGGCAGGAGTTCGTGCCTGACCCTATTCCTTAGAAATCTCGAGTCCCAGTTGGAGGGGTCGACTATCGGCTCAAGGCCGATAGCCTCACATATCGCCTTGGTCTGAGATCTTCGCAGGCCCAGCAGTGGCTTTTGGTAAGAGGGCTCCATCGCAGAGAGCCCCTTCAAGCCGGCACCTCGCAAGAGGTTGATTATCATCGTCTCTGCTTGATCATCTAGGGTATGCCCCGTCGCTACTCCGTCTGGAAGTACCCGGCGCCGCATCTCCCGCGCTCGTTCTTCGAGGTTTGGCCCGGGTTCAACTTTGACTTTGTAACAGAAAACAGGGATATCGAATGGACGCAGCATCTCCTTTAGGAGCGGGCCCTCTGAAGCAGATCCTTCCCTTATACCATGGTCGACGTGGAGGGCACGTGGCATGAGGCCCCTGAGCTTTGCGAGAATTACCAAACTAAGTGAGTCCTGTCCACCCGATACTGCGCAGTCGTAGTACCGCTCGAAAGCTCCCGCTTCAGCGCTTGTCGGGGGGAAGTTGCAGCGGCCAAGGATCTCCAAGATGTCGATACCCGCCCGACTAAGCCCCCGATTGAGAACCGACCAGAGGGGTTCTTCTGACGGGCGAACACCGGACATACTCACCATCTTCTACCAGCACCGATAACCAGCCGAAAATCGACCAGTTATTTGAGTCCAACTCCTTTTACTCTAGAGAGCCAAAGTGTCGGTTCGGCCAGTTCCTCGAGGGTCGGGAGATTCTCCCTGGATTCGAATAGGTCGTCTATCGCACCGGGACTGCGCTCCTCGATTGCCTCTATAAACTTCTCGCCGACCTCGTACTGCCTCATCTTTGCTTCAAGGCCCAGAAGCTGACTCAGCACCTTGGCGACTCCGCTCGCCGAAGTCCGCCTGGTGGAGAGGAGGGAGTGAAAGCGATAGGCCTCTGGGATCTCCTCCTTGGCGGCCCTATTCATCACCCAGTCCCCGTGGCCCTCGGCGATTGACATTAGCACGGTGATCTTTTCAAGCGCCTCTGCCTGCTCCTTTGAAGCAAGAAGTTCGGCGAGTCCACCCGGAGGTATGGGATTCTTGCCATCTTTTATCGAGTCAAACACCCGTATCGCTACATTGATAAAGTCGGACGGCACCGGGGTCTTCACCGATAGCATCGTCGAGACGAGTTCGGTAAAAGTCGGTTTTAGCCAGCTCACGGCTTCAAATTGAAAGCGGTGGGTCATTTCGTGGAGGGCGACCCAGAGGCGGAACTGCTTCTTTGGGAAGCCGAGGTTCCTTTCTAGTGCTACGAGGTTGGAACCGACAAAGTAGATCGACCCACCAGTATCCGCTTCGGAGGATCCAAATATGAGGTCGTATTGGCCCAGAACCCGAGAAGATATATATCCAATTAGAGCACCGACCTGAGCTCCAGCTACATAGTCCAATCCGACTATCGGTGCCTCGCTTAAAATCCCACCCTTTACCGACTCCAAGATCCGCTGGTAGCTCTTGAGGTTGGCATCAATCCAGCCGGCCCTATCCACCACCAGGGCTTTGGCACTAAAGGGCGAAGTCAGCCCGGTCAATTCCGAAACGAGCGATTCGGCCCTTGGAACGAGTTCTTCGAAGTCGTCCTTGAGTTCGGCTAACTCATAGCTAGTAATCGAGGGGAACCTCTTAGCTATCTGTTTAGCCACCGTGGACGCCGTGGACCAAGAGACCGATTGAGCCAACTTACCTCCCTAGCACAGAGCCTACAGGGAGCCTATGCTATCTTCCTACCCCTAGTCCTTGGGATACTCAGCGGTTCATGATGGTAACAGTACTTACCACGGTTGTAGATAGAAAGCTTGGTATCACAGCTTGGCTCGCTGCACACCCGGTCTTTAGCGTATGCTTTAGATGGTCGCCCAGATCCGGTTAGCACCGTACCACCGACCACTTCTCCGTTCGTATTCATATTGATGCTAACTCACGCTTAATCGGAAATATTCCCGATAAAGGGTCGAAACCACCAAGGGCACCTCGGACATAGATCGCCTTATTCCGCGGCCAAAGCCCGCCTGATCTTCTCCTTCACCTCGAGGGGGACACCCTCTTTTCTCAGACGAGATCTGATCATGGCTTTGAGTTCTGCCTCAAACTCAAAGGCCTCGAGGCACGGGGAGCAGTGCTCAATATGTCTCTTGATCGCAGCCTGGTCAGTCGAACATAGTTCGTTATCCAAGAACTCATATAACCGGGCTATTGACTCTCTACAGTCCACCCCAGAAGAATTTGTCTGTTCCATACGCCGATCCACTACCTCGACCCTGTGACTAGCCTGCGTCGCATACCTAGGTCAACTAACGCTTTCTGGAGCGCTCTTCTTCCGCGATGTAGCCTACTCATTACAGTTCCTAAAGGAACATCGGTAATTTCTGAAATCTCCTTGTAGGAAAAGCCCTCGACGTCAGAGAGTAATACTGCGATTCGGAACTGATCCGGAAGTGCCTCAATGGCGTCCTTCACGTCCTGATCGGTGAAGGAATCGAGCACTTCCTCCTCGGCGGATCGTCCATAAGAGGCCGCTTCGAGTCCACCTAGGCGTCGATACATATAGAGGTCTTCGACGTCTTCGAGGTTCGACTCTTCGGGCCTGCGCTTCTTTGCCCGGTAAATATTTATATAGGTGTTGGTCAGGATTCTGTACAACCAAGCCTTCAAATTCGTGCCATCCTGGAACGATCCGTATCCGCGGTAGGCCTTTAGAAAGGTCTCCTGCAGGAGGTCTTCAGCATCGGAATGACTCCGCGTCATCCTAAGCGCGGCCGCGTACAGGGCATCGACGTACTCCATGGCCTGTTCTTGAAACTTACTCTGATCTGCCACTTGGGACTGGCTCCCTCTTTGTCAGCGGCGCACTTCACCACTTAGGCTGGAGCCCGAGAGGGGATTCGAACCCCTGACCTGCTCATTACGAATGAGCTGCTCTACCACTGAGCTACTCGGGCACAACGAATTAAAAGAATAGACTGCTCAAAGCGAAAACAAGGGCACGTATCAATACAGTCTCATTACCATTCCTCTTCAGCTGAGACGAGGCGGTCAAAATAAGCTCCTCCACCTGGCCCACAGTCTCGGGGGTGACTTCACCTCGACTACCTTTTTGCACCACGGTCTTGAGGATCGATTCGAGACCAGCCCTCAACACGTCACTTCGCAGCCTGCGCTCCAACCGGATCAATTGCGCCTGTTGATCGCTGGAAAGTACCTGGCTGACGCCATCTTTATCCAGCTGGAGTTTGGTCGAATTCCTCTTGTGGGTGCGTGCCCTACTGGTCGGGTTTGCCGGCAGGGTCGACTCTAGCTCGCCGCACAGCACCGCTAGCTCCGCCGGGTCGTCAGACAGGCGGTCGATAATCGAACCCCAGAGGGAGACCGCCCGCTGCGCATCGGGGGAAGTGGCGAAGGCATACGCCCTATCGAGCCTGTTAGGAGATATCGAAGTCGCCAGCTCGGCCACGCTATCTTCGATCCCTAAGCGCAGAAGGTAGTCGAATACCTCCTTTTTCTTTGGAAGTGGAACGTCGATCCTCACGCACCTAGAGGCCAAAGGGACGATGTAGGCGGGAATCGACTCAGCGCTCAGAAGAAAAATTGTGCTCGTCGTCGCCTCTTCGAGGATCTTTAGCAACACCGGAGCGGCCCGCTCAAATAGGTGCGCCTCAGGAAGGACGATGACCCTTTTTTCGGATAGCGCGGGAGCTATTGAGGCCGCTGAGACTACCCCCCTCGCCTCGTCGACGCTCAGTGTCGCCCCGGCCCTTGTCACGACGGTGCAGTCGGGATGGCTACCGTCCTCTATCGCGAGACAGATTCCACAATTTCCGCATCCTCCATCTGGGCACAGGATCCCCTTCGCCATCGCCTTGGCGGCTAGGAACTTCCCCGATCCCGAAGGACCTACAAAAAGGTAGGATTGCCCCAGTCGCTCGAGGTGCATTCTGAGGTCCCTGGTCAGGCCGGGGCGATTGAGGAGCAGGTCTTCGAAGGAGTGGCGTTCAGTCGAGGCTGGCGGGCTTTTCGGTGGCATCTAGCCCTGCAACTCAGCCTGGTCAAAGATCCGGTCGAGTATCAACTGGGTAATTACGGCCGGCTCTATTTCGGCGTCGATGGTAAACCAGTCGTATCTCTTGGCTAACTCGCGGTAACCGTCGCGAACGGCGAACCAAAAGGCTTCCCCCCTCTTCTCAAATGTACTCTGATCGCTACTTCTTCTCGGGTGCTCCAGGTCCAGGAGGATCACCAAATCGGGATCGAGCACCTCTTCGGATAGGTGGTTGAGTCGATAGATCTCCTCGACGTCGATCCCGTTGACGATTCCTTGGTAAACCAAGGAGGAGCCCAGGTACCGATCTGATATCACCATTTCGCCCCTGGAGAGGGCCGGGCGTATGGTGGTTCGGCAATGCTCGATCCTAGAGGCCCCCATAACCATCGCCTCGGCCCAAGGATCGAGCCTGTCCTGATCCAAAATTATCTTTCGAAGTGACTCCGCGAACCCACATCCCCCGGGCTCGCGAGTGGCCAATACCCTGACCCCCCGCTCTTTTAGATCCTCGGTGACCCTCGCCACCTGTGTCGATTTACCCGATCCGTCTACGCCTTCGAATACGACAAAATTGACCCCGCTCTTCACGTACGCCTCTTGGTGGTCGTCCTTTTTGCACTGGATCGACCGGTCGATCGCCTTGGCTTTGGCTTTTCGTCGTCTGCCGTCTCTGCCAACTTCGCCCTTCGAATCTCCAACAGATCGAGCGCCGCCTCGAGCGACAAGGTCTCGGGGTTAGTCCCTCGAGGGATCGATGCATTAACGGAGCCGTCTGTCACGTATGGTCCAAAACGTCCGGCCTTTAAGGCGACATCCTTTTCAGTAACGGGGGAGACACCTAAAATATTTGCCGGTTGGGCCTGAGCGCGTTGACGCCGATTCTCCTTCGGCTTAGAGAAGAGCTCCAGTGCCTCCTCGAGTGTCACCGTGAAGAGGGACCTCTCCTCAGACAACGAGCGCGACTCCTTGCCCTTTGTGAGGTATGGTCCAAAACGTCCGTTCTGGGCGACTATCTCCTCTTTGGTTTCGGGATCTTGGCCAACCACCCTAGGTAGCTCCAAAAGTTCTAGGGCTTCACTTAGCGTTATCGTCTCGATAGACATGTCCGAGAAGAGCGAGGCGGTCTTTGCCTTGGCTTTCGAATCGGGATCAGGATCCTGAAGCTGAACATAGGGTCCGAAACGGCCCGCCTTAGCGATTACCAAAAACCCGGTCTTTGGATCGATCCCGACCTCGCGATCCTGCTTTTTGGAGCTAAGCAGTTCCATCGCTTTCTCTACGGTCAGCTCGTCGGGTGCCAAATCGTCTGGAACCGGAGCGGTCTCTTCACCAACCTTTAGGTAGGTGCCGAATTTTCCAATCCTCGCGTAGATCGTCTCACCGTTTTCTGCGACACCCACTTCCAATGTATTGATCTCCCTGGCGTCAATTTCCGAAAGCTGGTCTTGAACTAAGTTCTTAAGTCCGTTGCTCCCGTCGCCAAAATAGAAGTGGGAAAGGTAGTCCCCGGTGGTTAGGTTGCCGTCCGCTATCTGGTCCAAATCATCCTCTAATGAGGCGGTGAATCCGAAGTCCACGAGGGTTGAAAAGTACTTTTCCAACAGCCCAACGACCGAAAATGCTACATAAGAGGGTACGAGGGCCTGACCCTTGCGCCACGCATAGCCGCGGTCCATGATCGTCTGGATGATCGAAGCGTAGGTGGAGGGTCTCCCCACGCCCAGCTCCTCTAGCGCCTTGACCAAGGAAGCCTCGGTATAGCGCGAGGGGGGTTGGGTCTCATGGGACTCGGAGTTGAGACCTAGAAGCTCGAGCCGATCTCCTACTTCGAGCATGGGAAGCCTCGCAGAGCTGGCGTCTTTTTCCACTGGTTCATCCGAATCCTCCACATAAACCTTCAAGAAACCGAAGAAGGTTATCTGGGTTCCAGAGGCCGAAAAGGTCGCAAGTTCTCCAGTAGAGAAGCCAGCGGAACTATCCCCCCGTTGCGAATGAAAGTCGGCGTTCAATGGGGCGGTCATCTTGACCGTCGCAGTCGAGCCGACGGCGTCTTTCATCTGGGAAGCTACCGTTCGTCTCCAGATGAGTTCGTAGAGCTTGATCTCATCCGAACCGAGCTCCTTCGCCAGTTGTTCCGGGGTTCTCCAGCTATCTCCGGAAGGCCTAATAGCCTCGTGCGCCTCCTGGGCATTTTTGACCTTCTTGGTATAGCTCCTAGCAGAGCTCGGCACGTAGGAGGGGCCATAGAGGGTAGTCGCAATCCGTCTAGCTTCGCTAACGGCAACCTCAGCGAGATTCGTCGAGTCGGTTCGCATGTAGGTTATGTATCCGTTTTCGTAGAGCCGTTGCGCTACGCTCATGGTCCGTTGAGAGGAAAACCTTAGCTTCCTCCCCGCCTCCTGCTGGAGGGTGGAGGTAATAAATGGAGCGGCGGGAGACCTCTTATAGGGCTTGGTTTCGGTCTCTGAAACCGAAAAGTCCGAACCCTCTAGGGCGCCAATCAGGGCGCTCGACATCTCTTGATCGATGACAACCGTGTCAGACTTGGAGGACTTCTTCAGGAGATTTCCATCGGGGCCGAAGTCCCTGCCAGTGGCGACCCTCTTTGAATTGACCATCGTCAGCTTCGCATCGAAGGCCTCTTTCTGCTTCGACAGGTTGGCGACGACGTCAAAATAACTCGCCGAGCGAAATGCGATCCTCTCCCGCTCCCTCTGCACTAAAATCCGGCAAGCTACCGACTGGACCCTGCCGGCGGATAGGCCTTGCTGGACTTTTCGCCAGAGAACCGGGGATATTTCGTAGCCATAGAGGCGATCTAATATCCGGCGGGCCTCTTGCGCCTCGACGAGGTTGCGGTCTAGGTCCCTCGGGTTTGAGATTGCGTCGTGGATCGCTCCTTCGGTAATTTCATGAAAGACCATCCGCTTAACGGGAACTTTTGGAGACAGCACTTCGAGTAGGTGCCACGCTATCGACTCTCCCTCGCGGTCCTCGTCTGTCGCTAAGTAGAGTTCAGACGCCGACGCAAGCAGTTCTTTAAGCTTCTTTACCTGGTTCTTCTTCTCCTTAGAGACGATGTAGAGGGGTTTGAAGCCGTTATCAGTATCAACCCCGATCCTCGACCAGGGCTGTGACTTATATGCGGCGGGAACTTCGGATGCATTGCGGGGTAGGTCCCTTATGTGCCCAATGGAGGGTTCTACTAAGAAATCTGAACCCAAAAAACGCGAAATCGTCTTCGCCTTCGCCGGAGATTCAACGATTACCAGGGGCTTTGCCATCTGCTCCAAACCATTTCCATGGACCTAGTCAACTAACCGGTCCCGTCCATCAAACCTAGGGTACGCAGAAAACTTCATTGGAACTGTGAATTCCACTAAGACTACGGCGAAAATAAAAAATCCCTTTAGTCAATCGATCTAGTTAGATCGATCTAGTTAAATCGATCCAGTTATACGCCGTCCTCTTCCGAGTCGGGCCCCACCAGAAATTCATACTTCGGGTTGAGCATAGCGAGGTGCCCGCCGACCTCTCCAACCATCCCTTCGACCAAGAGCCTCCGCCCGGGGGTTATCCCGGGAACTGCGCGTCTTCCAGCGAAGACCAGTACGATTCCACCGGTTGAGTCCTCTATCCTCGCCGCAAAGGCGGGGACCGAATCCCACGACTGCACCCTGACTAGCTTCACACGCCCCGCAACCGTCGCCTTGGTTCTGTAGGTGACGCTCCCTATCGGCACCGCACCGGGAACGATTAGGTGGATGTCGGTCTCGCCCGACGGCACATGGGTCGTGGTCTGCGAATCGGCCTCACCAGTGGAGGGTTTTTTGGACTTAAACTTTACCAGCGAGGTCTTCTTTTTCCCGAGTTCAAATGGAATGATGGTCGCGTTGACGTGGGGAATCTGAGATACCACCTCGGCTATAGAGTCCGCAGTCCGATCGTGTAGCACCCTGCTCCATACCCTCGAATATCCACGTCTCGGTAGCAGAACGGTTACCTCGGTCTCACCATCCGCCGTGTACTCGGTTACGAGCTCCAAAGAGACGCTTCTTATCCTCCGGTCGGGACACTCGATAACTTCGAGCTCGATTCTCCCGAGTCCCCTCTTGCCCCACTCCTCCTCAAGCTCCCTCGCCTGTTTCACATCCAAGATGAAGTGGATCGCTTTGAGGTCATCCGGATTGATAGCGCGAGCGTACTGAATTGCCCTCGCGGTCGCTAGGTCAAGGCGATCGACAAAAACTAGCACCGTGTGGCTCTTGAGTATCGGGGCATCACACGCCGCAGCTACTCCGGATTCGAGCTCGACCTCCTCTTCTGTATAGACCTTGTTGAGTCGGATAAAGAGGATGACTAGCACCGGCATCATGACCAAGACCACCCAGGCACCCCTGGTGAATTTGGTATAGGCAAATATAAAATCGACGATGAAGGAGAGGACCGCCGCAGACCCATTGACAGCAATTCTCCATCTATAACCGGGCTCCTTGACGGTCAAGTGGTGTTTGACCATACCCGCCCCGGCCATGGTAAATCCGGTGAAAACACCGATTGCGTACATCGCAATCAGGGCGGTGACCTGTGCCTTGGTTACTATCAGCAGCACCTCAGCGAGGATCGCCAAAACGATGATCCCGTTAGAGAAGACGAGCCTGTGTCCCCTCCTAGTGAACTGCCTCGGCAAAAAGGAGTCGGCGGCGGTAAAGGAGGCCAGGAAGGGAAATCCCGTGAAGGAGGTGTTTGCGGCCAAGACCAGAATCATCGTCGTGGATATCTGTAAGAAAAGATAGAAGAATCGCCCAATGGGTCCTGCTCCATAGGTATAGGTCGCTATCTGGGAGATCAAGGTCGGGGTTCCTGATCGCATAGGGACTGCGTGTGTGAACACCGCTAATAGCGAGACACCGAGGAACATCGTCCCAAGGATCAGGCTCATCGCCAGGAGGGTCTTGCGTGCATTTCTCTCTTGGGGTGACTTGAATATTCCTACACCGTTGGAGATCGCCTCCGTCCCGGTCAGTGCCGTGCCTCCGCTAGCAAAAGCCTGCAGAACGATGAATAGGGAGGCACCCATCAATAGGCCCGAACCGCCTAGACCTGCGTGATACGCCCCCGCCTGGTTGATGCTGTGCGTTGGAAGGTGCCCGAATATGACCCTAAATAGTCCAACGAGGATCATGATCCCCATATTTGCGATAAAGAGGAATGTCGGGATCGCAAAGCTTTTACCCGCCTCCCTAATGCCCCTCAGGTTGCCATAGGCCAGCAGGGCGACGAAGAAGACCGATATTTCGACGTTATATGGCGTCAAAAAGGGCACCGCAGAGGTCAAGGCATCGGTTCCCGCAGAAACCGAAACCGCCACGGTGAGGGTGTAGTCGATCAGCAGCGCCGCCGCCGCTAGCTGGGCTAGCTTCAGCCCGAAAGTCTCCCGGGTAACCACGTAGGCCCCACCGGCCTTTGGGAAGGCCCTGATAACTTGGAGGTATGAGGCAGTAACGAAGGCCAGCACGATGAGGATGAGCACCGTTATCGGGATGACGAGCCCATAGGCCGCTATACCGATAATCGGGATCAGAACTACGAGGATCTGCTCCGTCGCATATGCGGAGGAGGACATGACGTCGGAACTCAACACCGCAAGTGCGGTCGGCTTGCCGAGCCTCTCCCCCGAAAGCGACTCGTTGACGAGCGGCTTGCCGAGCAGCTTATTTTTCAGCCGATAAGAGAGCTTCTCTGGAATCTCGTAGCTTCCAGACCTCGGCAGGGCTCTTGGTGCTCTTGAGACTCTTCCTCCGGTCGAAAATCTCCCGGGTTCGACGATGGGAGTCCCTTCATTTACATCCGTCACTGCGGTTCCATCCCTATCATCCGAACAAGCGCCAACTTGTGGTCGAAAAACACTCCACGCTAACTAGACCTCGGCTATAAACTCAAAAGCGCTCAACCAAACCAACATAGACCTAAAAGCACTTCGACGCTGCAAGCTATAACCTCCTTTGGGGAGCCAACACCTCGCGAAGCCTACATATTGCATTCCTTCTGGACAACTAATAGTTGATCTGTGCTCGGTTGGCCCGCACCAGCTCCGAAAAACTATCCGGTTCCACGCCGCTGTTTAAGGTGGCTCGATGGACTAATTGGGCACTAATTGGGCACTGCGGGATATCGAGCTACGCAGCTATTTGGACTTGATAGAAATCCCTCCCTACCATCTGATTACGGCAGCTATCGAGGTATTTCCAAACTTTAACTACCTTTATTGGCCCAATAGGCAGTAAAGCAGTGGCGGAGCGTATTGCATAGATGCTGTGCACGTAATAGTTGTTGGATGCGGAAGAGTCGGGTCAGAGTTAGCCACTCGTCTAGATCAGGCTGGCCACAAGGTGGTAGTAATAGACAAAGAAGCCAGGAGCTTCAAGCGGCTCTCCGACACTTATCGGGGTAGAACCGTTGTCGGTTTCGGCTTTGACCGTGATACCCTCGCCGAAGCCGATGTAGAGCATGCTGATGCCCTCGCTGCGGTGACCTCCGGTGACAACTCGAATATCTTGACCGCGAGGATCGCCAGGGAGAACTTCGAGATTGAGCACGTGGTTGCGAGGATATACGATCCGAGGAGGGCTTTGATCTATCAACGCCTCGGGATACAGACGGTGGCCACCGTAACCTGGACGACAGACCAGGTGATGCGCAGGCTATCGCCGCAGGACTATACGGAGGAGTGGTCGACCCCCAACGGCGAGTTGGTCCTCACCGAAGTCTTACTACCAGACAATTGGGCGGGAAAGAGGCTTTCGGGGATCGAATCGCAGGGTGAGATCCGGATAGTCGCTATCTCGAGGGCAGAAAAATCCACCATTGTGACTCATGATTCGGTGGGACAAGAGGGCGATCTACTTCACATAGCCGTCAAAAGGAACAATCTGGCGAAGTTGGCTGAGGTCCTAAATGGAGAGGGGACGAGGAAGTGAAGGTAGTTATAGCCGGAGCTGGAAACGTCGGGTCTTTCATCGCTGAGGACTTGCACAAGGCTGGCCACGACGTCCTTGCCATAGAGCAGGACGCCAATTTAGTGGAGAAGTTGAAAGAACACATTCCGGTCAGGTGGTTCGTAGCGGACGCTTGCGAAGTTTCCCAACTAACCAAGGCGGGGGTTGAAGGTGCCGACGTAATGGTCGCCGCCACTGGCGACGACGAGGACAACCTCGTAATCTCACTACTTGCGAAGCAGGAATTCATGATCCCCAGGGTGGTAGCAAGGGTCAACCACCCCAAGAACCACTGGCTCTTCAACAAGACATGGGGCATAGACGTTGCGGTATCTACTCCACACCTCCTTAGCTCCCTCGTCGAGGAGGCGGTGTCGGTCGGAACCCTAGTCAGATTGCTCCAGTTCGAGCAATCTGGAGCGAGGCTGGTAGAGGTTACCCTCGCCGACAACTCTCCTGCTTGTGACGCCGAGATAGCCCAATTGGGCCTCCCAAGGGGAGCTTCGATAGTCGCTGTTGTTAGATCCAGAAACGTAGTCGTGCCTAGGGGTGACACTATTTTGCGCTCGGGAGATGAAGTCCTCGCGCTTGTTACCACCGAAGCCGAAGAGGTCTTCAAAGAGATCCTGGTCAATCGGTAGGCCAAGGAGACTCTCTGCACTCGGTTCACCGAAGTGGCGCTGAGATGAGAAAATCCGATTTTATCTGCGTACGGATCCACCAAGTTGAGCCAGGCCGACATAAATGGTGCCTGGTCAATCAAAGATTAATGTTTTTCCCCTAAGGTGGAACCATGGAGGCAGCATTTTTCGACTTGGACAAGACCGTAATCGCAAAGGCCTCCATGCTCGCCTTTGGAAGGAAGTTCTTCAAAGAGGGGATGATTACACGGCGGAGCCTACTCAGAAGTGCTTACGCCCAGTTGGTCTATCGATACCTCGGGGCCAATGAGAAGAGGCTCTTGAAGCTTAGGAAATCTGTCCTGTCGTTGACCGCCGGCTGGGACCAGTCACTCGTCAGGAAGATAATCTCCGAAGGCCTAATAGAAATAGTCGAACCCCTGCTCTACAAGGAAGCAATCGACCTAATCGAAGAGCACCGCAGCGCTGGGCGACTCGTCTACCTAGTCTCGGCGGCACCCTATGAGATTGTCGCCCCGCTTGCGGAGCACCTCGGAGTCGATGGCGCACTTGCCTCTCGTCCGACGATAAACGAACAGGGCCTGTACACCGGGGAGATGGACTTCTACAACTACGGTCCTTACAAAGTCTCAGCGATGGAAGAACTAGCCCAAGAGAACGGCATCGACCTAAACGAGAGCTACGCCTACTCTGACTCCTACACCGACATTCCGATGCTCGAGACCGTCGGTCACCCATACGCTGTGAACCCGGACAAGGTTCTCGCCAAGATATCCCGGGAGCGGGACTGGCCCACTTTGGAATTCAAAGATCGGGTGTTGCTATCGGACCCTTCGAGGAGGGCAAGACCGTTCCTCGTCGCACTAGCTGCGACTACTGGGGTAGCGATAGCAGCGACGGCGGGGGGAATAGCCGCAAAAAAGCGCCATTCAGTTTGAGTCGCTCTGAGTTTTCAAAAGACGACTCAAACTGGGCACTCGCTTCAATTAAGAATTAGTCGCCCTGAGCTTCTTTGCCGCTACGGCAACTAACGCCCCGATAATCATAAGTAGTAGTAGTTTCTTCATTAGCAAAAACCTAGTCGATCAGCCGAGTAGTTCGTTGAATAGCTAAAACAAGCGACGACAAACAATACTTGGCCCGCTCTAAAGTTAGCAATCGACCAGAGGTTAAAGATGACACGCTTTGACCGCAGCCTTGGTGCCCACCGAAGCTGGTCCTCGAACAAAAAGCCCTTCGGAAACCGGAGATTCCCGCTGCCAAGATCGAACGGCCGATGCCAATAGCCTCTTGTTCGTCACGATCTCGACCTAAATTACGGCAGTATCGATATGGAAGGTCCCTTTTAGGTCCAGATTCGAAAAACGAGGGTCGGCTAACAGCACGGGTGGACCCTCTATTTCGCTGTCACGTCTTCATTCAACTCCAGCGTTGGTTCGTGCGAATTACCACTCCGACGGCTTTGAGCCTGGAATTCTGGATGGGTCCACTACCACCCTGAGTCCCCCTTCGCCCTGTAAAATTGGGACGCTCTCCCCTCAGATTGCACCTTGGCATATCCACTGTTCCACATCTGGCGCCTTCGACCTGGTCGGCAGGCCCAGCCCGCGAGATAGGATGCACAGAAATCGATCGAGTTCACCGCTTGACGATCTGGATAAAAAGTGCCACGATATCTCGGGTTCTCTTTGAGGTAGTCACCTTAGGAAGGAAGTGATTGGTATGCCCAATGAACGACCACCACTGCCACCTTTTACTCGCGATTCAGCGTTAGTCAAGGTGCAGAGCGCGGAGGACGCCTGGAATACCCGAGACCCTCAAAGGGTAGCGCTCGCCTACACCGAAGACTCTGTATGGCGCAACCGGGACACCTTCATCACCGGGAGGGAAGAGATCATCGAGTTCCTCACGCAAAAGTGGCAGCACGAACTCGACTACGCTTTGCGTAAGAACCTTTGGACCTTCGATGAAAACCGGATAGCCGTACGATTCCAATACGAAAGTCACGATCCATCTGGACAGTGGTGGCGGAGCTATGGAAACGAACTGTGGGAGTTCGATGATTACGGACTGATGCGTCGCCGTGAGGCCAGCATCAACGACGTCCGTATCGACGTATCGGAGCGACGCATATTCGGCTCGCGCACCAAGGAAGAGTACGGCAAGGATCTACCGCTGAAATAGGGCAAAGGGCACCTTTTCGAACGCTGAAGCCGACGAAAGATTCGCCTTAGCATTGAGATGGCTCGTTTATGAGCTCTATTAGACGCCTTACTCTGAATTAAACAACCTCGCAGTTCGCACACTTCCTGCTACGTGAAACTTAATCGCATTGAAAGTAGCTGGGTTGACTTTTCACACTGAGCCGCAGGCGATCCCTAAGGCCTGGATAAAGGACCGATCATCGACCAGAAAGAACCTCGTCTGCGCTTCTAATCCCACTCCAGGTGGCCGTATTATCTTTCCGATTAAATTCGACGCCCGGCGAGCACCGTCGAGAGCTGCTAAGCGACTTTATAGTTCGAATGCTTCGTGCAGGGCGATGACCGCTCTCTCCACCACATCCTGCCTCATAACACAGGAAATTCGTATTGCCGAGGTCGATATCATTTCAATATTGATTCCCTCATTGGCAAGTGTGGAGAACATCTTTGCGGTCACTCCGGGATGGGACTTCATTCCCGCACCTACAAGTGAGACCCTTCCGATCTGATCGTCGGAGATAACCTGCTTAGCCTCAATCTCTTGGGCGATCCTGTTTGCCGCCGCTAGTGAAGCGGCGATGTCCAACCTTGGTACGGTGAAGGAGATGTCGGTAAATCCCTCCACCGAGGTGTTCTGCACGATCATGTCGACGTTAATTCCTGCGTCAGCAACGGCGAGAAATATCTTTGCGGCGACGCCTGGCTTGTCGGGAACTTCACGCACCGTTATCTTGGCCTCTGACGTGTCGTGGCTAATCGCAGAGACGACCGGCTGTTCCATTTGTGGATCCTCCTCAGTTACCCATGTCCCTGGTTCCCATGTAAAACTGGACCTTACGTGTAGCGGCACCATGTAGTTGCGGGCAAATTCCACCGATCTCAGGGCGAGAACTCTTCCTCCAGACGCCGCCAACTCCAGCATCTCCTCGAAGGAGATGCGCGGAATCTTGTGTGCCTTAGTTACCACCCTCGGGTCTGCAGTAAAGACCCCCGAAACATCGGTGTAGATTTCGCAAAAATCGGCTGATAGGGCCGCGGATAGTGCAACCGCCGTGGTATCGGATCCGCCCCTGCCCAGTGTCGTAATATTTCTATCTGTCGACATACCCTGAAAGCCGGCTACCACCGGAACATAACCATCGGCGATCGCTTTGCGCAGTCTTTCAGGCTTGATCTCAAGAATCTTGGCCTTGGTGTGGTCGGTATCGGTAATGATCCCGGCCTGCGATCCGGTGAAGGATACCGCGGGTACTCCCAGGTCTGCTAAGGCCATGCATAACAGAGACATTGATATCCGCTCACCGGAGGTGAGAAGCATATCTAGTTCGCGTGGTGGCAGCTTGCCCGACACCTCGTGTGCGAGCCTGATCAAGTCATCGGTAGTCTTGCCCATGGCCGAAACAACTACCACGACGCTATTTCCCGCCCGCCTGGTACGCGCTACATGATCGGCGACTGCCCTAATTCGGTCAGCGTCTCCGACTGAAGTTCCACCATATTTCTGGACCAACAAACTCACCATGCCAAATTAGCCGCTCCGCCCGTGGGTTCTTCCGTGATTTGGCGCAGATAAATGGGAGCGCTTAGCTGTCCAGGGTGCAAAAGTTGAAGGTGGCCTAAAGGACGAGGGCCTCAATGATGTTAAAAAGTTTCTTTTGCTCGGCGATTCCGACTAGCTTATTCAACCGTGCCAAGTCCTAAAAGAGAACGAATTAGAGAGAACCAGAGAAGGCTACAAGAGATCCGCCAGCGCGACCAGAAAAACAGGCGCCGAAAGCGTCTGGGGTTGATTTGGGGACCGGTAGCCATCGTCGTCATTGCGGTTGTGGCCTACGGGCTTCTCACTTCCAAAAAGACGCCCACCGCGGCCAAGGTCACTACCACGACGGTTGCATCTACTACCACTACCGCCAACTTGGCTAACGTGGTTTGCCCCAACCCCAATGGCTCCTCGCCCCGTTATGAGCACTTCTCATCCGCCCCACCAATGTGTATCAACCCGGCTAAGACCTACATTGCTAACGTGAAAACCGACGTTGGAACATTCGTCATAACCCTCAATTCAGCCCAGGCGCCAAAAACGGTCAACAACTTCGTGTTTTTGGCTCGATACCACTTCTACAATGGGCTGATCTTCCATCGGGTAATACCCGGTTTCGTGGTGCAAGGCGGGGATCCTTTGGGAACCGGCCTCGGGGGTCCCGGCTATCAGTTTGCTGACGAACTACCTAAGGCGGGATCCTACAAGATCGGAACCGTGGCGATGGCGAATGCCGGTCCAAACACCAACGGGAGCCAGTTCTTCATAGTTACCGGACCTGCGGGAGAGGCGCTACCGCCCAAGTACTCGATTTTCGGTCAAGTCACCTCCGGCATGAACGTGGTCAATGCCATAAGCGCAGACGGATCAGCATCCGGCACGCCCAAGGTCGTTCACAAGATGCTGAAAGTTACTATCACGACAAAGTAGTTGGGCCCATCCAAGTACTCGTGCCGCCCTTTTTTGCGACACTGCCTCGGTCGACCCATAAGTAAACAGATTGGAGAAGAGTTCAATGGCAGCTTCTAAAAAGAATGGTTCACCCATTCCCGAGGCGGACGGCTCAAGCCCAAAGACCCAGTCCTTCGAAGCTCAACCCGAGATTTGCATCGACTTCGAAAAGAGTTATAAGGCGCATTTCAAGACTACGCACGGGGATTTTTCGGTTCAGCTCGACGCGAAAAAGGCCCCGCTTACGGTCAACAACTTCGTCTTCTTGGCTCGATACCACTACTACGACGATGTCATCTTCCATAGAATCATCCCCGGTTTCGTCGTTCAGGGTGGGGATCCCAAAGGAACGGGAATGGGCGGCCCAGGCTATCGATTTCGTGATGAGCTACCAAACAACGGTGAGTATGAGATCGGATCGTTGGCGATGGCGAATGCCGGTCCAAACACCAACGGGAGCCAGTTCTTCATTATCACTGGGGCAAACGGCGTTGGCTTGCCACCGCTTTACTCCCTCTTTGGCAAGGTTTACGAGGGCCTAGAGGTGGTCAAGGCGATAGAAGCCGCAGGAACTCCTTCGGGTAAGCCCAAGGAGCGCTGCGCAATGCTGAGCGTGACAATTACCGAAGAGTGAGTCTTCTGCTGGGACAGACCGAGCGGGAATTGACACTGCCGAATTAGCTCCCAGATGGAAATCTATTCTGAGTCGCGTCCGCAAATCCGGTGGCAAGAAGGACTGAAGGGAAATTCACGCCACTGTTGGTAGGGTGAAAAAGCAACTAAGACGCCCTGCTGGACTTAAAGGCAAAGCTGGACTTAAAGGCAAAGCTGGCCCTGAAGGCATCATCGATGAAGGCCGACTTCGCTTGCTACGCGCATCATTGAGTATCCGTGCTCTGTTGCCCAGACAAGGACTCCGGCTACCTGACGATATAGGTCTTGTTTCTGATCCGTAAAAGAGACTCGGCATATATAAATCGGCAGACTTGGATGCCGAGGGTTGTAACTCTAAGTCGCCCACCACTATGAGTTGACCGACTTTACCTGCGGGTAAAGTCAAAGTACCGACACGATGCCACCTGTATGCCGTCTGACGATGTATGCCCTGGAACGGTGCCCACTCACGTAGATTCATTAGATCTTGTTATGGCGCATCACTGCGACAACTGTTGCAGCCCTGGTAAAATTCGGTATATAGATCTCACCGTCGAACAGCGGAGCTTTTTAAGCCGCCTAACTTACTACATCTGGTGGCAGAGCGCCGAGGAATCCCTTGAGCCTCCAGAGCGTCTTATTGCGCAGATTATGGACACCGGCTGGCCATCTGTTCCACACGTCGAGGGGTCACGACACGGCATCGAGTAATAAGACTCTAAATGTGTGGCGAATCGGGGTGTTTTATTCGGGTTCTACCACGATTCCGGTTTTTCGGCTTGATTTGATAGCACAGCGGGATCGCCCACGGATGACCTGAATCGACAATGGCGACGGAATACCACCGAGCTGAAGCGTCGAGGGGTCAAGCCCAAGAGAAATGCCCGCTTTCGAAAAATCAAACAGAGAATTCGTGAATAGGTGCGCAATGAGGTTGGTTCTCAACCGACTCTTTGAGGTGTAGGGATTAAAGTCGATCAAGGTTGAGAATCTCGACTTCCGAGATGGCTCGTTCTACACGATGATGAACCGCATACTCACCAGAGCCGGAATGGCGGCCGTAAAAGGGAAACTTATCTCGATGTCCGAGACACTCGGCATCGAGATATATGAGATCAACTCCGCCTACGCAAGTCAAGAGTGCTCGGATTTGTGGGTTCGTCTCCAAACAGAATCGCAACGGTTCACGGCTTATCTGTAGATTCTGCAATAAGCGTCTGAATGCTGGCACGAATGGTTCACGCGTTATATCCCTGCGACGTTCGCAAGGACTGAAGTATCCAGGTGTCAGCGGACAGAGCGTCCTCCAATGCCTTGACGAAAGGTTTGAGTCTCGCTGGGATCTCAACCGCAACTATGCCAAAGGCCTACACCTAGCGAAGGAGCGACGAAACACCACGCCCTATCACGGTCGGGCTAACCTCATTTCGGACGATTCAAAGAGGGGATACGAAATGAAATTGATGCCGCTCCGGGTGAGCGAATAGACATCAATAAATTTAGAGACTGCATCAGTTGCTGACTCTTACGGCAGCCTACTTCGTCTAGCCCTTGACAAATCCCTGGACTGCTTGGGCTATTAACTGAACCGAAATTGCAGCCAGCAGTAACCCAAAGATTCGTGTCAGCAATGTAATGCCACCCTCTTTTAGTAGCCGAATCAGGGCCAAGGAGTACCTAAGCGTGATCCATAGGAGGACCAGAACTAAGGCAAGTGCCGCTGCGATTGCCGAGTACCTATCGAAGGAATGGGACTGTTTGGCGAAGACGATAGTCGCCGCTATTGCACCAGGTCCGGCTATCAGTGGCGTACCAAGCGGCACTAGTGCCACCGATACGTCGCCCACCTGGGCGTGCTTCTCGCTGTCACCGGTCAGAAACTTAAGGGATACCAGGAGCAGAAGAAGGCCGCCAGACCCTTGTAGCGCAGGAATGGAAATGCCCAGATAGGAGAGGATCTCTTGACCGAAAAGTGCGAAAGATGCTATCACCGCCCCAGCGACAAGGACCGCCTGGAGCGCAAGGAGACGTTGAGCTTTAGGCGCAACATCTTTGGTAAGTGACAAAAAAATAGGAACATTCCCAAGCGGATCCATGATTACCAAAAGTGTCACAAATACCTGGGTGAAGAATTTAAAGTCCAAAGGTTGCGATCATCCAGTCTTGGTCAATATGCGGCTTGAAAAGGGGCTCCTCGCACACCAAGCATTCTTGCAAAGTACTAGGAGAATCCATCTTAAATGGCGAACTTATTCGGTGTCGCCAGTCACTGCTAGCACTCTAGCTAAAAACGCAACCTGGCGCCTCTCGTTATGATCAAAAGCTGCGGCGGACGCCGTCTTTAGGGGGGAGTGGATGTGCACTCCAACCGTCCTTGCGCTGCCGGTTTTTATTCCAAAAGAACCAATTACCCAGGAGCCCGTTCCAGTGTCAGTAGTCGGATCCGCCTATATGGTTCCACACGATAACGACTCTTGACTAGAACTTTGCACCTTTTTCAGGAAGATAAATCTAGCGGAAGTTGCTGTTGCTTGGCTCACCCTGGATTCGAAGGCGAATAATTCAATGGTCAATGTAACTTGAGCAAATAGACTAAGGGGCATTGGTCATACCCGATTACTCGAGCCCTAGGGGCAAGACAGGGTTTTGATTCTAAATTCCCTTTTTGCCTAATTTCAAGACGAAGCGACTTGAAAAAAGAAGCGACTTGAAAAAAGAGTCAGGAGTAGTTATGAACGTTGGAGTTTTCGGCGCAACCGGGCAAGTGGGTTCGGTCATGTTGCGGCTCTTGGACGAGCGCAAATTTCAAATTGATGAGTTGAGGCTCTTTGCCTCGTCTCGCTCGGCAGGAAAGAGTATAGCTTTCCGGGGCGAGGAGTACCTGGTAGAAGATGCCGAAGCTGCGGACTTTAGCGGAATTGACGTGGCGATATTTTCGGCGGGAGCGACGGCCAGCCTTGCCCTGGCCCCCAGGGTCGCCGCCAAGGGTGCCATAGTAATAGACAACTCCTCTGCGTGGCGAATGGATCCCGAGGTCCCTCTCGTCGTTCCTGAAGTGAATCGACACGCACTCTTAGAGATCAAAAAGGGAATCGTTGCCAATCCAAACTGCACCACGATGGTTACCATGTCCGCCCTAAAGGCACTAGACAATCTGGCTGGTTTGAAAAGAATCATAGCTTCTACCTACCAAGCGGTATCCGGCTCTGGCTTAGCAGGCGTTTCAGAACTAAAAGACCAGATCCAGGCGCTCGGGTCGAGTGCCGACGCATTAAGTTTCGACGGGGGAGCGATTGAGTTCCCCAAAGCGGAGACCTACCTAACCACGATCTGCTCTAACGTCATCCCGATAGCCGGAAAGCTAGTCGATGAGGAAACCAACGAGGAACACAAGTTCCGCGACGAGAGCAGAAAGATCCTGGAGATCGATAACCTGCCGGTCTCCTGCACCTGCGTGAGAGTCCCCGTATTTACTGGACATTCAATTAGCCTCAACGTCGAGCTAAAAAGAAAGGTCTCGACCGAAGAGGCGTCGCTAGCAATCTCTCAGGCTCCTGGAGTGAAGGTAGTTGACCTGCCTACCCCTCTTGAAGCCGCCGGAATTGACGACTGTCTAGTCGGCAGGATTCGCCAGGACCCGAGTGTCGAAGCGGGAATTGCGATGTTCGTTACGGGCGATAACCTGCGCAAGGGGGCGGCATTGAATGCGATCCAGATCGCCGAGACGCTTCAAGAGATGGGGCTCGTTTAAAAGTTTCCGTCGGATCGGTGGATTAACTTGACCTGAAGGGGGCCTTTGGCACTTTTGAATGAGTTCAATCGATTAATCCTTTTAACACTGGACTCGATATCCTCTGATAATGCACTTAGCCGGCAAGCTAAATTCTAAATTCTGGGCGCAGTTAGTCTTGGGGCTAGTAATCGTGGTCTCTTCTGTAGTGCTGCTCTTCGACTCCTTTCGTGCCGGTCATGTCAGCACTCCCCGGGCTATCTCGGTATATAACCATCCAGGGCGTTCGCCGCAGAACCTTACCGTTAAATTCGACGTAGTGCTTGAGCCTAGGTCCTGGCAGCACCTTTCGCAATTCGTCTACCAGGTATCAGATCCCGCCTCAAAGGGATACCTTAAGTTCGTAAATACCAAGGAGTTCGCCGCTGACTTCGGAGCTGGCCCGACAAACCTCAAAGCCGTGACTTCGTACTTTTCTCAATTCGGCCTTCGGGCGGGCAGCCTTTGGGCTGACGGAGTAGTGCTTCCGGTGCAAGGTACAGTGTCGCAGGCAAGCAGGGCCCTCGCAGTCAGTTTCTTTCAAGTTCACGTCGCCAATGGATACGAGCCTCAAGCCAACGGTCCCTGGGAAATAGGGAGTTCAATTAAGCCCCTCGTTGTTTCGATCCTTGGTATTTACCCAAACGGAAGCGTCCCCTACCTGAGAAGGACCAACGATCTAAGAAGGATCCCCTCGGTCGTCGCCAAGGCTCAACTGAATCAATACAAAAGGCTCGCCTTGACTAATTCACCGCAAGTGAGTGGGTTAAAAGCTTGCCCAGCGGCGCTTTCGAATGCTCATCAGATCGGTGCTCTCCTCCCGTCACAGATCGCCTCGTTATACGGTATGAATAGCCTTTATCGATCTGGAGATCAGGGTCAGAAGGTAACAATTGCCTTACCGGAGTTTGCCAAGACTACCCCGACGCCGTCTAGCTCTCGCTTCACCAAGGATCTCAACCTGTTTAGAAGTTGTGTAGGTTCAAAATCCAAAATTAACTACTTCAACGTCGGACCTGGATCCCACGACGCCTCCACGGCCTCCTTAGAAGAGGCCGAGCTGGATACCGAGACCGCACTCTCCCTTGCGCCTAAGGCAACCCTTGACATCTATTCAGCACCCCAAGCAATGGCAGACCAGCTATACCTTCAAATGGTCATAGCGAACAAAGCCCAAGTCATCGTCGGGAGCTGGGGGTTGTGTGAAGCGCAGATGGCGAGTAGTGATATTGCCGTCGAGAAGCTCGCCTTTGCCGAGGCTGCGGCGCAAGGGCAGACCGTTCTATTTGCATCGGGTGACTCGGGGTCAGAAGACTGCTACTCCCAAGGAAAGGACCCTTCGCTTTCGGTAGATGATCCGGCTTCACAGAGCTTCGTTACCGGGGTAGGCGGATTGATGCTCGATTCATCGGCCCCCAATGGCGAGAGGGTATGGTCAGATGTAAATTACGGCGGTGCAAGTGGTGGAGGCACGAGTTCGATCCACCTGCAACCACCCTTCCAATTTGGGCCCGGCGTCGACTCTCAGCAAGCGGTGACTAACTGCCACCTGGTAGCACTCTGCCGGGAGGTTCCGGACGTCTCGGCACTTGCAGAGGGATTTCTGGTTTATGCCCCCAAGTACAAGTGGGACGTTTTAGGAGGGACAAGTGGAGCGGCACCGGTGGTTGGTGCTGGAGTCTCCCTGGTAATATCCGCCCTCGGCCACCGACTTGGCCTGCTTGCCCCGGCACTTTACCGACTGGCCGCTATCAGTTCTAACTCTATATCTGATGTAACCGTCGGCAACAATGACTACCTAAATGTGCATCACGGGATCTTTAGCGCGACACCCGGATACGACCCGGCGACAGGAGTGGGCTTTATCCACTTTGCAAAGTTACTTTCTTCCTTAAAAAATCCCAATATATTTCATTAAGCCCATCGCTCTCGATAAGCAGGCTTTCGAACCAATGCCAGTTGAGGGGTAACTTCCAAATCAATCGAGAGGGATACCTTACAATTTCGACAGCAATTGCACAGCAGATAGTCAACCTATCCGAGCAGGATTTCTCCATTTACCTAGTTGCCAACCTGGTGGCAATGTGGAGGGAATGCTCCAACTACCCTTGTCGAAGCGTACATTGGGTTTAGTTGACACACTTTGGCAACGGCTTTCACATTATGAACCGCCCGCTGCACATAGTTAGCATTATCTGGGTCGTCAAGTAGTTGAAGGCTCATGCCGATGTTATAATTGCAGGGTCGTCGCATGGGAAAGAGGGGTAGAAGTGCGGGGTATTTTTCACTCTACCGTGTGGATAAACCTCAAATGCGTCACGCCTACTCCCGAATTTGTCTTGGGGATTTATTCCTAATATGAATTGGGATATTTCAGCTCGTTCAAGAGGCAGGGTCGATGGTCGGCAGGGCTTTGTGGATTATGCGGTTCTCGATTTGGATCCCGGCGTCCAGGCCAGCCCCCTGCCTACGGCCGTCGCTGGACTAAACGGAAGGCTTCTGCTCGCCAATGCGTCCTTCTGCGAGGTCATGGGTAGGAGCCTTGAGCAGCTGAGGGACCTGACGATCGATGACATAACCTTCGCCGATGACCTTCAGATCGACTCACAAGGTCGAAGGGCTCTGGGAAAAGGTCAGGTTCAAACCCATGTGGTCCATAAACGGTATCAGCTTCCCGACTCTTCGTTAATCTCCTGTTGGACGACGGTCAGCGCAGTTAAGGGGTCCGACGATCGGCCGATTGCACTCACGGCGCACATCACCAAGATTGATCCTACGGACGTAGACGATATTGAATCCTTTGAAGGAGATCAGACCTTCAACACACTTTTCTCCTCTAACCCTCAGCCAATGTATATTTTCGATACGGAAACTCTTTCATTTCTCGAGGTAAACGAAGCGGCCACCATCTTTTACGGCTATAGCTACGCTGAGTTTCGCAGGATGACAATTTCGGACATAAGACCGCCCGAGGACGCCGATGTAATTATCGAACATCTAAGAACAAGACCCGGTACGGTGAGGAATACCCAGGGCTGGCGACACAGGCTGGCCAGTGGTCGCATTGTAGAAGTGAACGTCAACGCCCATGAGATGTTATGGAAAGGAAAACGGGCCGTCCTGGTGAGCATCGAGGATGTCACCGAGCGCAACATGCTCGAGCGGCAGTTGATCAACCAGGCTCTAACTGACCCGCTTTGCAATCTTCCTAACAGAGTCCTATTTCTAGACCGTCTAGGCCAGTCGATCCTAAAAGCTCCCGAAGGACGCTCCTTCTCGATCATTTACGTCGATCTCGAAGATTTCAGCTGGATCAACCAGAGCCTCGGACACGAAATCGGCGATGCGATTCTGCGCATTGTCGCTGACCGGCTAGTCTCCCGACTACCAAGTACCGTCTCGATAGCGAGGATCAACGGCGATGAGTTTGCCATCTTCTCCCCCGACGTTTACTTTCCATCGGACACGGAGGCCCTTGCTCGTACAGTTCAACAGGTCATCTCGGAAGCAATAAGCGTCGACGACGGCAACGAACTGAACCTAACCGCCTCGATCGGCATCGCAACTGCAACTGGGTTTATCGAACCCACTGATCTACTCAGGGATGCTGCGATCGCTTCTAATAGGGCAAAAGATCTCGGATCTGAAATTGTCGTTCACTCCGAACCGATCGATCGCCCCAGGAGTCTGGACCGGCTCAACTCACGCCAAGAGTTGCGCACAGCGATAGAAACTGGCCAACTCGAAGTCTTCTATCAGCCCATTGTTTCTCTCACTAGCAGGGTGGTGCAGGGTTTGGAGGCATTAGTCAGGTGGCGTCACCCCGAACGGGGTCTTGTACCTCCAGATCACTTCATTGGGCTGGCTGAGCAGACCGGGCTGATAGCCCCACTTGGTAGATTCGTACTAAATCAAGCCTGTCTCCAAGGGGCCATTTGGGCTAATTCCTCAAGTGATCGGTCACCCCTTCACATAGCGGTCAATGTTTCTGTCGCCCAGCTTCGAGACGCCAATTTCACCTCAATGGTCCACCAGGCGCTAGCGGTTTCAGGGTTGAATCCAGATTCTCTCTACTTAGAGATCACCGAATCGGTATTGCTTGAGCCGGGAAACGCAGTGCGAGCCGAACTTGAGTCGCTACGAAAACTCGGCGTGCACATTTCACTCGATGACTTTGGAACCGGTTATTCGTCCCTGGCACAGCTCGATCGACTACCAATAGACACTTTGAAGATAGACCGCTCCTTCGTAACGGGCATTAGGAGCTCCAAACAGCACGAAGTGATAGTGGCCACGGTAATTTCCCTGGCCCATCAGTTGGGCTTAAAAGTGATCGCCGAAGGCGTAGAGACCGAATCCGAAGCCTCATACCTGCTAGCTCTGGGCGCCGAATTCGGCCAAGGCTACCTATTCTGCAAACCTATGCTGGCCAGTAAGATCGAAGCTGGACTTATCGAGTCCGGCTTTAAATGCCCAATTAAAATTAGCGATGAGTCGCCCGACCTGAAAAATTGACGCCACCCCCAGCCCGAAGGACCACACCCGCTAGCCGAGCTTTGGTGACCCTGCTAGTAGTAGCTGGCTGCGGTGGTAGACGGACTCGCCGACACGGCCGTCTTTATTGGCTGTCCCGACGCGGATAGCACATACCAGTAGCCACCAAAGGCGTAGACTCCCTCTCCATTGGTCGCATTCTGGCTCACATCACTACTGAAGGTATACAGTGGATGACCCGCATATTCGAGCTGTGAAGACCCACCCGTTCTGGTTATTTTTGACACCAACGAACTACTTACCCCAGCCGCCACCTTGGTGGTAGCTTGAACCGGTGGCCAGGCGGTGGCGCAAGCAGAATAACAGGTCGACTTGTTTGACGAGTCAGCGGTCAACATGTAGTAGACCTGTCCCGTTGACGAACCCAAGACCTCCCCATAACTCTTTGTCTTGAGCAGACTCAGAGTTATGGGCGTAGAAGTGGCGTTACCGGCGGCGGTGGTAGCGGTAGAGTAGCTACCGCTTGAGGAAGTCGAAGAACAGGCGGCGGCGAGCACACCTAAGGGCAACAGGGCCAATCCAATGGCTTTTTTCACCTCGTACCTCCCCCGTCAAGCCTCGGGTAACTCCAAAAGACTAACTTCACGCAAGTGACCAATATTTACAACGTGAATTTACCTAAACACTTCCCAGCTCGTAGTCTTCTCTTCTTTTTCTCTAATTTCTCTACCTCCATCCTGCGTCCTGGTGCGAAACGGGAAGGCCAAGTGGATCTGTTCAATTTGTATAAGTGACGGTTTGAACTTTCGGCGAAAGCGACACTAGGTGGCAGGCAAGGTGTTCAATTAATCGTGCGATCAAGGAAGGAAATTCTCGGATTTCTTCTGGCTTAAGCAATTGTTGACTAAGTTGATCGGTATTATGGTCTTTATGACTACCACACAAATCTTCGGCTTCCCAGAGACCGTAAATGAGAAAGCCGCAAGGACGGTGGCGGCTGGAGTAGTGACGTTGGTGCTTCTCGCCGAGATGACCCACTCAGTACTTTTTTTACTAATCCTCCTCTATGGCTTTGTCGCCAGGGTGGCAGCGGGGCCCAGGTTTTCTCCACTAGGTCGCTTCGCCACGAGGATAGTCGCTCCACGCCTTGGCGCTGAGAAGATAGTCTCCGGGAAGCCAAAGCGCTTCGCCCAAGGGATAGGTTCGGTCTTTTCGCTAGTAACGCTAATCCTGTACCTAGTAGGTGCTCATTCCGTCGCATTCGACTTGCTTTGGATACTTGGGGCTTTCGCCCTAGCGGAGTCCGCACTAGGTGTCTGTGTTGGATGCAAGATCTTCGCAATCCTGCAACGGCTAGGCGTCGTCAGCGACCTATGTGAAGAGTGCGGAGACATTTTCTCGGCAAAAGCAGCCCAGAAAAGGTCGAGTTCGCAATACGCCTCCCGTTAGCTGCTGCTGATC
The DNA here is from genome assembly GCA_021842145.1 of Actinomycetes bacterium. GTDB lineage: Bacteria > Actinomycetota > Acidimicrobiia > Acidimicrobiales > Acidimicrobiaceae > JABEUN01. The sequence goes on from JAKCBW010000001.1 coordinate 72,137, forward strand.
CCGCACTCGTTCTCAACCCGTGGGTCAGGATGAATATCCTTTGAGAGCTAGCCTCTAGTTATGGCGAAAGAACGTGGACTGAGGGCTGAAATCGAGGCCGCCCGTGGAGACGCCCCCTGCGATCTCCTGCTAAAAGGTGGGCTGGTGTTCTCGAGTACCACCAAGGAGTTCGTGCGAACTGACCTAGCAATCCTCGGCACGAAGATCGTGGGATGGGGAGAGCGCGAATCTAAGTTGACCATAGACGTAACCGATAGGCACCTGGTTCCCGGCTTCATAGATGCCCACATGCACCTCGAATCGACCAAATTATGGATAGACGAGTTTGTCAAAACCGTACTCCCATTAGGGACCGTGGCGGTGGCCGCAGACCCACATGAGCTGGCAAACGTTATGGGAGTAAAGGGGGTAAAAGAGCTGGCCAAGGCGTCGGCCGGCCTTCCGTTCTTCTTTGGAATCTGTGCATCTCCTTGCGTACCAGCGTCGAAATTCGAAAGTCCCGCATTCAGCCTTGACCGCTCTGACCTCGAAGCGATACTCGAGCTCGGACCGTCGATAGGCGTGGCCGAGATGATGAACTACCCCGGGGTTATCTCGGCCGATCCCGAGGTGCTAGACAAGATTGCCGCCGCAGGGGATAAAAGAGTGGATGGACACGCCCCCGGAGTGCTCGGTGCCGACCTCGATGCCTACCTAGTAGCCGGGGTCGAGTCCGATCATGAGTGCTTCAGTTACCGTGAAGCCCATGAGAAAAGGCAGAAAGGAATGTGGGTTTTCATTAGGGAGGGATCGGCCTCCAAGAACCTAAAAGAGCTAATTCAAACGGCTATCGAAAACGGCACCGATCGGCTCGCATTCTGCAGTGACGACCGCGAACCCGACCTTCTCCTAGAATCCGGTCACATCAACGACATCCTGAAGCTCGCAGTCGCATGTGGCCTTAGGGCCGAGGACGCCTTGGTAATGGCAACCTCAAATCCGGCCGAATACCACGGGATGGATCACCTCGGATCACTGGGTCCTGGATATCAGGCCGATGTCGTAGTTCTCACAGACCTTGTTGAATTCAGTGCTGAAAAGGTTTTTCAAAAAGGGCGGCTCGTTGCTGAAGGTGGGAAGATACTGCCTGGGATTATAGACCATGCCACACCAGCTAGCTGGCTTTTCAATTCGGTTCATCTAGAGCGTCTTCCAAACGAGGAGGACTTCGAAGTACCCTTGGAGCTAAACAGCTATGCAAAGGCTATTTCGGTGGCAGACAATTCCCTAATTACCAGGTCCAAACGAGTCCGATGGGATCCAACAGATCGGAATCTGTGCAGGCTATCTGTGATCGAAAGACACAAAAACACCGGTCGAATCGCAGTCGGGATAGTCGATAACTTTGGCGTCTATAAGGGTGCCATAGCATCCACCGTCGCTCACGACGCCCATAACATCATGGTGATCGGTGGGAACGACCGACAAGGCGCTTTAGACATGGTCGCCTGCGTGAAAAGATTAACCGAACTCGGAGGAGGACAGGTCGTCTATCTAGACGGAGACTTACTCGCTGAGGTTCCGCTTCCTATAGCTGGCCTTATGAGTGACAGGCCGGCTGATGTGGTAGCCAACATGCTAAAGGCCGCTAATTCTGCCGCCAAGTCCCTCGGATCCAGTTTAGAGTCCCCCTTTATGCAGCTGAGTTTCTTGGGTCTATCGGTAATACCTGAATTGAAATTGACCGACAAGGGCTTGGTGGACGTAAACGCATTCTCGCTTACCTCCCTCGGCTATTGAAAAATATCGACCCAGCCGCTGCCACATGACGGTCTGACAGTGACCGTCTGACAGTGACGGTCTGACAGTGACGGTCTGACAGTGACGGTCTCCAGACAAGCTTGGCTGATAGTTTCCGTGGTCAGCTCTTCAAAGGTCCTTGACGGAAACTTGAAACCCAGTGCCACCCGGGCCAAGCTCCAATAAAACTTGCATCTCAAACCTCCTCTTAGGTCTCTTTAGCCGCGAGGTTATGGTTGAGTTCGTTTTGTTTTGAGCGCAACTTTGTTGGGTTCATACCCTACAACTAGCAGGATTGTTGGCGCCGCGTCGGGTAGCCCGACAATTTCGCAATCCTACTCGTAGAACTCCCACTCGCCGAAATGAAGTCGCTTAGCCCCACTCTGGTTGACTTCACTGGCCTTGAAATACCCCTTCCGTTGGGCAAGAAAAGGCCCCGCCTTTTGGCGGGGCCTCCCCAATTGGGTAGTGGTGCAATAAAGACTAATTATCCTGGGAGGTCTGGGAAGAATCACTGGATCCAGACATGTGGGCATGGATTACGTTACCCTTTGAATCGACGACCAGATGAATAACCGATCCGTCGGCGAAGGTCGCCTTGACGGAGAAGTATCCAGCGGTTGACTCCTTAGGCGAAATATGATTGATGGTAGCGGCGCCAAACGACGAGTAATTGGTACTCAAATAGCTCTGAACCGCCATCGCAATTACCGAGTTCGTCGATGTAGTGAAGCTAAGATCTGAAACCTTCCCAGTAGTAGCGGAAACCTCTACCGAAAAGCTTCCCAAGGTCGCCGAGGTTACTACTACCCGATAGTGAGGATTCTCACTCTCAACGAGGGTAACTGATCCGAGTACAAAATCGCTGACGCTTGGGTAAGTGGTCTGTAGATAATTAAGGGCGTCCGTTCCCGCTTGGGATGAAGAAACCGTTACCGCCACGGTCTGGGGGTTCGAATTCGTCGAGGTGCCGATTGTCAAGGTCGACGAAGGTGTTGAGGTGTGGCCGTATTCGGCAGCGTCCCCACTTGATGTTCCCGGGGTGGTAACGTCCTTTGAATTATCCTTAGCGGAGGTTGCCACTACTACATTAGCCAACGGAGGGTTGCTTATTACGGGAGTCGGAGCCTGAACTACTACGGAGGATGTCTTAAGGGTAGACTCCGAGGATCCAATCCCAGTAGAGCTTATAACACCCTGGACGATGCTAGGGATAGGATTTTCCTTCGAGTGTTCGATCGTTACCGAAACCACCTTCCCCAAAGAACTCGTTTGTACCTTTACGGTAATGTCAACACTGTTCTGTCCAGTTAGTTCAACGATGAACTGACCTGAAATTGCATTCGCCTTTACCGACTTGACACTGTATGGCGCCCCATTGGGGTCCTTGGTAGTCGCAAATGCAACTGCGGCCTTTTCGATGTTCGGATAGTTCACTTGCACCGACGACGGTACTCCGGTAGACGACCCTTGACCGAAGTGCAAAGTAGCTTCGGTCACGACAGCTCCTGCGAGGGCAGACACAGCCACCAACCCCAAGGACAATGGTGCTATCTTAGGTAATGTCTTTTTCGGCGAACGAAATGTACTCTGCGACATACGATACTCCATCGGTAGAATCGGTGAGGTCTTCTAACCTCGGACTGTAACAATTCTCGCCTATCTGGGTTATCCCTCTTTGAGACGAAGGTGAGACTTAGCTCATCTAATCAACAAAACCGCCACTGCAAATTAACGCCCACTGCGACGATCTAATTCTTCCTCTGATAAGGATTCTAGAGCCAATTCGTGCCCGTGGCATAAATGCACAGGAAAACATGGTGGTACCTTTGCGGTGGCGGTCACCTTTTTCACCAGAGCTTTCTCATGTCATCTGCCCGCCGCACAAAATACAAGGTCTGATTTTGATAGAGTCGTGATTGTGGATCGGCAGCTGCAGGGCCGCCGATTCGATGGTCGATCTTGCGAAAGAACACATAGCAACCGGCGTCCAACCAGCTGGAGTCGGTGTTAGAACCTACGGAGGAAAAGATGGCGAACGCAGTAATCGTAGACGCACTAAGGACGCCGGGTGGAAAGAGAAATGGATCGCTAAGGGGCTGGCATGCTGCCGACCTCGCCGCCGAAGTCCTCAAGGGCCTCGTTGAGCGAAATGGTCTTGATCCCGAACTAGTCGAAGACGTCATAATGGGCTGTGTCATGCAGGTCGCCGAGCAGGGTGTAAATATAGCTCGCAATGCGGTTCTGGCCGCTGGTTTTCCCGAAAGTGTCCCCGCTACAACAGTTGACCGCCAGTGCGGCTCCTCCCAGCAGGCGGCACACTTCGCAGCTCAGGCCGTAATGTCCGGTGTTCATGAGATCATCATCGCAGCCGGCGTGGAGACCATGACCCGCGTTCCCCTTGGATCGAGCGTTGTATCCGGGATGGGCTGGCCATTTGGGCCCAAGGTCAAAGAGAGGTATGAAGATCGAGGTGGGTTGGTAAACCAGGGAATTTCGGCTGAGATGATCGCCGAGATGTGGGGGCTCAGCCGGGAAGATCTCGACCAGTACAGTCTAATGAGTCATATGCGGGCGGCTAAGGCGCAGCAAGAGGGGAGATTCGACCGAGAGATTATTCCTATTGGAAAGAAAGATGACGAAGGAAACCTAACCGAAGAAGCAATATCAGCGGATGAGGGCGTTAGGCCCAACACGACAATCGAGGCGCTGGCCGGGCTCAAGCCGGCATTCAAAGAGGGCGGTAAGGTCACCGCAGGAAACTCCTCTCAGATCACCGACGGCGCCTCTGCGGTGCTGATAATGAGCGAGGAGAAGGCCAACGAACTCGGATTGACACCTCGAGCAAGGTTTCATTCCTTCTCGCTCGCTGGAGTAGACCCGGTAACAATGCTTACCGGTCCGATTCCAGCGACTAAAAAGGTCCTCGAGCGAGCCAAGCTAACCATAGACGATATCGACCTAATTGAGATCAATGAGGCCTTTGCGTCCGTCGTCCTCGCCTGGGAAAAGGAGATCCATCCAGACATGGATCGGGTCAATGTCAACGGTGGTGCGATCGCACTAGGTCACCCCTTGGGAGCATCGGGGACCAAACTCCTCGCCACCCTTTTGAACGAGTTGGAAAGGACCAATGGCCGCTTCGGCCTCCAAACGATGTGCGAAGGCGGCGGTCTAGCAAACGCAACGATCATCGAAAGACTCTGACCGAAGAGCCACGTACAGCGGTGAACTAGATGGGCAAACGCCCACCTCCGGACCCTGCGAGCTTAATAAAAAGCTCGTAGAGCAGGCTTTAAGCAGAGAAATCCTAAAAGCTAGGCCCGCCATTAGACCGACAATTGCACCCTTGGGACTGATGCTAAATGCCGAGCAAATTAGTCTTAGCGCGCCCGATCTATCGGTCCGCCAAAACCGAGGCCTTTCGCTAAAACCATTTTCAGGCCATGACGACCGTTGCGGCTGGATTGCTGGTAACAATTCTGCTAACTATTCACAGCATGTATAGAAACTATTTGGAGTCTTCAACATCGTTTGGTAGGCTCGCTCAAGACAGGACCTTGGTTCTTACCTACCGTGTGGTCAGACCCAACGGGAGAATGGAAGTTTAATTGGAAGTCGCCGTAGAAGTTAGCGATCTAAAGAAGAGCTTTGGAGCGGTTGAAGCACTCCGCGGGGTCAGCTTGTCCGTAGAGCGGGGAACGGTGCTCGGACTTCTTGGACCCAATGGTGCGGGAAAGACTACCGTCATAAAGGTCCTCACTACCCTTTTACGGCCCGATTCAGGATCTGTTTTTATCGAGGGCTGTGACGTTTTGGCCGATCCAGCTAAAGTGCGCCAGCTCATCGGCCTAGCGGGCCAGAGCGCAGCGATCCAGGAAGAGTTAACGGGTCGAGAAAACTTGGAGATCATGGGCAGGCTCTACCACCTAAACAAAAAGGGCTCTAAGAGCAGGGCTCAGGAGCTACTAGAACGCTTTGATCTCATCGAAGCGGGTGATCGGCCGAGCAAGACCTATTCGGGAGGCATGCAGAGGCGGCTCGATCTCGCTGCAAGTCTGGTCGGTCACCCATCGGTTCTTTTCCTAGACGAGCCGACCACCGGGCTTGATCCACGCGCCCGCATCGGAATGTGGGGAGTTATAAGGGACCTCGTCGAAGAGGGGACGACCCTGCTCCTTACTACTCAATACTTAGAAGAGGCTGACGTGCTCGCCGACCAAATAGTAGTTATAGACCAGGGTAAGGTAATTGCGACGGGAACCTCTGGACAGCTCAAGGATCGCGTAGGCGGCGACGTGCTTGAGTTCACGGTGGTCGACCCCGGGAGGATAGAAGATGCCAAGCGTGCGGTGGTCGAACTTTCCCCAACGGAACCGATATTAGACCCCAAATCAGCAAAGATCTCGGTAGCAGTAGGTCAGTACGGAACTAACGCTCTCGCCATGGCGGTAAGGAACCTCGACTCTGCGGGAGTCGAGGTCGAAGGGCTGTCGTTGCACCGACCGTCTCTCGACGACGTGTTCCTCGCAATTACCGGGCATGCCGCTAGCACTTCAGCCGAAGATGATGTCGTCAAGCAAGGTCGAAAGGGTAAAAAGGTGACTTCGAAAAGCTCTGGCGAGGTAACAAATGGCTAGTCAAATCGTCAAGGAGGCTCCCAAGACAGTGGAGTTAACTCAGATTGAGAGACTCCGGTACGGCATAAGCGACGCCTTGATAGTCTCCAAACGTGACCTTCTGGTCTGGCTGCGCGTCCCCGCTTTTATTTTTTTCACCATTATCCAGCCGGTAATGTTCGTCCTGCTTTTCCGCTACGTCTTCGGGGGGGCAATTTCTGTATCGGTGCCCGGTGGTTACGTAGACTATTTGATGCCTGGGATAATAGCGCAGTCAGCAGCCTTTGCCTCATTTGGCACGGCGATTGGCCTTGCTAAGGAGATCCAGCTTGGGGTGATCGACCGATTTCGCTCCATGCCTATGGCAAGATCGGCCGTCCTGTTAGGAAGACTCATCGCCGATACCATTCGGCTAGTCGTAACGGTCATCGTAATCCTGTTAGTTGGATTCGCAGTCGGTTTCAGATTTCACAATGGAGTCGGCGCCGGCATTTTGATGCTCATCCTCGGGGCAGTTTTCGGAGTTGCGATCTGCTGTGTTTCCGCCTACTGTGGTTTGGCCTTTAAAAACGAAGAGACGGTTCAGTCCTTCGGGCTGGCCTGGTTATTTCCACTAACCTTCGTCTCTTCGGCATTCGTACCGGTCAATTCTATGCCCGGTTGGCTCCAGGTCTTTGCAAAGCATCAGCCGGTGACAATAGTAATTAATGAGATGCGGTCGCTCGCCCTAGGGGGACCCGCCATACGTGGTGGAATCGAGAGCGTCCTTTGGCTCATAGCCATTATCGCTGTCTTCATTCCGCTGGCGGTTCGTTCGTATCGGCGTGTATAAGCTAGCTGATCCGTCTGGACCGACCAAGGGTGCCTACTCCAGGTAAGCTTGCGCCGGGCCGGCGTGGCCGGAGCCTATTTAACAACCTAAAGTCGGTGATCCCTCACCCTTTGCAAGTTCGTGAACCGGCAAACCTCCTAATCGGCTTCCACCTTCGAAACTCGAAGGGACTAGTCACTTAGCTTGGAAACCTAAATGTAGATACCGAGCCGCTGGATCTAAAGCGGCCCATAGAAAAGTTGGCTCTTAAGCAGCCTCCCAATATCCACACCCCATCCTGGTAAGTCCGGTCAGTGCACTCCCCCGGGCTGACCGTCTCGGAATCCAGCCGTGTCAATGATCTCGTCATTGACCAATACCGGGCAGTTGACGAGGGTGGTCTACGGTGGTTCTCTAGGCTCGACGTAGCTAACCTCGGTTCCGAGATGCGCCTTCCCTTTCCTCGGTCATCTAGGGCTCGTAGATGCTTAGCACTCCGCTGAGGGCTGAGAGGGAATCCAAAGTTCTTCTGGCCGCATCATCAATGTGCACCCTCGGCGGACTTGGCGGGTCTGATTCGAAATAGGTCCCTGGTCCGTAGAACTGACCATATCGCAGAACGACTCCCCCTGCAGCAAGGACCGTACTCTCGAGGAACTCCAACGCGAATCCACCGTCTCCCAGAAGGATCCAAGCGACACTTTGGGCCATGACTTTGGCAGCACAGATTTGGGCTGCATCGACGAGGTTCGTCGTTCCTTCTCGTCGTATCCGATTGTTTGCGGCGAAGTATTCAGGGATCTGTGTGGGATTGTCAGGCAGGTCGGTAAGTTGGTGGATGACGATATCGGGCTCGAACGCAGTTACGACACGAGCCAATTCATCGCGATCGAAGACATCGCAGAGAATCGGCGTAGCCCCCATGAGTTGCAGCTCTTCGAGCTTACTCTCGGTGCGGGTCATCGCGGCGACATCATGGCTATGCGCCACTAGTAGCGGAACGAGGCGCCGCCCGATTACCCCACTTGCGCCAGCCACAAAGATTCTCATGTCTATACGCTACTTTGTGAGCCTTGATAGTTATCACCAGCTTGATAGTTATCACCAGATCGATCAACTGCGAGATGGTCGATCGAGTTCGCAGCAATTCATCGTCGCCATGTTGCAGTCCTGGATACTTGCTTATTTTGAATGAGCGCCCCAAAAAAGCTACTTCTCAGCATGGTCTGCAGGCACAACCCTGATAGTGAAGTGCTCACATTTCATACGAGTGCGTCACTAATCGGTGCTTTTATGTCCCAGCCACTATTGGTAAGTGAAGTTGCATGCTGTGACCATGCCGACCACTAGGCACACTCGAATCAGGCCGTGGACCTCATCGACAGCTTGTCGCAAGGCTCGGGCCTATGCGTGAGCACGGTTCGGACATTCTCAAGTGCCTCAGTGCCTGAAGTAGCCAGCCTCACCCTGCGACCTGAGCGAACAAAAAGATTGGCGTCAAGATCATTCTCCAGTGGTCGACTCTGCGCACTAATCCCACACTTCGGTCGAAGATCCGATTAACTCAAGGCCCATCAGCCTTTTGTCGGAGAAAAGGTATTAGCCCCAATCCCGCGGTGGCTAGCCATGACATGAATATCGAAACAAAAGCGACGGTTGAATCGGGGTATTCGAGTTGAAAATACATTGTGAACGACAGGTGGTTAGTGAGCCGTTGCCCGGCTGGACCCGGGCCTGACTGATGATATGCAAATAGAAACGACAGTGCCAGAAGGACAACTACTAAGGAGCTCACGACTACTGCTATACGTTTCTGCTTGACCGCCAGTAGCACGGCGACCAGTAACGGAATCACTAGGAATGCCTTTGGAAATCGCACTATAGAGGATCCAGGGGACCCTCCACTTATAAGTGGTGCATAGCCCGTCCACCCGGTGAAGGTCCTCTGTAAAAGCAGTGACACCGCTATCGGCAAATACCACAGAGCCATCTCGCAAATGATGTAAAGGCGCCGTTTGGTCAACAATCCGTCCTAGTTAACTTCGATTAATAAGGGGCAGCTAGGCATGCTCTGGAACTGCCTCCTCCGCATCGGTCCGACAGTTATCCCCATCTTGTGCGAGCCGCAGTTGCCTTGCTCTCATCTATACCCGGTTGCAACGAAAAATCCCCCCGATATCAGCACAAGACCAACCAACAAATACCAGCTCGACACCCCACCCGGTAGAAGGTCCAGGTAGTTGAGGAGGATCAGCAGTACGCCCAGCCCCAGCAGACCGAAAATTATATAGAGCATCCGGGGATCGCTCCTTTTGAATTTCCGCGGTATAGGAGGGGTGTAACGGCCCGAAGAGGCGGCCGCCTTGTTATCTGAGCTCTTTTTCTGTGACTGCTTGCTCAGCTTTGGAGGCGTCGGGCCCTTTGAAGATCGACGCGTCTTCGACTTTGGACTCATCTAAAAACTCCATCTGTCTAGGATCTACCTATGGACTTAAATCGGACGAACAAAGCTCCCTCGCACGACTTGAATTTCAGCGACAACCTCTCCCAACAGAAGATAGTCGTAATAGACAACTTCGACTCTTTCGTCTACAACCTGGTCCAATATATAGGTGAAACCGGGGCCAACCCAATCGTCTTTAGGGCGGACAAGGTCGACGTTAAAGAGATCGCCGCCCTCAGACCGGATGGGATACTCATTTCCCCTGGTCCTGGCCACCCGAGGGAGGCGACTCTATCGAACGAGATACTGCGTAGCCTCTCCAAAGAGATTCCTACCTTCGGCGTCTGCTTGGGTCACCAGTGCATCGGGGAGGTTTTTGGTGCCAAAATTGTGCGGGCAAAAATCCTCATGCATGGAAAGACGTCCCAGATAACCCACGACTCGAAGGGTGTCTTTGTAAACATGGAACAAGGCTTTACGGCGACTAGATACCATTCCTTAGTCATAGAACCAGAATCTGTTCCATCAGAGCTCGAAATTACCGCACATTCCAACGACGGCTACATAATGGGTATCCGACACAAGGAGTTCCCGATCGAAGGCGTGCAGTTCCACCCCGAATCAATCCTGACCGAACAGGGAAGAACGGTAGTACGCAACTTCTTGGAAATGACCTTAGTTAAGGTTTGATAGCGGCCTCGGGTCTCATCCCGGGGCCGTAGTCGTCGTGGCAGGCGGCGCCGTGGTGGTCGTGGTGCTCGGAACCGTAGTCGTCGTGGCAGGCGGCGCCGTAGTCGTCGTGGTAGGCGGCGCCGTGGTGGTCGTGGAGGATCCAGGGGCATTACCGGTCGAGACGATTAGGTCGACCGCCGAATTAGGAGCAACGGTCGTACCGGGCCCGGGCGTCGTATCTAAAACGGTCCCTTGGGCCTGGAGCGAATCCTGATAGGAAACCGTTCCAACCGATAGCTGTACCGTTCCGAGGGTATTAGCCGCCTGAGCTAGCTGCTGACCTACGACATTAGGTACGGTGACTTGAGCCGGGCCGTTGGAGACGACCAGGTTCACCGTCGAGCCTTTGGCTGCGCTCGACCCTCCAGCCGGTGTCTGACTCACCACGCTCCCCAAGGGAAGTTTGTCTGCAACATAGCTGGTCGAAACGTTAAAGCCCGCATTCAAAAGGGTCGTCTCGGCGGTCGAGATATTTACTTTGGTGACATTGGGAACGCTAATCATCGCCTGACCCGTCGAGACGACCAGGTTCACCGTCGAGCCTTTTTGCACCGATGCTCCGCCCCTCGGATTTTGTGAGGTAATCGTCCCAGCGGCTTTGGTCGATTGCGAATAGGTGGTATTGATATTGAGCCCCATGCCGGAAAGGCTCTGTTCTGCTGCGCCAAGCTGCTGACCGACTACGGCGGGAACCGAAACTAGTGCGGCTGAAGCTGCGGTTTGGGAGGTTGTCTTCTTGAAGAGTCCAAGGGCGTTCCCTCCTAGGAAGATTATTCCGGCGAGGATCAGTAGGGCCAAGAAGCCGATAAGAATGGCCATCCCGGCCCCCATCTTTCGATCGGATGGAAAATCGGTAATCGGCTCGAAAGTTATCGTTTCCGGTTCATCGGATATAGTTATGATCTTGGGGACTCGAGTCATCGCACGGGTAGAGTCATCCCTAGCGGCTTTTGCGAACTCTATCTCTTTACCCTGCTCAAATCGGTTAAGGTCGGCGCGCATTTCTGCCGAGGTCTGATACCTGTCCGATGGATCCTTCTGAAGGGCCTTGTTGATTATCAAATCAAGGTCGGCGGGTATCTCAGGGTTAAACCTACGGGCCGAAGGCACCGGTTCCCGTACGTGTTGATATGCGATGGCCAGAGGGGTCTCCCCGGTAAAGGGCACCCCACCCGTTGCCATCTCGTAGAGTACGACTCCCAGCGAATAGATATCACTTCTGAGGTCGAGCTCTCCTCCTTGTGCCTGCTCGGGGGAGATGTATGTTGCCGTCCCCATAATCGATCCAGTTTGAGTCAGGTCCGAATCGCCCGATAGCGCTCGAGCGATTCCAAAATCCGCTACCTTTACCAGTCCGTCGGGGGTAATTAGTACGTTCGAAGGCTTGATATCACGATGGACTACGCCATTTTTATGCGCGAAAGAAAGGGCAGCAGCAACGTCGGCTGCGATCGCAGCGGCCGTCTTCGGATCTAAAGGGGATTTCTCCTTTATCACCCTTGAGAGGGTCTTGCCTTCCACGAGTTCCATGACTATGTAATAGGTGTTGTCCGCCTGTCCCCAGTCGTATACGGAGACGATATTTGGGTGTGATAAGTTGGCCGCCGCCTGTGCCTCTCGCCTGAAGCGTTCGACGAAGGCCTCGTTAGTTGAGAGCTCCGGAAATAACACCTTCAGGGCGACGCGCCGATCTAGCAGGTTATCGTTGGCCTCGTACACCTCGGCCATACCTCCACGCGCAAGCTTTTGAATTACCTCATATCTTCCGCCATAAGGCGATTCCAAAATGCTGGCCATCTCTTACCTGTCCCCAATCACCCGGCGCCCAGCGCCGCTTGCAGTATCGCCTTGACTACCGGACCCGCCTGAGTCGCGCCCGTAGATATTCCCACCAATCCCGCTTGCTTTGGAACCACAACCGCTACGGCAACGGTTGGTGCGTTGGCCGGCGCAAAGGCCACCATCCAGTTGTCAGCTCCAGACACCGTCGAACCGGCGCCTAGTGTCGTCTGCGCAGTACCGGTCTTTGCCGCTATCTTTACGCCGGGTATTGCGATGCCCGATGCCGTTCCACCTTGGACAACACCTTCCATCTCGGAGGTCACGATGCTTGCGGTGGCAGGAGAGGTTGCCACCTTATAGACCTTCGGTTGGTACTGCTTGATTACTTGGTCTTGAAAATTCCTTATCTGGTACATCAGGTGCGGTGTCATCATGAGTCCTCCGTCCGCTATTGCACCGCCGACCATCGCCATCTGCAGTGCAGTGGCGCTGACATTGCCCTGCCCTATCGCAGAATAGGCAAGTTGAGGTAAGTTGCGATTGAAAAATGAAGCCGGTGGAAAGGTAGAAGCGGCTGCCCCTCCTATGTCGAGCGGTGGTACCTGGTTAAAGCCAAAAGCGGCGGCTTCGTCTGAGAGATTAGCCGCTCCCAGCTTGAGGCCAATCTGAGCGTAACCCGTATCACAGGAGACCTTCAGGAGCAGGGGAATGGTGCCTCCACAACTCTCGTAAGCGTAGTTATGGAGGGTGTGGGTGGTAAGGGGCAAAGGGATCTGGGTCACCGGCGGGAAGTTGATCGATGCTATCGATGGATCATGGTCGTAAACCGCCGAAGTCGTCACTATCTTAAAGGAGGACCCGGGGGGATAGGCCCTAGCGATCGCCCTATTGAGTAGCGGCTGATTCGGATTGGTTATAAGGGACTTCCAAGCCGCCTGTTCCGTAGCGCCGGAGTGTGATGCCAAAGGTGACGGGTCATAGCCTGGATTAGAGACCATGGCAAGAATCGCACCGGTATTCGGCTGAATTACTACTGCGGCCCCTTTTCGACTCCCTAATGCGGACTCTGCAACCTGCTGCAAATTTGAGGAGATAGTAGTCGTCACCGAGTCCGTAACGTAGGTCGAGTTTAGTAGATCTGTCAGCGATCGGATGGTGGGGGTGTGGCCAGTCAAGTACTTGTTGTACGCCGCTTCTATACCAGTGACTCCATAATCGATCGAATAAAAGCCCGTTACATCGCCATAGAGGCTTCCGTAGGGGTAGATCCGCAGATAGTGGTATGCATCATTGACCGGTTTGGATTCCGCTATCACCTTGCCATCCCCGGTCAGGATCGCCCCTCTGGGAAGCGAGAAGGCGTTGACTACCTGCCGGACATTGCCCGGGGCATTAGCCAGCTTCTTGGCTTGAATGATCTGGAGGTTGTTCAGCTGTAAAAAAAGGGCCCCAAAGAGAAACAGGAGCACGAGGCCGATCTGGGAAATTCGCCTATCCATAGCTACCCACTCCCAACTGTCGTAGTGGGGCTTTGAAACTGCTTTTGGCTATTCACCTCGGACATCAAGTTGGAAATGAATAGGTTGGCTGCACTAAGAGATGGTTCGACGACTCCACTGTTTAATTCGACCTGGCGAGCCTGATTCACCGAGGATACTTGGACACTTGTCACCTTGACCAGTTTCGGGTCGAACCACAAAACACCGCCTTTACGTCCCTGATAGATAGCGACGTACTTCCCCGAGGTGCCGACGTAATAGGAGTTCTTTGCGTATAGGTCGACGACTCCGGCGACCACCGCAGCTACTACGGCGACGGCTAAGACGAAAAGGGTCGTCCTTATCATCTTCATAATCAATGAGGTTCGCTGCACTTCCCGTTTAGGTATTGGGCTGGGAATGGCAGTAATCGTCTCTCGCCTGGTATTGGTGGATATAGATATCCTCGACAGTGGGGACTTGGGGCGCTCCGATTGGGCATCGTCGGCTTTGCGGCCAGGCGGCGAGACCGATTCGACGCCACGACCTAAAACAGCTCCACGACTATCCGATGACAGCGGGGAAATCTCAGCAACCCTGACTACTACGACCGTGATATTGTCGCTTCCGCCACTCTTTTTGGCCATGCTAACGAGTTCTTCGGCCGCCGATTGAGGGTCCTTATGTTCGATGAGTACCTTCCGGATCTGCGGCTCCACAAGCTCATTAGTAAGTCCATCTGAGCAGAGCAGTATCACATCACCTTCGTAGGGTTCTATCTCCCATAGATCGACCTCTATATCTGGCTCAACTCCAACGGCCCGAGTTAGAACGTGCTTAGCCCGGTGCATCGAAGCGTCTTGCACGGAAATTCGTCCAGAGCGCAGAAGTTCGCCTACATAGGTGTGGTCCTCAGTAACCTGGATTAGGTCGAGATCGTGCAGCAAGTACGCCCGGGAATCCCCGACCGAAAGGATTTCTATCAGGTCTCGATCAAACTTCTCATTCGCCTCGAATGGCACCAGCATGGTAAGCGTGGTCCCCATGCCCGATAGCTCAGGCGTCGTAAGCGAATGTTCAAATACGGCTACATTTGCCTCTTTGACCGCCTCGAACAGTCCTTGTTTGCCCGCAAAACCCTCTAGCTTGGTCAGAAAATCTACGACTATCTTTGAGGCTATCTCTCCCCCAAAGTGACCACCCATTCCATCGGCCACGGCGAAAACCTTGCCGTTTGCGACCATGGAATCTTGATTCATAGTCCTGACCAGGCCCTTATCGGTTGCCGCCCCCCACTCCAGTCGCATCAGAGTCCCACCACAAACCGGTTCTGGCCGACCATAATGGTATCTCCAACCTTTAGCATCCTTGACTTAGTGATCCTTTGCGAGTTGACAAAGGTGCCGTTGGTGGAGGATAGGTCGGTAATCATCAACTCTGACCCTTCCATAAAGACCCTGGCGTGAATACCTGAAACGAAAGAATCGTCGAGTTTGATGCTACATCCCTCCGACCGACCGAGGGTGATTTCCCTTCCAATTGGGAATCTATCCCCCGGTAGATCGCCATC
>JAKCBW010000011.1 GCA_021842145.1 Actinomycetes bacterium
GCCGTGATGGTCGTCCGGGCTGGTTTCAACCCGGCTGGTGTTGATGGCATAAGACCTTGGGTGTCCGCTGGGCACTCAGGCTGCCTGAGCCAGGAATCCCCCGGATTTATCCGTGGGGAGGTTTCAAAATCCAGCCCATTCGACCGTGAGGCTTGCGCCGTGTCCGGTATACATGGAGTACTCGAGCTTTAGCAATGGTCAGTTGTATCACCTCAACTGCAGTTCGGTAAGCTCGATACCGCCCGGGGGCAAGCTGCGATACCAAATGAAATTCTTCATTCCTAAGAGCACACCGGCGACCGAAGCTAGCATTCATTGGTCGTTTTTTGGGCCGGCAAATGTCGGTAACGGTCACCTCCTAGTCCAAAGAAACTAATCGTCAAAGTTTCCAGCCTGATTCCTGACCTTCCGGGTTATTGCTTCTACCCAGGCTGAATAGAACGCAGAGTCAAAATGGTCAGTGGTCAACCAAGACCTAGGAAAATATGAGCCTCCGGGCCCAATTACGTGGCAATGGAGAGACGAGTTGCTCATCTAAATAGTCCCGAGAGGAATGTCTGGAGGCTGTTGAATCTCCTCATCTAATTCGAATACTCAATGTGCGGTAAGTTAGCGTCAACGACCAGCTCCCACCCCTCTCCAGCAGCAGACGGCTTATGGAGGCGGCTAAAGGAGTAAGGCGTCAACGGGGGCCTGATTCCAAAACGGAGATCAAAACATTTTGATGGACCAAGGCCGGTGATTCGCGAGCCCTAGTCTGTAGGCAAGTCCGAATAACGTCGATCTTCAAATGTCCAGGGAGCCGTTTCAAGGTGTCTGCACCCACCTCCAGAATAAAAATACCTCCTTCCGCACTAACTTGGCGTTTCTCAAGGAGTTCAGGCCCAGGTGGTCAGCACGTCAATACTTCGGACACCAGAGTGGAGTTGATCTGTGACATATCACAACTCCATGGGGAGCAAAGCGTAATTGACCGAATCGCAGCTCGATACGGCGCGGAAATCAGGGTAGTAGCCTCCTCCCAGCGCTCACAGGCACAGAATCGGAAATTAGCGTATCAAACTCTGACGGACAGAATAGAGAAGGCGGCAAGGGTACCACGCAACCGTAGGCCGACCAAACCAACCTGGGGTTCAACCCAGAATCGTCTCGACGAAAAACGAAAAGCGTCGATACAAAAGGCACAAAGGCGACGACCCCTTGATGACTAGGTACTGATTGCGAGATCCTAGCAATAGGTTTTATCCTTTAAGAACCTTGTCTCATACCCCTATCCTGGTGCAAGCGGTCTGCGATGTCGGTTAGAATCCGCCCACTCCCAATAACCGACACACAGGGCTTACTAGTGTCGTTCTGCCGAACCTCAGGCTAGGTGGCCCTACGGACGGAATGCGAACCCATAAGTAGGTCAAGCCAAATCTTGTTCTACTTTGATCTTCGAAGATCATGAGGCATGCCAATAACCAGAGACTGCTTTGTCATTGCCTTTTTGTCATTGCCTTATCATTTTCTGGTTGGTTGGCATCTAGCTCTAACTCGATCGACCTCTACGGAACCGTTATCACACCAACGTTGTTTACTCCGGTTATCGCAAAAGCCGAGGTGTAGCCGACTGGTCCTTCGGTGCCAGAGCTACCCTCGTCGAAGCTGAGTAAAACCCCCGAAGAGTCTGCGACGCAAGCCTGGGCCTTAAGGGTAAAAATAGATCCGCCCTTTGCCACGAACTGAAATTGATGACCAGAAATTCCGTCCACCACGCAGGAACCCTTCTTTACCAGCGTTGCACCACTAACATGGGTCAGGCCGATGAATCCCTTCACCTCGCTGGGATAGGGCGTCGACTGATAAGGATCAGCGGGCCCAACCTTCTTCCATGAGTAGCTCACCGCTCCCCCGGAAATACTTGGCATCCGTTCGTAGCTCGAGGCACCGATATTAATAGACAGGGGTTCTGGTCCTCCCGCAAATGACTCCCAGTCGCTTGGGGAATGCACTCGATAACTTAGGGTAAGTATGTTGTTATTGACTAGCTTTGCGCTGTAATTGGTCAATGAACCGAGCTTGGAAAGATCTAGGCCAGCCAAAGTAGTCGACCTCGCGGTAGTCGAAGTAGTCGATACTCCAGCCGATGAAGGCGAACTCGACACAGAGCTAGAGGAGCCACACGCCGCCAGTCCTGCCCCTAGCAATAAAGCACCAATTGTCATTAGCGGACCAAATAGATAATTTTCTCTTCCCGCTCCAAACCGACTCAATCCCGGACCTCCCAATCCACGCCGAGTGCATTCTAACTAATCCATTAGGTCAAAAGTCGCCACAACAGTAGAAACAATTGATCTAAGCTATGTCAATTGGCCGGGATCATCTAGCCGGGATCATCTAGGCGCAGTTCGCTAGTCGGCCAGAAATGGTTCCCGGGGACGAACGGGAACTCGCCCTATAAGAAACCAGGAGGTAAAAAGCTTTATCTAGGTGAAAGTCCGCTTTAGTCGGAATCAGATAAGGCACCCTCGTCGCCATATTCGCTCGTCGATTCGGCGAGAGCGTCCGATGCCGCCCTCAAGCGTTCGTCGAGCTCGAATATTTGATCATTGAGTACCAGCGCCATGGAGTTCATACCCTTGATATAGAGTCCATCTAGGGAGCGGAGTCTGGACAATGCTACATACCCCATCCCCGGAGCGAAGGTCCTGCTCAAGTCGACTTCGGCTGAATCTATGCTCATCCCTTGGCTCTTATGGATGGTGATAGCCCAGGCGAGTCGGAGGGGAAGCTGGGAAATCTCGGCTACCACCTCATCGTCTTCGGTATGTTGCCAGAGGTATGGTGAGACATTAATCTCCCTATGGCCATCCGCGAGTTCGACCACTACCCGGCCCTGTTCAAAGCGTGCGACCCTCCCACGGCTCCCGTTAGCGAAGGCCTTTGAGGGGTCGTTAGCCACGAACATCACCTCGGCTCCGACCTTCAACTCAAGGTGGCCCGGAGCGAGTATCCGCTTAGCCAGCTGCTCTACGGCGGCGGAGGGCCCCCGTGGTCGCATATCAAAACTAGCGCTAGTGCCACCAAGAAGGGCGAGCCGTCGATGATTAATCGAATCCACGTCAACATTATGCGCAAAGAGCCTGGTCACCTCCTCCTCGGCCGGCGGCCTAATGCGTCTTCTCGCCTCCAAGAGGGCGATGTGATCATCGTTCAACGTGCCCCTTCGCATCGCCTCCAAAACCGCTAGGAGCCCATCATCCCCCTGCCGATGCTGCTCGTCGAGGTAACAGACGAGGGGGTCGAGGTCCTTCCAAGCCGAGCTCTCGTGAGCGAAGTCAAAATCAGATGAAGAACGGCTCACCGGAGGAAGCTGGAACATGTCACCTACCAGTACCATCTGGAGGCCGCCAAATGGTCGATGGTCACGCCGAAGTTCCTTCGTCAGGGTATCTAACATCGAGAGAAAATTGCCCGAGAGCATCGACACTTCATCGATAACCAAGACGTCGGTATTCAAAAAACGGGAGATGAGCTTCCCCCTGCGACCAAAGGCGGCTAAATCCTTGGAATCGAGGCTCTCCTTTATACCGATTTGCGACCACGAATGTATCGTCGATCCCGAGATATGGGTGGCGGCGATCCCGGTCGAAGCGGTGACGGCGACCTTGCGACCCTTTGATATAGCGTTCTGGACAAACTTACTCAAGAGGTAAGATTTGCCAGCTCCCGGAGCTCCGGTTAAAAAGACCGACCTCCCGGACATCAAAATGGTCATCGCCTGCGACTGCTTCATAAACCAAAACGCTACCCGCATTCGAGTGATTGGGCACCGTTCACTCGGGGCAGTAGTGAATCGCCCAACGAGGTCCCATGCCTCGATTTATTGATCGCAAAGGCGAGTCAGCAGTGGGTCCGAATCCAGCGATAGGGGTAGCAATACATCACCCTTCAGAACAGTCGCTAGGTTCGATATGGTACTTTGCAGGCCGAATTCAATCAGCCTTTTACGTCTAGTCATCCAGTTTCGGAGGAAGTTTGACTTCAGACATACTCGGTCCTAACGGCGAGGAGAGCGAGCTTGACTTCGCGGGACAGGAAGTCGTTTGTTGTGAACTAGGGGCGACCCTTAGAAGCTACCGTTGGGATTCTAACGACGTCATAGACGGCTTCCGTTTCGATCAGCGGTGTCACGATGCCCGCGGTCAAACGCTAATACCCTGGCCTAATAGGGTTGAAGGTGGTCGATACAGCTGGAAATCGCGCTCCTATCAATTGGAAATTTCCGAGCCCAATTGGCAAAACGCAATACACGGGTTGACCAGATGGCAACCTTGGACCCTTATAACCCAAAGCGAGAATTCGCTCGTCTACTCGCTTCGCCTCTACCCTTGCACGGGATGGCCATTCACCCTTGACGCTACGATCGAATACTCGCTAGGCGAAGAGGGACTAAGCATCGTTACGAGGGTCAAGAATATCGGTTCCGACCCAGCACCATTTGGAACGGGGGCACACCCCTATTTCACTCTGGGCAGAAAGGGTATCGACTCGCTATTTCTAGAAGTTCCCGCAGAGACCTACTATCCGATCAAAGAGAGGGGGATACCCGGACAAGGCGAACCCTGTTCGAAGTCGGTATGGGACCTGTCGACCCCCAGACATATCGGCCAATTAGAGTTCGACATATCGATGTCGGGACTCCCGAGGGACAAAAACGGAATCGCCAGAGCCAGATTGCTCGATGGAGAGGGTAGTTCGATAGAACTCTGGATGGATAGAAATTATGACTTTATCCAGATCTATAGCGCCGATAGGGTCAGAGATCCAGATAGAAGGCGGATGTCAATAGCCCTCGAACCGATGACCTGTGCACCGAACGCCTTCAACTCCGGCGTCGGTCTCATTACGCTTAATCCAGGTGAAGAATTCGCCGCCAGTTGGGGAATTTCACCACATATAGCCTCGGTAAGTGACCTACGCTAGATCTTGGCGGTTGGAACCTCGAGACCGAGTTCTAAAAGCCAAGCGGTGAATTTTACTAATTTGACCGAAGGTATCGGATAAGGTTGACAACCAACCCTTGGGCATATAGCATTTTGGCCAGAGGTCATACCAGACAATCGATGTATCTATCCCCTTTGGAACAGTAGAGGGTCGGGTTAGGCCTTGTCGGACGGCTGCACTTGCACTTAGGTGCTGTGCATACCGTAAAGAGTAGCCACAGGAGGGGGAATTGATGAGCCAGGCGGTCGAGGCCACCGGTCGTCGGCGGAGGCAAGGGGGTCTAAGACCTTCGCTTCGCACAAAAAGGTCCCGAAGTCTCAGTTCGCAAGAACGTCGATTTGCGTTTTGGCTTCTCCTGCCGACCCTGGTGGGGTTGAGCGCCATCCTCCTCTACCCTTCAATCCAGACGATCCTCTGGTCTTTCCAGCACTACATCCTGACCGACCCACTAAATCACAGCTATGGGCTCGGCAACTACCGCCAGTTGATCCACGATCACATATTCTGGATGGCTCTACGATTCACCATCTTCTACGCCGTGCTAAGCGTCATCGGACAGACCCTCGTCGGTCTGGGTGTCGCAGTAATGGCGAATCGCGAGTTCAAGGGTCGCGGCATCTTCAGAGCCGCTCTACTCTTCCCATGGATGATGCCGACGGTGATCACTGCGGTAGTTTGGCGTTTCATGTACGACCCTAACTATGGACTTTTCAATGGGGTCTTGCAGCGCCTAGGGCTTCCGCACGCTTTTGTATGGCTCGGAACTCCAACCTTGGCGGTTATCGCCCTCTTCTTGCTCGCTATCTGGAAAGTAAACTCCTTCGCCGCTCTGGTATTTCTAGCTGGATTACAGTCGATTCCCGCTTCGGTGTACGAAGCTGCGGACGTCGATGGCGCCAATCCATGGCAACGTTTCTGGCGGATCACCATGCCGATGCTCAAACCGACGATCCTCGTCGTATTGGTACTGCGCACGGTCGAAGCACTCCAGGCATTCGACATTATCTACGGCCTGACCCTCGGCGGGCCAGGATATTCGACACTCAACCTCCCCCTATACCTCTACCAACAGTCGATTCAGGGACTGAACTTTGGATACGGCTCGGCCATGGGGGTCGTCCTTGCGATCATGATTGCGCTGTTCGCACTTTTGTACATGAAGGTCCTATATCGCCCAGATTCCCTGGGTTAGAAAAAAGAGAGCTACAGATGACAACAACCTCAAAACCGCCAAGCCGTAAGAGGGTCAGGGTGAAGTCACCCGAGCCTTCCAAGGTGGCGCGCCGTCACGGATGGGCGAGGGCAAGGATGGGAGTCTTTAACCTAAGCGCCATCATCTTAGGCTTTTATGCGCTCTTCCCGGTTATTTGGATCCTGATAACGTCGCTCAAGCCACAGGCGCAGTTGACTACCCAGCCGGTGACACTCATACCGACTTCGGTCACCTTAGGAAGCTACCGCACGGCCCTGAGCCAAGCACCCTTTGGTCGTTACTACTTCAACTCTCTGCTGGTAACGGTGTCATCCACCATATTTAGTCTCATCCTCGGTACGTTCGCCGGCTATGCCTTGGCGAGACTCCGTTTCCGTTTCAAAAGGCTGATCCTGATGATCATCCTCGCCTTCTCCTTCTTGCCGCCGATTACCCTCGTGGTTCCGCTCTTCAACCTGTTTAGGCACTTCAACCTGTTGAACACCTATTGGGCGCTGATCATCCCCTACACGTTTTTGACCCTCCCGATATGCGTCTGGTTGATGAACGCCTACCTTCAAGACCTCCCCAAGGAACTCGAGGAGGCCGCTATGGTAGACGGCTTGACAACCTTCGGAGCATTCTTCAGGATCATCCTCCGGGTATCTGTTCCTGGTGTGGTCACCACTGGGCTAATCATCTTCGCCACGAACTGGAATGAATTCTTGCTCGCACTGACCTTTATGACCAACAACCAGATGCGCACCCTGCCGGTCGGGATCGCGCTCTACCCCGGACAGTACACCTTCCCGTGGGGGATCATTTCGGCGGCGACGGTATTGGCGCTCGTACCCGTTGCGCTAGGCGTCTCGGTATTCCAACGTCGCCTGATAAGTGGACTAACCCTGGGAGCTGTGAAGTGACGATGACGGGTCAAAACGGTAACGAGAAAACCGATGAGGCTAACTTTCTACTAAGGACGATCCAGAGGGTCGAGCAACTTTCAGATGGGTTTTTATTACACGTCTCTTCGGTCTCCTACCTCCCGATAGGTCGGGTAGCGGGGATAATCACCACTGAGCCAGCGGGCCTGCAGGGCCTCGAATCCCTCCTCCCTAACGCACCCAAGCTCGAAGAGAAATCGACCCAAGACACCGACAACACCGTTAGGTCAGATGCCGTCCTATTGGTCAGGGGGTATAACGACAACACACTGAGGTTGACGATGCTCCCAGGCACCGACTGGCCAAGCGACGAGGTCGGTGAGGGATACGGGATCCTATTGGACGAACTACCGGGTCCGATAGAGCTTTCAACCAAGGAGTCCGAATCCACGGTGGAGGTCTCAACGGGCACGCTAACCCTCGTCTTCGACAGGTTCCCATTCGGTTTCGAGCTTTTAGACGAAAAAAGGAGACGTGTCGCTGCCACAGGTGGGGCTCGGAGGCAGGTAGCCGGCTTTCCCTTCACTGCGGCGATGAACTTCGGTCCAAATAGGAGTGGGTTCTCTCTCGAGTTGCACCCGGGGGAGAAGATAATCGGATTGGGTGAGCAGTTCTCCAGCGTAAACCATCTAGGCAGGAAGTTCGAACTGGTAGCCAACGATGCCCTAGGGGTAGGAACGGGACTAGTCTACAAGCCCGCACCGATCTGGCACTCCTCCAAGGGATACAGTGCTTTTGTCCACACCCCAGGTCCAATGTCGGTCTCGGTTGGGACACCGTATCCAAGTATCCTCCAGGTCGACAACGAGATCGGGTACCTGGACCTATTTCTAATCGCCGGAGAGGGTCTCAAGGAGCGATTGACCCACTACTGCGAACTAACCGGACGGATGAACGTCCCACCCAGATGGGCCATAGGGAGCTGGATGTCGAGGTGCCGCTATTCGAGCCGAAAGGAGCTCGAAGAGGCCGCCAGCGGTATGCGAGAACACCAAATCCCCTGCGACGTCTTGCACATCGACCCCGACTGGCTAGTGCTAGACCGACTCAACTGCGACTTCATCTGGTCCGAGGAGAAGTATCCCAAACCTAAAGAGATGTTCGCCAACCTTTTAGAGGACGGCTTTCACGTCTCGGTTTGGGAGCTCCCATACCTCGACGAAGCTTCCCCTTTGAGTCAAGTCGCCAAGGAGATGGGCTACTTAGTAAAGGCCCAAAACGGGGCGCCCGCCGTGGTCGACCGTACCTTCTCGAGGGACGGCCGACCGAGGTTTCTAGTCGACTTTTCGAATCCGGACGCACGGAAGTGGTGGGCAGAGAAGAACGAGGGCCTCTTGGACCTTGGAGCCTCAGTGCTAAAGTGCGACTTTGGCGAGGGCCTACCCGATTCGGCTTTGATGTCCGACGGTTTGAGCGGCCGTAACTGGAGAAACCTCTATCCACTGTGGTACTCGAGGACGGTCCACGAAACGATCGCTAAAAAGACAGAGAGGGAGCCCCTCGTCTGGTCGAGGAGTGGTTGGGCCGGATCACAGAGGTACCCGGCACAGTGGGGAGGTGATCCAGAGGCGTCATTCGCTGCGCTAGCTGCGAGCTTGCGTGGCGGGCTAGGTTGGGCGGTCTCCGCTCCGGGGATGTGGTCACACGACATCGGCGGCTTCTACGGAGTAGGTCCATCAAAAGAACTCTTCATCCGATGGAGTCAGGTTGGATGTCTCTCGCCGCTCACCCGTTTCCATGGTCTAACCCCCAGGGAACCGTGGGTCTTCGGGGACGAGGTCCTCGAGATCGTCAGGAGCTTCGTAGAACTGCGGTATCGACTACTTCCTTACCTCATGAGTTCGGCCAGCCAGTCTGCGAAGTTCGGCTGGCCGATGCTGCGACCGCTCAGCTTTGAGGACCCGACCGACACCACGCTCTATGACGTAGAGCACGAATTCCTGCTTGGGCCAGACATCTTGGTGGTGGCGGTGCTGGTGGGTACTACCCCAACGGCAGAGGTCGAGGTCGTACTTCCAAAGGGTAGCTGGTCCGACTTCTGGTCCGGGGAGTCCCATCTCGGTCCCAAACGCTTCATCACCGAGGTACCACTTGAGCGATTGCCGATATTCGTCCGAACTGGTGCATCAATCCCCTTTGGAAAGCTGGCGCAACATAGCGGGGAAATTCCAGAGGACCAGTGGTCGATTTCGCTCTGGGCGGGACAAGGCGTCACGACGACCATCTACCAGGGTGAAGACGAGTTCCGTTACCGATACGACTCCGACAAGGGGGTACTCATCGCAGACGAGCCTAAGAGGAGGATTACGGCCGCCCAGTTACACAACATTGACGGTAGCGTCGTCGAAGTTGGGATCGAATTCAGCCATTCGAGCTGATTTTACGCCACCTCTCCTCCGTCGAGACACCCTAGGTCTCCTCGATATCGATTTGGTTCCAGACTCACCATGTTCGAAGTGTTACAGGCGTCAAGGCGAGCTTCTAGGCAATTGATTTGATTGCCGAATCGCTTGCCGCACTTTGCGAAGCACATTTACCCGACGTTCAGTGACGATAGGTTTTCGCTCAGTCACGAACCACGAGCGAGTATCCCTTTGCCGGTGCATTAGAAACTCCACCTCTCAGGGCTATGAATCTCCACAATTCCCGCTGTGGATCGGTTTCAACAGATACTCATTTCCCGCTCTCGGCAACGTTGCACTGCTGCTCGGGGCTACAGCATATGAACTCCATCCCTAAATGGTGGGACTTAGGACCCACGGCTAAAGTCGGAGGATTCCTGGCTCAGGCAGCCTGAGTGCCCAGTGGACATCCATAGTCAATGTCCTTAAATGTCATCAGACTTCAATCGGCCAGGACGTCGAATAGATGATATGGCCGGGATAATTTCCTCCTGACAGCTTCAACAGACTCCGTTTTGCACCCTGGGCGTCTCCACGCTCACATCAACAAGACCGTCGCACCTTCATGTATAATTTGTTAAGTGGACAGCACCGAGATCATCCGTCAACTACAAAATGACCCGGCCCTGAAGGCTGAGATGCGGGCCGTACTATTGACCGAGGAACTTCTGGCAGTGCCTGACGTTGTTGCCACATTGGCCGAAACCATGGCTCAACATAACCAACGTGTTGAACATCTAGAGAACACAGTCAGCTCGCTGATTGATCATCAGGCTTCCATGCAAAACAACCTCCAGGATCTAATCCAAATGACCGCTCGTGGTTTTGCAGCCATGGAATCGGGCTTCGCTGAGATGCGAGAAGGTTTAGTTGGAGTTCAAGCAAAATTCGATCAGGTTGATGCGAGGTTTGATCAGGTTGATGCGAGGTTTGATCAGGTTGATGCGAGGTTTGATCAGGTTGATGCGAGGTTCATCGAAGTAGATAAGAAGTTCATCGGTCTAGACGCCAAGTTCACTGCCAAATTCGACCAGGTTGAGTCCGCAATCCGTGATTTAAGAGGCCACTTAGAGAACTAAATTCCAGGCGCTCAAAAAGCGCTACGACAATTCCAGTTATGGGCATCTCAATTCTTCTTCGCTCATGATACTTAATCGACCTTCGTTGTATCGCATACTTGCCTTGTGATACGCCTCCCCCCTGAACCCGGGAGGGTTCTCTTCTAAAAAACCGTGCCTTACTCGCTTGGGTCGCGTCAACAACCTCCGGAGTAATTTTGCTATCAAAGGATACGAAAAGTTTGACACCGAACGGTGGGGGTGTTAGTCTAAGTGGTCAGTGGACAGGCCACTGATAACCACAAGAGGTTAATGGGGGCTAGTGTGCAAATTCCTACCAAGGAGCGCACGCCCACAACGCGCCCAATTGGGGAAGGGAGCTTTAGATGGGTTCGGAAGTAGATCTGACTGAGAATCAGAATATAAATCAACTTGGGAGGCGGTCTTTCTTAGGCCTCGCAGCGGCGGCGGTTGGGGGAGTCGTACTAGCTGCGTGCGGAAATGGTAGTTCATCCTCTAGCGCTACCACAGCGGCTTCAACCGGTTCGGGATCGTCCTCGACGGCGGCACCCGCCAAACAGACCGGCCCGATAATAGTAGCCGGGGAGCAGGACAACTCTGGCACGATCACAACGCTCATCCAGCAGTGGAACAACGCCAATCCCGACACTCCGGTAACCTACCAGACGATTCCGCCGACCACCAACGACGTCTACAACCAGTACGTCACGGCGTTAGCGGGTGGGGCCTCGGTCCCAGACGTGTTAACTATGGACGTCACCTACCCCGGCACCTTTGCCGCTGCCGGATGGGTACTACCGCTGGATGCTTACGCAGATGCAGCATTTCAGGACCAGTTCATCTCGACCGCACTGGACATCGGCAAGTACAAGGGCAAGCTGTATGCAATCCCACAGTCGGTCGACGTAGGTCAGCTCTACTACAGGACAGACCTACTGCAGAAGTACAACGCTAAGGTTCCTACTACCATCGACGAGCTCGTTGCCACTGCGCAGAAGATCCAAGCCGCCGAGCGCCAGAGTAACCCTAACTTTTGGGGCTACGTCTGGGAGGGTGCCCAGATCGAGGCGGTATTCGACGAGTTCTGCGAATACACCTGGGGCTATGGAGGTGAACTCTCAAGCGGTTCAAAGCTCACCCTCGATACACCTGCTGCCCATAATTCCCTCCAGTTCCTCTATGACACGATCTACAAAACGAAGATCAGTCCTCCGGGAACTTCAACCATGAAGCCCAATGACGCACTAGTGCTAATGCAGAACGGCAACGCACTATTCATGCGCAACTGGACCTTCGCCTTTGCATTGGCCAACAAGGCTTCGGTATCCAAGGTCGCTGGCCTGGTCTCAAACGCCTCCCTCCCTGGGGTCACTGCGGCGGATGGCCACGGTTGCACCGGCGGCTGGATGTACGGGATCAACGCAAAATCCCAGCGGCCAGAAGCTGCGTGGAGGGTAATCCAATACCTCACCTCCAAGCCACAGCAGATCCAGATGACCGCTGGAGCGGGACTTCTCTCCGCCCGCAAGGACGTTCAGGGCGATGCACAACTAGTGGCGGCTTCTCCTAACCTAAAGAACCTTCCTGGAATACTCGAAAAGGCTAAGGCACGTCCTTCTATCCAGAACTATCCGGCAGTCTCTGCAACATTCCAAGCCCCGCTCAACTCGGTCTTGGCAAACCAGACGTCAGTCAGTGCTGGAATTCAGGCTATTCAACAAGCAGGTGCAAGCGCAGTCGTTGCTTAGGCACAAATTACCCCAGAACACCCCCCGGAAACAGTGTTCCTCCCCCGGGGGGTGTTCTAATTTAAAATCGTGATATCCACTCCGCCCCACACGAAGAAGCTCCTGGAAAAAGGCGGCATTTAGCCGAAGCATTACAGAGCAGACCGATAACGTCTATAGCTGTTGGCCTGCGCCAATCTATCGCCCTTACAGCGTGTGAAGACTCAGCCAAGCGCCCGTCATCAAATCCACTAACTAAGAGCAGAGGCTATCTCTTCGTTGTTGGGCCTTTGCTCAGTCGGCTCTTTGCTCAGTCGGCTCTCTGCTCAGTCGGCTCTCTGCTCAGTCGGCTCTCTGCTCAGTCGGCTCTTTGCTCAGTGGGGCCTCTACTTAGCTGGCAGCTTGTGTGCTGAGACACTCTTTGTCGCTGGGTTACCCGCTAGCACCAGCTTTATCTCATCGGCTAGCATTTCGGTAACACGGACCTGGGACTCCTCGGTTAGTCCGGCGACGTGGGGAGAGTGCACTACTTTAGGATGGGCGTTCAGTGGGTGCGGGCCCGGAGGTTCCTCTGCCCTCACGTCTAACCCTGCACCTCGGATAGTACCGTCCTCTAAGGCAGCGAATAGTGCGTCTTCATCGACGAGGCCACCTCGGGAAGAGTTGATCAAAAAGGCATCCTTGCGCATCGATGCAAGAAACTTGCCATCAACCAGCTTGGAGGTATCTTCGGTCAACGGAATGTGCAAAGAAACGACGTCTGACCTTGCAAGCAGGTCTTTTAGATCCACTACCACTTCGTCGATACCGATGATCTTTGAATCACCACTTACAAAGGGGTCGTAACCGATAACGTCCATACCGATGGCCTTCGCCAACCTAGCCGTCTCCCGACCGGTAGCGCCAAGTCCGACTACCCCCCAGGTCCTGTTGGCCAATTCGATGCCGAGCCGTCTATCCCATTCTCCTTGTCGGACAGAAGCGTCCAGTGAAGGTACCTCCCTGGCGAGGGCGAAGGCTAACGCCAATGCGTGCTCTGCGACGCTCCTCGCATTAGCCCCTATAGCTGCGACCACGACCACTCCCTCTTGGTCGGCGGCCTTCAGGTCGATATTATCTAAGCCAACTCCCGCCCGGGCGACAATCTCCAGGGACGTAGCCGCCCTTAGGATCTCCGAATCGACCTCGGTCTTGTTCCGTACGACAAGTGCCCTAACACCGGTCAAACTCTTCTTGAGGGCCTCGGGATCCTTATATAGCTCTGGATCGAAGGAGACGCTATAGTGCTCAGCGAGTTCATCAAAAGCGGCACCCCAGATGTTTTCTACTACCAGTACCTCTGCAGATTCAACGGCCTTCGGCCGGGAGTCCATCGGTTGATCAGACACAACAATAAGCCCTTCGCTCTGTCTCGACGCAGCGGCATCGAAATAGTCTTTGCATCGTAACTACCCTAGACATGCTAGTCAACGTGTCCGGAAATTGGTCTTACCACTGCTAGTGTTATCGCTAGTAAAACTTCTCGGAGGACCCCTTGCTCACCACCCTTTCCGACGCCAAAATACTCGCAACAGGCCTATTAGTCTCTCGGGGGCTATCCGCCGATAGCGCCGATCGAACTGCGTGGGCGATGGTAACGGCGGATGCTTGGGGGAAGGGATCCCATGGTCTATTACGCCTTCCGCACTACCTGCGGAGGCTCGACGTCGGCGGGATAGACCCAGTGGCTGAGATGGCTCTCCTCAGAGATACCGGCCCACTCGCCGCCTTCGACGGACACGGGGGGATGGGACACTATCAGGCCTATCGAGCCAGTGAACTCGCCACCGAAAAGGCGAAGCAGTTTGGGGTATCGCTGGTCAGCGTGGCCAATTCAAACCACTGCGGGGTCCTTGGACTCTATGTTCTCGAGATGGTAAAGGCAGAGATGATCGGACTCGCATTCACCAACGGCCCGGCGGTAATGCCCGCCTGGGGAGGAAATACCCCTCTCGTGTCGACCAGTCCGATCGCCGCAGGAATCCCCATGGGCGAAGAGGCAGCGATAATCGATCTCGCAACTTCGACAGTCGCCAGGGGAAAAATCGCCCAGGCAGCGTCTAAAGGCGAGACCATTCCAGATGGGTGGGCCTTCGACGCATCGGGAACCCCCACCAACGACGCAAAAGAGGCTCTAAATGGTATGCTCGCACCGATGGCCGGGGCTAAGGGTTTCGCCCTGGCGCTGATGGTAGAGGCACTGACGGGTGGGATAGTAGGACCGAGCCTTTCTAGTTCCGTCGCCGATCCGCTCTCTAGTGCCGACTCATCAAAGCCCCAGCGGGTTAGCCACCTACTGATGGCGATCGATCCGGCGGCAACCGACCCGAGCGGAGGTGCGGCCGGGAGGCTGTATCAGCTCGCAACCTCGATCACCGGTTCCGGCGGGCGAATACCGGGTGCTCGGAACTACCCAGCCGAAGGATTAGACCAAAATTCGACCGTAGAGCTCTCCGATAGCGTCGCAAAGGAGCTCGCAGCCTTCGCCGAAGCCTCCTCCCTACCACTACCGCCGAGTTGGCGAGGCGCAGTCCAGTTTGGCAGCTAGCAGGGGTCCTTAGACTCCCCTCCTCGACCGACCAAAGAGGCCAAGCCAACGGGTCTGAAACCAACCACTTGAATATTGGACTTAAGCGCTGGACTTGGGTGCTGGGCTTGGGTATTAGAGAAGCGATCGGCCGTGCCTGGGAGGCTAGTTAGTCCCTCTGACTTGGATACCGAGGGAAACGAGGGAGTCGGCGAGTGCCTCGACCTCGGGATCTGAAGCCGGCCGCACGGGGCCGACCATGTACCTCTCACAGAGTCCAAGAAGCGACAGCGCAGCCTTCCAGCCGACCGGGAAGCTGGGGGGACGACACGCCTGGACGACTTTAAGCAACTGCCCCTGTAGCTCCATGGCAACCTGATACTCGTTATCGACCCAGGACCGATAGACTTCACAGACCAGCTCCGGAACCAGGTTCACGCTAGCCGCTATGGTGCCGTCACCACCGACCAGCATCGACGCTGCCAGCATGGTATCCGAACCGGTTAGTACGGAGAAGTCGCCCTTCGAAGCACTGCTTGTCGCAGAAGTGACACTTGCAAAGTACTCGAAGTCCCTAGAGGAGTCCTTTATCCCGACGATATTTTCATCCTCGGCGAGCTCTGCTACAAGCGAGGGCGGTATTGAGATCTTGGTCATCTGGGGAATGTTGTAGAGCAGTATCGGCAGAGGAGAGTCCGCCGCTAAACGGTGGTAGAAGTCTCCGAGCGATCCGGCGGAGAGCGGATAGTAGTAGGGCGGCGGGACTAGCACGTGGGTCGCACCCAATGCTGCGTAACCCTCGATGTCCGTTACGACGTCCCTCTCGGTGACCGACACGGTCGCGGGTATGACCGAAAGGGAACCGTCGAGCTGTTCGACGGTCCTTCTGGTAACTTCCATCCTGGTCTCCCTCTCTAACAGGGGACCTTCCCCTGTAGATCCGACCGGGCATAGACCGTTGACCGGGGCCTTGGTGATGTGGGCGACAAGCCCCTCAAGTCCTTTTAGGTCCAACTTGGCCCATGAGTCCACCGGGGTGGCTAATGCTGCAAATACACCCTTTGGTGTCCGACTAATAGAACTCATCAGAATCACTTTCAATGCCCGAGTTGTAGATTTACTTCTAGCCTAGTTACGTTGAGAAAAGCCGGCGAAAGGGTCAGACTCCCTAGAGAGGGATCGACCACCATCGACGACGAGGTTTATCCCAGTAATAAAGGAGGAGTCTTTCCCGGCCAGAAAAACCGCCGCCTTTGCGACCTCGTTTGCACTCCCCATCCTCCCGAGTAGCGTCGGAGCCTTCTTCTCACTCGCCAGCTCATCGAGGGCGCTCTTGGTCGATGGAGTCTCGATAGCACCCGGGGAGAGTGCGTTGACCCTGATCCCGTAGGGTCCCAGCTCGACTGCGAGGGCCCTGGTCAACGAGAGGATCCCCCCTTTGGACGAGACATAAGGCAAGTAGGTTGCTACCGGCAGGTTCGCCTGTATCGCCGCAAGATTGATTATCGAACCGCCCGACTTCTCGATCATTGCCGGAGCGACCAGCTTGGACAAGGAGAAGGCGGCGGTCAAGTTGGTGGCGATAATCCTGTTCCACTCCGACTCGTCGACCTCTAACATCGGACGTCTAATTCCGTGATCGGCGGCGTTGTTTACCAGGATGTCAATCGACCCGAGGTCACCGGAAGCCCGATCTACGATCTCCTTCCTCTCATCCTCGATTGAGATGTCACCGCCGAGCTCGAGTGCACTGCCCCCAAATTGGGATATCGACTGCGATATCGACCTTGCTCGATCGAGCGCAATATCCTGGACCGCTACCTTCGCTCCCGACTTCGCCAGGGCTATCGCGATCGCCGATCCGATCCCACCCCCGGCTCCGGTCACCAGTGCGACGAGACCCATCAGGTCGTCTTTCACGTCGACCTCCTCGGAATCGAAGCTCCCCTACGACCTACCAGAAAGTCGAAGTCCGCGCCCTTTTCGGCACCGTTGACGTGGCTGCGATAGAGCGAAACGTAACCGCTTTCACCCTTATAATCTGGTCTCGCCCATCTGCTTTGCCTCTCCTTTAGCACTTCCGCAGCTACCTCTAGGTCGATCCGCCTCTCGGTGACGTTGAGGGTGATGATGTCCCCGGTCTCCGCCAGAGCGAGCGGTCCGCCGTCGGCGGCTTCGGGTGAGACGTGTAGCACTACGGTTCCGAATGAGGTCCCGCTCATCCTTGCGTCGGAGATCCTTACCATATCCCTGAGGCCCTTCTTCACGAGGGCTTTGGGGATAGAGAGGTTTCCGACCTCGGGCATCCCGGGGTATCCCTTTGGCCCGGCGTAACGGAGGACGAGGATATCACTAGCCTCGACGTCCGCCCCCTCGTCTTCGGCCCAGGTATTGAACTCCTCGATCGAGTCGAAGACGATCGCTCGTCCACTATGGATACAGAGCTCTGGAGAAGCCGCAGATAGTTTTAGCACCGCACCATTAGGGGCGAGGTTCCCGTGCAGTATGACCGTCGCATTACCGGGTGGGAAGAGGGGACGTTCTCGTGGCCTAATCACTTCGGTGTTGTAGTTCTTCGCCCCGGCTATGTTCTCCCCGACGCTGCGTCCGCTTACCGTCATCTCATCGAGGTGGAGGAGGTCGCTGATCTCCACCATCATCGCAGGGAGACCACCTGCGGAGTGGAAATCCTCCATCAGGAACCTCCCACTCGGTTTGAGATCGACGATCGTCGGTACATCCCTGGTCAGAGAGTCGAAGTCACCGAGGTCGACTTCTACTTCGGCCCTGCCGGCGATAGCCGAAAGGTGGACTATCGCGTTGGTGGAACCGCCTATCGCTGCGTTGATGACGATAGCGTTCTCGATGCTCTTCCTGGTTACTATCTGTGAGGGCCGGAGGTCCTCCCTCACCAGTTCGACTATCTTCCGCCCGGCTATATGTGCCGCCGTCCGTCGTGCTCCATCGGTCGCCGGGATGGTAGAAGAACCGGGGAGCGCCAAGCCGAGGGCCTCTGAGATAGCGGCCATCGTCGAAGCGGTACCCATCGTCGTACAGTGACCCGCACTACGAGAGACACAGGCCTCAGAAGCTATGAAGTCCTCCTCCGCCATCACCCCAGCACGAACGTCCTCTGCAAAACGCCATAGGTCGGTTCCCGATCCGACGGTCTCTCCCCTAAAGGATCCGTTCATCATCGGTCCACCCGGAAGGATTATCGTAGGGAGGTCACAGGAGAGTGCTCCCATTATCGCCGCCGGGGTGGTCTTGTCGCAACCGACGAGCAGTACCACGCCATCGAGGGGGTTGGACCTGATGAGCTCCTCGATCTCCATCGCCGCAAGGTTCCTATATAACATTGCGGTTGGGCGCATCAGTGTTTCACCAAGTGCCAATGTCGGAAACTCAAAGGGGAAACCACCGGCTTCCCAGACCCCCGCCTTCACCGACTGGGCGACTTCGTGTAAGTGGGCATTGCACGGGGCGAGCTCCGACCACGACGCCCCGATGCCTATTACCGGTCTATCTGAGAAGAGGTCATCTGGGAATCCCTCCGACTTAGTATGAGAACGGTGGTAAAAGCCGAGTTTCCCCCTCGCCTCGAACCAGTCGGAGCTCCTCAGCTTCCCACTCACGAGACCCCTATCGAGAGGTAGGTCGTCTCCATAAACTCCTCCAACCCGAGATGCGCACCCTCACGGCCGAGACCACTCCTTTTTACACCGCCCATCGGAGCGTATGCCACCGAAGGCAGTGGGTGATTCAGTCCTAAAATCCCGACGTTCAGGCCCTCTGCAATCCTAAAGATCCTAGATGAGTCTCTCGAATACGCGTATCCGGCCAGACCCATTTCGGTATCGTTAGCCATCCTGATGGCAGCTAGTTCCGAATCGAACGGGAATACCCCAGCCACCGGTCCAAAGACCTCATCCCTGGCTAGCCGGCAATCCATGGGAACGTCTTTCAGGAAGCCCGGACGGATGTAGTTCGGACCATCTGGGATTATCGGGGGATCGCCGATAAAGGTCGCCCCCTTGGAGAGGGCTTCCGATACCATCCCCGAGACGTCGCGCACCCTAGACTGGTCGATTAGCGGTCCGATATCTATCGGCTGCCCAGACATCGGGTCACCTACCCTCAATGAGGAGGTACGCTTCGCTATTCGATCCACGACCTCGTCGAAGACCTCACGCTCGACAAAGACCCTATTTGCGGCGATACAGGATTGGCCGTTGTTGCGAAACTTAGCGATGAAGAGTCCCTCGATCGCAGCGTCCAAGTCGGCGTCGGCGAAGATTATAAATGGTGCATCTCCGCCGAGCTCCAAGGCGCACCTTAGGATCCTCTCCGAGGCGAGGCGCATCAAAGAGGATCCAACCGGGGTAGAGCCGGTAAAGGAGATAGCCCGAAGCGAAGGGTGTTCGATGAGCGCGTAGGACTGCTCCGACGCCGGACCGTAGATCATATTCACCACGCCATCTGGAACCCCAGCGTCGACTAGCGCTCGGAAAAGCTCAGAGACAGCTATCGGGGCCTTCTCGGATGGTCTGGCGACGACCGAGCAACCGGCGGCCAGCGCGGGGGCCAACTTCCTCGCTTGGATCGATACCGGAAAGTTCCAAGGGGTCAAGCTGGCCACCACTCCAATTGGCCTGCTGATCGTCATCTGACGTCTCGTCGGATCCTCGAGGGCGAAGACCTCACCCCTCGGCCTCCTGATCTCCTCCGCAAACCACTTGAAGTACTCGGCGGAAAACTTCACTTCCCCGATGGCTTCATTGAGCGCTTTGCCCGTTTCAATCGAGAGCAATTCACCGATCTCCTTAGCCCGCTCGGCTATCAGCTCCGAGGTGGAGATCAAGATATCCGAACGCCCCCTGGTAGATGTGGCCGCCCAAGCAGGAAACGCAGCGCTTGCGGCGTCACAGGCCTCCTTGGCCTGAGAAGCCCCACCGTAGGAGATCCTCGCTACGAGGTCTAAGGTAGCGGGATTGGTGACCCCCTTTACCTCAGAATCGTCCGACACCCGCCATTCACCTCCGATGAGCATCGGGAGGGTAGCCCCTGAGGAGATCAGCTCGGTTGTTACCAATGACACGACTAAGCGCTCCGATACAGCTTGGTTATCACGAACTCCTTATGCCCTATCGATTCGGCGGCGGTCAGACGTCCGTTAATCGTCCGATCAACCAACTCCATGATCCGGTCCCCCGCCTCGGCTAGCGAGTACTCCCTGCGGATCAGCCCCGATACATCGAGGTCGATATGTTCCGCCATCGTCTTTGCGGTGACCGGATTTGCGGTGATCTTGATCACCGGTTCGATCGGGTTACCGATCACGTTTCCCTGTCCGGTCGGGAAGAGGTGGATAACAGCACCGGCTGCGGCCATTAGGGTGATGCACTCCGCTGCGGCAGAGGAGGTATCCATAAAGTTGAGACCCTGTTTTGTCGGGGCAACCGCAGGCTCCAAGGCATCGACGACCGGCACAGTTCCGGTCTTTGCGATATTTCCCATCGCCTTCTCTTCGATAGTCGAAAGACCGCCGCGGATATTCCCCTGGGTCGGCTGAGAACCCATGAGGTCCACCCCGGCGGCCTCGACGGTCTTGAGGTAGTCGTCGAAGAAGCCCATGAACTTCCCCCGTACCTCGTCATCTATACAGCGATTAGCAATTAGGTGCTCACCGCCGGTTAACTCCGTCGTCTCGCCAAATAGCACCGTACCACCGGCCAAGACGGTCCTATCGACCGCTTGTGAGGTCGTCGGGCAGGAGCCGAGTCCGCTGGTCGTGTCGGACTCGCCGCACTTGATCGACATCATTACCTCGGAGCGCTCCACTACGCTGCGCTGGATCTCACTAGCATCCTGGAGTAGCTTTGCTGCCATCCTCGCACCCTCTGCGATGGTATTCAAGTCTCCATTTCTCTCGATCGAAAGCCTCGCCACCGGCTTCTTTGCGGCGGCTATCCCATCGGCGACCCTGTCAGTCCAGGTCGGCTCGATACCGACGACCACTGCGGCGGCGACGTTCGGGTTTGTCCCGGTGCCGATGAGGGTGCGGAAGGTCAGTTCAAGGTCTTCGCCGAACTGTAGCCTCCCGTAGGAATGGGGGATGGCTAAGGTACCTGGGACCAAAGCCGCTATTCCTTCGACCGCAGCATTTGAGAGGTCGTCCACCGCAAGGATGATCACGTGGTTGCGAATGCCGACCGTCCCGTTCTCTCGACGGTATCCCGTCAGGACTTTACTTGCCATCTGTTACTCCTGATGTTGTGTACGTGTACTAGAGATCCCGCCTGGATAGCTGCGATAGAGTGGCCGACCACTTCGCCATATTCAATGATGTCTGAGCCCTCGGCGATATCCTCGAGGGCAACTTTGTGGCCGAGCGGGATCGCCTCCTTAGCTTCCAATGTCAGGGTCTCGTCTGAGTTGAGGAAGGCGAGGCGGCCGAGTCCGGCCTCCACGTCCCTCACAGCAACCGCAACCGAATCATCCTTGCGATGTGCAAGGAAGGCAAGCTCGTCGCTCATTTGTCACCTCGGTATCGATAGTCGGAAAAGGTATGACCTCTGTCCAGAAAGAATAGCCGTGGTCTCACCCCCTGTCAATCTCTCACGTCAAGTTTTGCCGCAAGCAAAACAATTTGAGAATCACAGCTTGGGGGAGGCTTTGACCCAGTTAGACGGACTAGCCCTTTGCTTGGGAGCGGATCCTGCTCAAAGCAGCCTCCCTCGCCCCGATGATGTGCGATGCGCTAGCGACCCTCGCAGCCTCTGGATCTCGAGCCTTGATGGCTTCAAAAATCGTCCTGTGATCCATCTTTGACCTCTCTAGGCGCCCTTCGACACTAAGGGTCGTCTGCATCCCTTCGGCCATCATCTCTTGTAGGATCCCGACGGTCTGAAGCAAGAAACGATTCCCCGCCATGCGCACGATGAGCAGGTGGAACTCGGCGTCGGCGACACCAAGGCGTTCGAAATCTATCGGTTCGACCCGGGCATCCTCTTCGGCCTCGAGCGCCTTGAAGAGCTCCTCTATTTCGTCGTCCTTTGCGCTGCTAGCGGCCCATCCCGCAGCCGCAACCTCTAGCACGTTCCTCATCGCATAGAGCTCGACCATCGATACCTCTAGGTTGGCGAGTCTCGACCTCAGTGCCTCGTCGGCGGTGGAGTTTATAAATACCCCCTGGCCGTGGCGGACCACCACTCGTCCCCTAGCCTCTAGCGTCTTGACCGCTTCCCTAAGTGCCGGTCTCGATACCCCGAGCATCTTTGCTAGGTCCCGCTCCGAGGGGAGCCTCGCCCCGTGTTCTAGGTGGCTCTGCTCGATTATCTCTTCGATACGCGTCACGATCTTGTCGGTTAGGTTGCCACCTTCTCTGATCGGCATCCAAATCGCTTCCACATCGACCTCGCTGACTATTCCTCAAACGACCAGGATAAGTGCCCCATCGGGTAGCCACCTACGGTATTCGCCCCTGCAGCTCGAGATCGTAGGTATCCAGTTGGCTATCAAAATGGTTACTTCACCAATTACTTGATTGAAACCTTCTTGCGGTCATGTTATCATTTCTTGTGGGAAGTGGTCAGAATTCTGATCTGCTTTGTGGTCTGGGGCTCGAGTTTAATCCCGCCCAGCTTCACGGGCAACGCTAGGGGGAAATATGTCTACGGTTAGCCTCGAACGCCTAACAAAGGTATACGCCAACGGGCAGCCAGTTGTCAATGGGCTAGACCTGACGATCGGCGAAGGTGAGTTCGTTGTCCTCGTCGGACCTTCAGGTTGCGGCAAGACCACTACCCTGCGGATGGTCGCCGGTCTGGAGGAGATATCTGGGGGAACCCTGAAGATCGGAGAGAAGGTCGTCAACAACGTCCCTACCCGAGAAAGGGATATAGCGATGGTCTTTCAAAACTACGCCCTCTACCCCCACATGACGGTAGCGGACAACATAGGATTCGCCCTGAAGCTGAGGAAGATGCCCAAAGACGAGATCCGTTCCAAAGTCTTAGCGGCAGCGGGGATTCTCGGCCTAACCGATCAGCTCGACCGGAAGCCCGGGCAACTCTCCGGGGGACAGCGGCAGCGGGTTGCGATGGGGAGGGCGATAGTGAGGGACCCGGCGGTCTTCTTAATGGACGAACCCCTCTCCAACCTCGACGCCAACCTTAGGGTCAAGATGCGGGCCGAGGTATCCAGGGTCCAGCGCCAGTTGGGCGTAGCGACCCTCTATGTCACCCACGATCAGGTGGAGGCGATGACCATGGGCGACAGGGTTGCGGTGATGTACTCCGGGGACCTCCAGCAGTGTGACCATCCACAGCAGCTCTACAAGTGTCCCGCCAACCTATTCGTGGCCTCGTTCATCGGGTCGCCTTCGATGAACATCTTCGAAGGTTCACTGAGCCCCGATGGGACCGAAATCGCCCTCGGTTCCCAGACGCTTTCGCTCGACACCGCCAAGACACCGAGGTCGCTGGTTCCTTATCGAGGTCGCAAGATTGCGGTAGGTTTCAGGCCAGAAAACCTATCGATGGCGGTAGCCACGGATCCAGGGTCCACCTTGCGGGCCGATATCGAAATAATCGAGGCACTAGGGTCGGAGATCTTGGTCTATTTCAACTTCGATGCCACCAGGGTAAGGGTCGCTGGTGTCGCAAGCGAGGAGGAGTCCGAAAACGAAGGTTCCCAGACCACTTCAACCTGGGCGTCAGGGCTTGGGGTAGCCAGGATTCCCCCCAACTACCAACTCAACCAGGGCGATAGGATCGAATTTTCCCTCGACATGGCGAAGCTCCACTTCTTCGACCTAGATACGACGCTAGCGATTAGGGACCTGGCCAACTAGCGACCCATCTAGCTGGAGCCGGGCTCAAAGTGACGCTTGCCTCGACCTTTAGCCAATGTTCGAATAGCCAGTGTTCGAATAGCCAATGTTCGAAAGAGGATTCTTTTGGCGCCGAAAATTGAAATCGTCGCATCCACACGAGCGATTCTTGGAGAGTCGCCCTTTTGGGATAGCGATCGAAACTGCTTGTGGTGGGTTGACATCGACGGAGGGCGACTCCATCGACTAGACGATGACGATCAAGACTCGGTGGTTTTTGAGACTACCGAGCCACTTGGTAGTGCAATTATCAAAAAAGACGGCACCTTCATTCTTGCCCTAGGCAAGGGGCTGGTCGAGCTGGATAGCTCGGGGAATACCTCGGAACTGGCACTTAGCCCGAGCGGAGATAGGTTCAACGATGCCAAATGCGACCCAAAAGGTCGTCTCTACGTCGGCTCTTTGACCTACGATCGGACACCCGGCGCTTGCGCTCTATACCGTTTCGACCGACGCAACGGACTAGTCGCCGCAATATCAGGCGTGACCCTATCCAACGGCATGGGGTGGAGTCCATCGGGCGAGGAGATGTACTTCATCGACACGCCAACGAGAACGATACAGGCCTACCATTATGACCCCGAGGAGGGGCGTATAGGCGAGGGACGGGTGTTGGTCGACTTCGCCGAAGTAACCGGTAATCCCGATGGCATGGCGGTTGACTCAGCTGGTTGCATCTGGGTAGTGATGGCCAGGGCGGGTTTTCTCAGACGGATAAGTCCTTCGGGGGAGACCCTCGAAGTCATCAAGCTGCCGAGCAAATTCACGACAAGCTGCTGTTTTGGAGGTAGAGATCTAGATCGGCTCTACATTACGAGTGGGACCTTCAAGGCTGGTCGGCCGGATCCAGACGAACCGTTCGCAGGCTCAATCTTCGCCCTCGACCCGGGCGTCAAAGGACTTAACAGCCAATTCTGGGCTGGCAAATAGAGACGCACAAGGCCCTCCCTGGTGATACCAAATGAACGCAAGCGCTAGTTGTAGGCTCATGAGTGAGCTAGTGAGCTAGCAATGAGATCTGCCTGCTTTGGAATCCGCAATAGTCATTTGACTTTCGACCAAGGCGAGGCCCGGATCGCAGCACTTATTCGATCTCCTCCCCGGCCTCGTCCTCAATTTCCAACATTTCTAGCAGTGCAAATTTCGACCTAGCGTCGAGCTGGCTTTCGTGGAAAACGGAGCCTACATAATCGAGAGCTTCTCTGGCCGAGGGGAATCCAGCGAGTTTGTACAAAAGACGTATATCTTCCAAATCGCGATCCGCTCGGGAGGCCCTAACTTTCATCGCAAAGAGAGTCTTTGGATCTGGGACTAGAACCGATAGTCCCCGGACAGAAAGAACCTCTTTTGGTGCGCCAGTACCGGATGGTAGTAGACCTTCAACTGCGTCATTGAGCCAATCGCTTGATAGACCATGCCTTTGCGCGAGGTGGCGAGCCGCCTCAGATATTTTCATCTTCGGCTCAAAGACCGCGTCTAGATCGTTAGTAACACGGTCGGAACCATCCCCGACAAGTCTGGACTCCTCGTATCATCCCTCCGAGCACCAAGTGCCTCCAGGGGCTCCAAATCAGAGAGCTATTGCGAGCGGTAGTTCCATCCAACAAGAAGATGGGTAGTGACGTTGGTCTGAGTTGGTTCTATCGGCCTTCGGCAACAGCATCAGATCAAGGTCTCTGCGAAAGCCCGTGATTCAGTGCCCATTTATGGCAACTAGCTGGTCTTTGCCTGGTATTTTCAGTGATTGGATATACTGATTGTTGCGGAGTTGCAAAGTCTCTCCGGCGTTTCTCCTTCCTTTGAGATGTATTTCTGCGTGACCGTCTTTTTAGGGTTTGAGGACGCGTTTGCTGTTACATCGAAAAAAGGAATAGTTTGAGTTCTACATTTGAATCCCTTGGCGTGTCCGAACAACTGGTTCGGGCCTTAGTAGAGGCTGGCATGCCAACCGCCCTGCCAATCCAGGAAATGTGCATCCCCGATGCCTTAGCTGGCCACGACGTCTGCGGCAAGGCCAACACCGGATCCGGCAAGACACTTGCATTCGGACTACCGATGCTCCAAAACTCGCTCAAGTCGAGACCATATCACCCAACGGCTCTAGTACTGGTTCCGACCCGTGAGCTAGCGGTACAGGTACACGAAGTCCTCTCCAATCTGACGAGGGGTACCAAGAAGAGGGTCGAAGTCGTCTATGGCGGGGTATCGATCAATCGTCAGTCACAGTCGATCAAGCGTGGGGTCGACATCATCGTTGCCACCCCGGGCAGGCTAATCGACCTGATCCACAGGAGAATGGTCGACCTAGACCAGGTACAGATGGTGGTCCTCGATGAGGCGGATCGCATGGCCGACATGGGCTTTTTGCCACAGGTCGAAGAGATCATGGACGTCACCAACCAAGACCGTCAAACGATGCTCTTCTCGGCGACACTGGATGGGGTAATCAACGGCCTCGTAAAGCGTTACATGAAGAATCCAATTCGCCATGAACTACCCGATGAGTCTCCGACCGTTGACTCGGCGGTTCACCACTTCTTTGCGGTATCAGAGGCGGACAGGGCGGACGTCGTCTACATGATGTCGACTGGGGCCGAGAGAACCCTCGTCTTCGTCAAGACCCAACACGGCACGGATCGGCTAGCCCAGAGGCTCGAGCAAAAGGGCCTTTCGGTATCGGTCATGCACGGAGGAATCCGTCAGGCGGCTAGGGAAAGGGCTCTAGCCCGATTCAGCCAAGGAAAA
Organism: Actinomycetes bacterium; assembly: GCA_021842145.1. Classification (GTDB taxonomy): domain Bacteria; phylum Actinomycetota; class Acidimicrobiia; order Acidimicrobiales; family Acidimicrobiaceae; genus JABEUN01. The sequence goes on from JAKCBW010000011.1 coordinate 26,538, forward strand.
TCTTCAATCTTGGTAGCGACCGACGTCGCCGCTAGGGGCCTAGACGTCTCCGGTCTCGACCTGGTAATCCAGTTCGACCTACCCGAAGACCACAAGGCCTACGTCCACAGGGCTGGCCGTACGGCACGTGCCGGAGCAAAGGGAGTCGTTGCGACACTGGTTCTGGATCACCAATGGCGTGAGATCAAAAGGATGCAGAAGATCCTCGGGATCAATCAAGGCATCGCACCAGCAAGGTCGGATGACGATCGACTAAAGGACATCGCCTCGGGGTCGACTGAACTAATACCGCCACCCCAAGAGCACAGCAACGACCCACGCAGTTCGGGCGAATTCCGGCCGAGGGGACGCACCGGCTACGGTCAGGGAGACGCAAAGCGCTCCTCTTCACACGGTGGTTTCCAAGGTGGATCCAGGAGTCGCTTCTCCTCTGGAGGAGCTTCTGGGGGTTCACGCCCAGCGGCTAGCCGTTCGGGATCGCGTAGTGGTGGTTATCGCGGCGCTAGGTAGGGATCGATTCGGATCCAGATAGATCTGAATGAGGGTCGAGGGCAATGTCCCCTTGACCCTCATTTTTTGTATCGCCGCAATTTTACAAGACGACATATCTATAAGACGACCTGGCTTTTGCATGTAACACGGTTCGCAGGCTCAGACCTCCGGTAATGGCTGGGGGCATCAATGTCAAGGTTTTGGCTCGATCTGGTAGGTAATAGGCCGACTGTCACCGGTAAGCCGCGGTGGGTTGGCGTTGAGTTGGTCGATGAGTCCACCGAGGGTCCGATTGATGCGGGGAGCGTCGGGCTGGCGGATAGTCGCGGTAATTGCTCTGGGGCTGTAACGGATCTCGCCGGGCTGGT
>JAKCBW010000102.1:0-5465 GCA_021842145.1 Actinomycetes bacterium
TGACTTGGAGGGTTGGTTGTTTTTCTGGCTATGAAAAATAGTAATTAGTTACTAAATATTGAAAAGCTCAAGCTGTAATTACAGAATTACAATTCTAGCTGCTCTTTTCTTTCCGGTGTTGTAATGTTCGATGGAAGGGGGATCGGATGATGCTCGAGAATTTGCCTTCGGTCTGCCCAAAATGAGTTCCTAGATGACCCTAGCGAGCAGCATCACTTCTACTAGCCCATTCTTATCGATCCCGATACCGTCAGGGACGACCGCTAAGGCGTTGGAGTGGGCTAAGGAGCTCAACATGTGCGAAGACTGCCCGACGTTCACTTCACACTGAAGTTTGCCGTTTTGGTCGAACCTTACGGTGCTCCTAAGGAAGTGGATCTTTCCATCGCTAGATCTTTTTATTCCCTCTGGGACCAGTGCCTTGGTGACGGTCCTAAATGGATTGGGGTTACCCATCATCATCGCTATCGAAGGACGGGCGAAGAGTTCGAAACTTACCAGGGCTGAAACTGGATTTCCAGGCAGTCCAAAGAGGGGCTTTGAACCGATCATTCCAAAGGCGAATGGCTTCGCCGGCTTAATCGAGATCTGCATCCACCTCATTTGGTTTGAGGAGATCTCTTCCAGGACCTTCTTCGAGTAGTCGAAGTCACCAACGCTGACGCCACCCGAGGTTACCACGGCATCACATTCTTTGCTCGCCTTGGTGAAGACCTCTTTTAGTTGTTGGTAGTCGTCTGGTACGGGACCATAGTCGATCGGTTCTGCGCCCATTTCTGTGATCGCTGCCATCAGGCTCGGCCTGTTGGAGTCTCGGATCTTGCCCAGGGGTAGCGGGACTTCGTCGGTGAGTTCGGAACCCGTGGAAATTACGGCGACCCTCGGCCTTTTGATCACCTCAACCTCAGTGAGTCCGACAGAGGCGATAGAACCTATTACCGCTGGTGTGATCTCTGTGTAAGCGGGGAATACCACGTCTCCGCTTGCTATATCACTCCCGGCGTTTCGGATATTGCCCCCAATGGATGTGGGGGTGTAGACCAAGACGGTGTCATTCGGACCCTTTGAAGTATCTTCAACCATGACGATACTGTCGGCACCCTCTGGTATGGGAGCACCGGTCATAATACGCACGGCGGTGTTTGGCCCTACTTCTAAATTGGCCGATTCACCTGCGGCTAGAGTCCCTACCACCTGTAGGACCACCGGACTTTCTAAAGAGGCACCTCTTAGATCTGTAGACCTAACTGCGTATCCGTCGACCGCCGTATTGTCAAAGGGAGGAACCGACACACTTGCCCTGATAGGAGTGGCGGTAAATAGGCTTCTCGCCTCGGACAACTTGAGGGTAGTGACGCCTAGCTGAGTGATTTGGGCAAATACGTGGGCCTGGGCCTCTTCGAGGGGAATCATGTTTTAAAAGCTAGTTGCTATTGGTGGCTAGTTATAAAGGCCTGGGAATTCACGTGTGCCGCTGGAGATTTCCAGAGGCATCTTTCGGGAATCCGCCCGAAGGTAGATCGATGCCGAGTTGCTCACCGGCGTCCCTAGCCATAATGTCAAGCAGAATCTCCCTAAAGGCCGGGCCGAGGTCTTTGCGCTTTAGGGCTAGTTCAACCGTCGCCCTTAGATAATCGAGCTTGGAACCAATGTCATACCGTCCGTCGTCGAATACAACTCCGTAGATCGCTTGCTGCTCGGAAAGCTGTGCGATAGCGTCGGTAAGTTGGATCTCCCCGTTTCGGCCCGGTTTGGTTGTGTCGAGGCAGTTGAATATTTCAGAGGTAAACACGTATCTACCCATGACCGCTAGGTCGGAGGGCGCCTCCTCTGCGGTGGGCTTCTCCACGATCTTCGTAATCCGGACTATCCCCTCGGCGACCTGGTCGTAGCCGACGGCCCCGTATGACGAGATTTCATCCCTTGAAACCCGCTTCAGCGCAATTACCGACCTTCCGTGGTGGTAAAAGGTGGCGAGCATCCTATCGAGCAGGTTCGACGATTCCTCCATGATGTCGTCGGCGAGCATCACAACAAAGGGTTCCTCGCGCACATGCGCCCTTGCCGCCAATACCGCATGCCCTAGGCCTAATGGTGCGCCCTGTCGTACGTAGTGGATGGAAGAGAGGTTTGAGATAGACCGTATCAGCTCTAGCTCTGCGAGTTTTCCAGCAGACTCCAGGTAGTACTCGAGTTCGAAAGACCTGTCGAAGTGGTCCTCGAGGGTCCTCTTGCCGCGGCCAGTGATCAGTAAGATGTCGTCTAAGCCCGCCGCTATGGCTTCTTCGATGATGTACTGGATGGCCGGTTTGTCGACGATAGGCAGCATCTCTTTTGGCTGTGCCTTAGTGGCGGGCAAGAACCTTGTTCCCAGTCCGGCCGCTGGTATCACTACCTTGTTGATTTTCAACATAGAAACCCATGATAGACGATCGGGCCATTCGGAGTTAACTGAGGGAGCGTGGCCGGGATATATTTCTGCTGACCACTTCCACTTCTGGTGAACTCCGGCGCCAAATTTCCGGTCGAACCGTCTAGAATTAGCACTCAAACGGTTCAAGTGCTAACGGTGGAGGCGTGATGCCAACCTATGAATATGCGTGTAAAGGTTGTGGCCAGCATTTGGAGGTTGTCCAGTCGTTCAAAGACGATCCGCTGACAGTGTGTCCAAACTGTGGGGCCGAGTTACGCAAAGTTTTCGGCAGCATCGGGATCACCTTTAAAGGGAGTGGCTTTTACCGTAACGATTCCAGGTCCACCTCGAGTTCTGCCAAGCCAGCCCAAGTAGCGAACCAGGGGAGCAAAGCCGAGGATTCAAAGGCTCCATCGACCCCCACGGAGTCTTCTGCCCCTTCGCCGGCTAAGGGGACGACCGACGCCGCTTAACTGCGGTCTCGCTTGGTCAAAGCGCCCCTTGGTGGAAGTTTCATAGATCGGTAACCGAAGGAAGCACCCGCGCCCTCCATGGCCTGGGAGGATCGCAGTAGCTGTAATGGATGTCGGTTTCTCCAGCGAGGCTTGCAAGCAGGCTGGGTGAGTCGTGAAACTCCTTTAGGTCCACAAAACTGCTCGCTAGGCTCGAAGGGACGTGTGAATCCGATCCCCCGGCTATCGCGATCCCATACTGTTTGGCCAGGTCCCTAGCCTGGTTCATCAAGTGGGCGTCCTTTATCTTTGAGTTTGCAACTTCGATTATGTCTACTACTCCTTCCGGGGCAAGCCGTGAAAGGGTTTCGAAGCTCATCGAAGCTCTTTTTCTGTCGCCGGGGTGGGGGATGTAGACGAGGCCGCCCTGGGAACGGATCCTTTTTGCGGCCTCCTTTGCGTCCAGCGACGGTGGAATCTCCTGCTCTATATATAGGGCGATCATCTCCCCCTCCTTGACCCTGAATTCTTGACCTAGGATTATCCTCTCCCCGAAGAGTCTGCGTAGTTCTCGACCTCCTCGGCAGGTCAGATGGTCGGTGATTGCGACCTTGTCTAAAGTCGAGAGCGAAAAAGCCTTGCTAAACTCCTCGAGGGTCGTTGTGGAATCGCCGGAGTACATCGTGTGCGTATGGAAATCGACACGGGTGAATCTGTTCGTTCCGTCGGATCCTGCGCTTTGCAACTATACCCCAGAAAGGTTCATCTCTTCGATCGCAACCGTCGGACCAGCGGAGATCCCCGGGAGCCACTCGATGTCTGATCCGATCTCAACCGTTCCCATGAGCATTTTCTGGATTGTGGAGGAGATGGTGGCCTCTTTGAAAGGCGAAGCTATCTGCCCATTTTTGATCAAGAAGCCCTCGGCACCGACGGAAAAGTCTCCCGAAATCGGGTTGACCCCGGAGTGCACCCCAGATATTGACCTGATTAAAATGCCATCTGTTATCTCGGCGACTATCTCATCCTGGGATTTCGTCCCTGGTCTAAGGATGAGTGCCATTGGACCCGGCGACGGGGTGGAGGAGTATCCCCTTGTTGCAGATGCTGTAGAGGTCCTGTTTTCTTTGCGGGCGGTATAGGAGTCATAGAGAAAGGTCTGTAGGACGCCATCTTTTATCAGGTGATTCCTCCGGCAGGCCAGACCCTCTCCGTCGAACTGGCTAGCCCCTCTCGCCAGTGGTTCGGTAGGATCATCCATGAGGTCGAACCGACTGCTCGCCACCTCTTCGCCGAGGCGGTTGCCGAACATCGAACGTCCTTTCTGGGCGGAATCGGCGGATAAGGATCCCCCAACGATCGCCAAGAGGGTGGCGGTGATCCTCGGATCGAGTACCGCCACGAGCCGACGTGAACTTGGCTTTTCTGCCCCCAGGAGTTCGGTTGCCCGCTTAACGACGTCACTAGCCGCTTTTTCCAGGTCTATGCCCCCAAAACCCCTCGCAACGCTGTAACCGCCGCCAGTTTTGGTATCGTCGCCTTGGTTGGCGACTGCGCTAGCGGAAACGTAGGCGAAGGTCGCCCGGGTATGTGATTTGATCCCCTTGGTGCTGAGTATGAAGCCCTCTGATTCGACGTCGGCATAGTCGGTAGATTCAATCTTGGAAATTCTTGAATCGCCTAGCAGTGCCATTTTTTCTAGCTCTTTCGCTAGGGCGATCTTCTCCTCCGTCGATGCCCTGTGGAAATCTGGGTCAACTAAGTCGAGGGGGGTTGGGGTGATGCCATCTGGCTCGGCGAGGCCGGCAAACTCGTCCGGAGTAGCGAATCTGGCATTGTCCCGTGCAGATTCAAGGGCCTCTCTTATCGACTCCTCGTCGAAGCTGCCACAGTGAGCGAAGCCCACTCGTCCGTCTACGACGACCCTTATCCCGACGCCTTTCGATTCGGCACGGGTTAGTGATTCGACCTCTTTTTCATAGACTCTTATTTCGGTTTCAACCGAACGGCTCGCTACCACCTCGACCTCTTCGTTGGTCTTGGCATCGTCGATAATCCTTCTCGCAAGCTCTTCGATATCAGGCATCTGCGGTTCCTCCGATAGTCATCTGCGAAACCCTCAATGTAGCCTGTCCGCAACCCACCGAAACGCTCTGACCGTCTTTGCCGCAGGTTCCGGGGGTCATAGAAAAGTCGTTTCCGACTGCGTCTATGAGGGAGAGGATTTCTGGTCCATTGCCGATGAGGTTGGTATCCCTAAGGGGGGTTGTAATCTTTCCATTCTCGATCAGGTATGCCTCGGAGGTCCCGAAGACGAAGTCGCCGGTCGCGGTGTTCACCTGGCCGCCGCTCAGCTTCGCCACATAGACACCCTTTGGGGTCGAGGAGATAATATTCTCCGGGTCCTCCTGGCCAGCGAGCATGTAGGTGTTGGTCATCCTGACCATAGGAAGGTGCTTGTAACTCTGCCTTCTGCCGTTTCCACTCTGGGGATGATCCGACTTGGCTGATCGATTTCTGTCCCACATATAGTCGACGAGAACCCCATCTTCGATTAGCACATTTCGCCCTGCTGGGTGCCCCTCATCGTCGTATTGAAA
>JAKCBW010000102.1:5475-5953 GCA_021842145.1 Actinomycetes bacterium
CCATTCTTTTCCTACCGTGGCATCGTCGACCAAGGTGACCAGGTCGCTTGCGACCTTCTCACCTATGCGGTTCGCATAGACCGAAACCCCTTTTTGGATGTGGTCTGCTTCGAGGCCGTGACCACATGCTTCATGGAAAAGTATCCCTCCGCTTCCACCCTTGATGACTACCGGAAGCGCACCAGAGGGGGCCGGCTTCGCATCTAATTTAGACAGCGCGAGCCTCGCAGCATTTTTGGCGATCGTGTCGATGTCGATCTCTTCGAGCAACTCTTCAAGGGGGATGGTCAATGCGATGGTGTCGTAGCCGCTCTGCAGACCCGTGTCACCCTTAGCTATTGCGTTGACCATCAGCCGGGAGCGGATCTGCTCGTCTGCGACAAAGAGTCCGTTGGAGTTGGCTACGGTCATCCTCCGCGAGGATTGGCCGACAATGGCAACTACCTGAGTGATCTCCTTGCCTAAGGAGCGTGCGGTA
>JAKCBW010000103.1 GCA_021842145.1 Actinomycetes bacterium
ACCGATAGGCCGGATCCTGTTGGGCCTCAAGAAGCCGGCCTTGGGAGCCCCATTGCTCGGATTTGCGGCGAGCTTTGCTTTGTGGCCGAAGTATCGATCGCGTCGTCGTCGATTGCGGAGGTATGGATATGAAACATGACGAAGAGACGATCAAGAGGATTAGAAGCAGGGTTGTCATAGCCGGCTGCCTGATTACCTTGTTAGTATTCTCTGCAGCTCTGACGCTGAGCATCGTGGGGCGCTCCTCGAAAACGACAATAACGCGGCCCATGACATACTCAAACGTGGATCGTGTGACCTACCTAGCGTCGGTCCCTCCGTCCTCCATCTATGGTCGGAGCACCATTACTACCGGAGAGGCTATCTTTACAGGCGAGACCCAAAGCGTTCTCTTCCAGCTCAGCTATTATCTCGAGACGCCATATTTGTCCAGCGTTTCAGGGTCATTACAGCTAGTCGGTGCGATCAAAGCGGATGGGATTTCGAGAACCGTCTTTGCCTCTCCAATACAACGCTTCGTGGGCGACCAAGGGGTAGTTAGAGTGCCCTTATCCATGGCTACTTATCGGCAGATAGTCAGGCTATTTGACCAGACCACGGGTCTGGGCAGTTATGTGCTTCAGATAGAACCGATCGTGCACGCAACTGGCACTATCGAGCATCAGCCCTTCTCGACATCGCTCAGCCAGAATTTTGTCTTCGGAGCGACCGCTAGTGAGATCGTGCCACCGGACTTGGCTAACCCGGGCGGAGCGAACCCATCGATTGCCAGCTCCGCGTCATCGATGTCAAAGAGTCAGACGCAGCTGATCAACCGCACTACGGTTGTACCATCTCAATTCACCGCCGGACCAATAGAGATTCCACTTGCCGACGCTCGGGTCGTGGCCAGCTTATTGACGTTACTGCTTTTGGCGTTGGTCGTCGTGGTCAGCCGAAGTGTCCTTCGGATGCTTCGATCAAGTGAGCAACTTCGCATCGCCATTAGGTATAGACCCTCGCTCGTTTGGGTTACTGCGGCGATTAACGACGGCGACCAGGTTGTCGACGTCGAGGGGATTGGGGACCTCGGTGCTATGGCTAGGAAGTTCGAAACTTTTATCCAAGTAGTGCAAGGTGGCGATCGGATCAGCTACTTCGTTCGTGACGGAAGGACCTGTTACCGGTATCAGATCATCTACAACGACCTAAATAGTTTCGCCGATTCGGGGGTGGAGGGCGAAACCGAGGTAGTGGATGCGGAGGTAGGTAACAGCGGTGATTTAGCCAGGGTTGTGGAGAAGACATCGGGCGATCGGCTATTCCAGCGGGCGTAAGGGGCGTATCTCGATCGGTCGAGCCAGTGCGGTTCCAGAACGTCCCCGGTTAGCTATTGGCCGAATGACACTTATGGGAATATCACCACTTTATGACAAACACCCGAAGGTATTCTGCCCATCCAGTTGAACCAAGTACCTTTTTCGTTTTTTCTCTGGTTGAGTGGCATTTTGACTTGCACCTGTGGTTGCCGCCGATGCGGGGGTCGCAAGGAGCGCATTTAGATAGCTGCCGTGCAATTTGTTTGGCCAATTTGTACCACCTCCTTTTTAGATGTTGCGCACCTCACCAATTGAGAGCAGTTCTTTGGCGAGGAGCCGCCTCTGGGGTTTTCCGAGCGGTGTCCTAGGGATCGATTCGACGAGGATGACCTGTTTCGGGCTACACCACGGCGGCAGCGCCTCCCTGGTGAGTTCGGTTACCTCCCTGAGGGTTGGAGGGTTTGTTGGATCTTTTGGCACAACAACGGCGGTCACCGCCTCTCCCCACTTTGGGTCTGGCAGTGCTATAACCGCACAGTCCGCCACCTTTTCTGACTTGAATATTTCCGATTCCACTTCGAAGGGAAAAACTTTCTCGCCGCCGGTATTGATTATTTCTGTCATCCTGCCTCGGACCTCTAAGGTGCCGGCTGGGCCGATGGTAGCGAAGTCGTCAGTGTGCAACCAGCCTTCGTCGTCAAGAATTGGGGTCCCATCTCGATAGGTAGTGGCGATCATCGGGCCCTTGATCAGTACTTCTCCTGCGTCGGTGAGCTTGAACTCAACCCCGTCGAGGGGACGACCGTCGTAGAAGACTCCACTACCGGTTTCGGTCATTCCGTAGGTAGTGACGATGTTCGGGGCGAGGTTAGAAGGAGGATTCTGGGCACCGAGGAGAACCGTCTTGAACCCGCTGAGGTCGATTCTGTCGATCATCGCCAAGACAACAGATATTAAGTTCCCACCTCTGCTTTGAGCCTTGATGATCTCTTCCGCCGTAGGTTGTCCCAGTACTGTCACCGCCGTGTTAGTCAAAATCGACCTCGTTATTACCGACATCCCTCCGATGTGCGAGATCGGTAGCGAACATATCCAGTGGTCCAATGAGGTGGTCGCCAATCGGCCGCTAATAGCAATCGCCGAGGTGCGGAGATTTTCCATCGTGTGGACCACCCCCTTTGGGTTGGAGGTGGTCCCAGAGGTAGTAATTACCAGGGCGGCTCCAGGTTGCAATTTCGAGGTGAAGTCGGTCTTGGTTAGTTTCCCGTTCCCCTCGTAGATGTAGTCGGGCCGTAGAGCCTGAATCTGTCTCTCTTGGAGCCTCTTGTCGAGTCGCATATCTACTACCGAGATCGCATCGCCAGATCCCCAGACTTCACTGACCAGAGATGGAATGTTGGGTCCTTGATTTATTCTGAGTGCGACTAACTTTGACATTAGAACAGAGTATTTGCCCGGTCAGCGTGTATCGGGTCAGACGGGTCAATAGGTGGGCTAAAGGGCCGAAGGTGGCTTCGTCGAGATCGCGTTGGGGTGGTTCTCGAAAAGTAGGCTTTTGCATCGACCAGTCGTTGGAGAAAAGGCCCATCGATAATGAGGTGATCTTCCGCTCCGAAGACGACTTTTGACCAGAAGACGACCTCTGCTACGAAGATGAAGGGATGGTTGGGATGGGTCAACTCGGCGAGGACTTTGATTCCTGGTTCAATTTGCCGATAGAAGCCCGAGTTGATCTGGGTGATCAGGTCCAATGGCACATTTGGTGTGGTCGCTATTTTTCAGGGACACACTAACGATGGCGACCATCAATCAATGGTACCTTGGGGCGAGGCCAAAGACCTTGCCGGCGGCTTTAGCGCCGGTCATTGCCGCCTGTGGATTAGCAGTTGGGGACCATGAGTTCATCTTTTTGAGGGCGGTCTTGGCGCTCGGTGTGGCGCTCGCATTGCAGGTTGGTACTAATTATGCAAATGACTATTCGGATGGAGTAAAAGGGACCGACACCGAGAGGGTCGGTCCAATGAGGCTCGTAGCCTCTGGGGCCGCTAAGGCTAAGTCGGTCAAGATAGCGGCCTATTTGTCGTTTTTAGTCGCCGCAGTGTTGGGGCTGGCGCTCGCTCTGCTAACTACACCTTGGCTCATTGCGGTCGGCGCCTGTTCGATACTTGCGGGTTGGTTCTATACCGGGGGTCCAAAGCCCTACGGGTACTACGGCTTGGGGGAACTATTTGTTTTTGTATTTTTTGGGCTCGTTGCAACCATGGGAACTTACTACGTCCAAGCTGGTGGGGTCACCTTAGATTCATTTTTACTCGCCTGCGAGATGGGTCTGATGTCAGTGGCAATCCTTATTGTCAACAACCTAAGGGATATCGATGGCGATAGATTGGCCAACAAAAAGACCCTCGCAGTGAGGCTGGGCGATAGCGCTACCAGGCGCATCTATCAATCCTGTTTGATTTTGTCGCTAGTTTTGGTCCTCGCACTAGGTGTGCGAACCCACCTTGTACTACTGGGTTGGATCCTTATCGTTCCGCTGACCGTCTCCTTGATTACTAAGATCGACAAGGTGGGCAAAGGTAGGGAACTCCTTCCGATGCTGGCTCAGACCTCAAGGCTACTGCTGATACAGGGGGTCGTAGTAGCTGTATGTCTTGGAATTGCGGCGGTGGCGTAGATTTCAAAGATCCAGCTCAGAGGGGTAAGTGCTACTCTTCTATTGGAATTGCGACGATCTTTCCACCGGGACCTCCGGTGAGTGAAAGCTTGGCCGACTTTATCTCAAGTAGCTGCTTGCCAATTAGCTCATAGCGCCAGCCGGTTCCGAGGCGGGAGTCTTTTTCTCCAGCTAAAAGCTGTGTAACGTCCTCACGAGTTCCAACGATCGTTGGATCGAACCTCTCGTCGTTGCACTTTTGGCTGAGCCAAGCAAGGCAGAGTGAGACAACCGCACCCGCTCCTCTGATACCATCATCGTTCTGGTGTGGAATGTCTGGAACCTTATCGAGCAAAAGACCCGCCTTGACCGCCTCAAGGATACTGACATCTGTGCCATTGTTAATCTGTCTTGGGTCAATCCCACGAACCTTTAGCAGTTCCTGTTTCGTCTTCGGCGCCAATTGGGCTATCGCTGCGACCGTCAAGTCGCTAAGGAGGTATCTGGGCGGAATATCCAGTTCTATCGCCCTCTCTTCTCGCCATTGAGCTACCGACTTTGCTACTTTGCGGGCGTTACCCTTGAGGCTTCGACATTCTTTTATCTTTTGCCATGCCAGGGCTGGATCGGTAGGTTCCTTTCTCCTTGACGAAACGTACTCAAATTCGTCGAGCGCCCAAGCAAGTCGACCGGCAGACTCGAGCTCTTCGGAGATCTTTGCCTTCATCACGAGCAGATGGGCGACGTCGGAAGCGGCGTAGATTTTCTGTGCTTCGGTTAGCGGCCTCTGGGTCCAGTCAGAGAGCCTGTCCGCTTTGGGCAGCTCTACACCCAGTAGTCGGTCGGCTAAATGAGCTAAGGATGGTCGGGATAGGCCTATGAAGCCAGCGGCTATCTGGGTATCGAAGAATACCTTTGCCCTTACGCCACACGCTCGCTCGATAATGTCTAGGTCCTGCTCCAATGCGTGGAAAACGAATTCGACATTGCTTTCGAATAACGGAGCTAAAAGTGTCATATCGACTTGAAAGGGGTCCACTAAGAAGGCTAACCCGTTTACTCCTAGTTGTAGGAGCGCTAGCCGAGGGTAATAGGTCTTTTCGCGATGGAACTCAGTGTCAACCGCAATCTCGGTGTGGTCGAGAAGGATCCCTACCATTTCGGTGCAAGCCACGTCCGAGCCGACCCAGACTACTTTGATATCATCTTCGGGCGAAATTTGGTTTTCTGCTAGGGCCATTTAAACCTACACCCTAGCGCACAAAATCTATTGATGACGTTGCTGACCCTACAGGTGGGATCGAGGGGTCGACGGGGCATCGAAGTCTGTCGACCGAAACGAACCACCGGCGGACACAATGGACGACGAAAGCCCAAGGGCGACCGGTGGAACAGCCAAGCCAGTAACCTTCATACGTGATTGATTGCGTCTTCTGCTCGGTGATATCTAAGGACACCCCGGCCCAAGTGGTCTTCGAAGATCAGTACACGATTGGTTTTCTTGATAGGTCACCAGTGTTTTTCGGCCACACTCTCGTAGTGCCGAAGCAACATACGAAATTGCTATGGGAGTTGGGGGATGGAGACCTCGCCAACCTTATCCATCGGGTTAAAATTGTTTCGCAAGCCCTCCAGGCTTCGCTGGGGTGTGATGGCGTCTTTGTGGCCAACAACAATAACGTTAGCCAATCGGTCCCACACCTCCACTTCCATGTCATACCGCGAAGCTTTGGCGACGGTTTGAAGGGCTTTTTCTGGCCCAGGAGACGGTATGGACCCAACGAAGCGGAAAACTACGCATCGCGCATCTGTCGAGGTATCGAAGAAATTACCCGGGGGTACCAGGGATAATTATGAGCGATATTTAATAGGGAGAAGTAATAGGGAGAAGTAATAGGGAGAAGTAAGTGCCGCCCCTACCTGTCGGTCATGTCAGTTCGACTAGGCAATAATCTTTCTTGCCACGTCGCAGAAGAATTACAGTTCTCGAG
>JAKCBW010000104.1 GCA_021842145.1 Actinomycetes bacterium
GATCTCTAGTCTTCAAAAGGTGATGAAAATAGTCAACAATTCTTATACTGTAGGACTATGACTTCAAACACTCAAGGCTTCGAGACCCGCCAGATCCATGCTGGAGCGGCACCAGACCCTACAACTGGGGCCCGCGCAGTGCCGATCTATCAGACGACCTCATTTTCGTTTAGAGATTCCGACCACGCGGCAGCGTTATTCGGACTGAGCGAAACAGGGAATATCTATACCAGGATTATGAATCCAACCCAAGCCGTCATGGAAGAGCGTATAGCTTCCTTAGAAGGTGGGGTAGCCGCTTTGGCGACCTCTTCCGGCCAGGCCGCGGCGACCCTGGCAATCTTGAATCTTGCGGCGGCTGGCGACCACATTGTCTCATCGGCCTCACTCTACGGGGGGACCTATTCGCTATTCCGCTACTCCATGGAGAAGCTAGGCATACAGGTGAGCTTCGTGTCGGATCCTGACGACCTTTCCGAGTGGGAGAGTCTAATCCAGGATAACACTAAGGCATTTTACGGGGAAACCATTGGAAATCCAAAGGGCGACGTGCTTGACATTTCTGGCATTTCACAAGTTGCACATGCACACTCTTTGCCATTGATCGTTGACAATACCTTGGCATCGCCGTATCTCGCCCGTCCCTTAGAGCACGGCGCGGATATCGTGATACACTCTGCGACCAAGTTTCTCGGTGGACACGGCACTTCAATTGCCGGCGTGATCGTCGACGGCGGTTCATTCAACTTTGGCGAGAGTCCACGGCATCCAGGATTTTCGGAGCCCGACCCCTCTTATCATGGTCTCAAGTACTGGGAAGCACTCGGACCGGGAGCATTCGCAATCAAGGCCCGACTCCAAGGATTGAGAGACTTCGGTTCGGCGATTTCTCCCTTCAATGCTTTTTTGATCATCCAAGGGATTGAAACCCTCTCATTACGGATGGAACGACATTCTTTCAATGCCCTAAAAGTAGCGGAATTTTTGGAGAGTCGGCCCGAGGTGAAATGGGTCAATTATCCCGGACTAAAGTCTTCAAAGTGGAACGTTAGGGCAAATTCCATCCTTCCGAATGGGTCAGGTGCGATACTGAGTTTTGGTATAGAGGGCGGCCTCAAGGCGGGCAAAGCCTTCGTCGATTCGCTTGAACTGCACTCAAATCTGGCTAACGTGGGAGATGTGCGTTCGTTGGTTATTCACCCCGCTTCGACAACACATTCTCAGCTGACTCCGGAGGAGCAGCTTTCTTCTGGCGTGTCAGAGGATATGATCAGACTTTCGGTTGGCCTTGAGAGTATTGACGATATTATCGCTGATCTCGAGACGGGATTTAGGGTAGCAGCTAAGGGGTGACTCGACCGGAGCGCGAACAGGGGAGAAGAAAGGTATTAGAGCGGGCCGTTTACGGCCCCTCTTCCTCACCTGGGAACAGAAAGTTCGTCGAACTGTTCGCCTCTGTGCCACTTCGATTGGAGTTGGGTGGTTCGCTTTCGCGTGTGGTCGTAGCCTTTGAAACATGGGGGACTCTTAACCCTGAGGGATCAAACGCGATCTTGGTACTGCATGCTCTGACCGGTGATTCACACGCCGCTGGACCGGCGGAAGTTGGCCACCCAACCCCAGGATGGTGGGACCATCAGATCGGCCCAGGGAAAGCCATCGATACCGACAAATACTTTGTTGTTTGTCCTAACGTACTCGGAGGATGTCAAGGAACTACCGGCCCGTCTTCGGTAAAGCCCGGAACTTCAATGCCCTACGGGTCGCTCTTCCCAGATATCACCATCAGGGATCAGGTAGCAGTAGATATCGAACTAAGTAGGACCCTTGGTATAAACCGATGGAAGGGCATCGTCGGCGGCTCGATGGGTGGGATGAGAGCACTAGAGATGGCGATAATGGCGCCGCAACTAGTGGATCGCATGATGATATTGGCCGCCACCGCAGCCGCTACCGCAGAACAGATAGCCCTGTGTTCTATCCAGATAGAAACTATCATCTCTGACCCGCAATTTCTTGGGGGAGACTACTACAACGTTGGTGATGGGCTGGGGCCGGTTGCGGGAATGGCCATCGCACGGAAGTTGGCGATGTATAGCTACCGGAGTGAACTTGAGTTCCAATCCAGGTTTGGAAGGAAGCTCCAGGGAGACCAGGTCGCCGACGGGGTAGGCAACTTTGCCATAGAGAGCTACCTGGAAAATCACGCCGTAAAGCTGAACGAGAGGTTCGATCCCAATAGTTACGTGGTTCTGTCTAAGGCGATGAATTATCACGACGTTGCGAGGGGAAGGGGCGGACTCTCCGAAGTACTTTCTTCTATCAAGGTAAGGACGTTTGTTGCCGGCGTCGATAGTGATCGGTTGTATCCAATCTGGCAACAGAGTCAACTGGCCGAACATATTCCGACGACCGAACTCTTTGCCACCATTCATTCGAAGTACGGCCACGACGCATTTTTGATCGAGGCAGAGCAGGTGGCCGAGTTCATCTCGAAGTCGCTGGGGTAGCTCTAACTGGACACGATTCTGTCTTTTGAAAGGCGATAAGTCGGCCGTGGTTTAAGTTATCGATGGTGAAGACTCAAACGTTGAACCGAAATTCGACAACGTCACCGTCCTGCATGATATATTCCTTGCCTTCTATGCGAGCCTTGCCAAGTGCCCTCACGGCTTGAACGCTTCCTGCTTCGATTAAATCGTCGTAGCTGATCACCTCTGCCTTGATGAAACCTCGCTCGAAATCGGTGTGAATAGTACCTGCCGCTTTGGGCGCTGTGTCACCGATATGTATCGTCCAGGCACGGGATTCCTTTGGTCCGGCGGTGAGAAAGGTCTGTAAGCCCAAGGTTCGAAATCCAACGCGAACCAGCTGAGTGAGACCAGACTCAGTCTGTCCGTAGCTTGCGAGCAGCTCTGATGCATCGATCGGGTCGAGAGCTGCCACCTCCGCTTCAATCTGGGCGCAAAGAATTACCGACTCAGCCGGCGCAACTAATTCTCTGAGTTCGCTATGGAGCCCTCCATCGTCGAGAGACGTTTCATCGACATTGAAGACGTATATGAACGGCTTGGCGCTGAGTAAATGGAGATCGTAGACCAGTGATAGATCGATTTCCCCCTTCGCCGCTGCGGATGATACCGTACGTCCTTCGTTAAGTACCGACAGCGCCCTTTGTGCGGCGTCAAGTGAGGGCACCAACTCTGATCTCTTTCGAGCCTCCTTGGCCAGCTTGGTGATTCGATTTTCGACCGTTTGAATATCCGCGAGAATGAGCTCGGTTTGGATAATCTCAATATCATTTTTCGGAGATACTTTTCCCTCGACGTGAATGACATCTGGGTCTTGAAATACCCTGACAACCTGGCAAATCGCATCGCTTTCTCGAATATGGGAGAGAAACTTGTTTCCTAGGCCCTCGCCTTCTGAAGCACCTTTGACTATTCCTGCGATGTCAACGAATGACACAAGTGCTGGGACGATCTCCTTCGAGTCGAATAGGCGAGCTAACCGGGTAAGGCGTTCGTCGGGTACGGCGACGACTCCGACGTTCGGTTCAATCGTTGCAAATGGGTAGTTCGCCGCCAGGACTTCATTGTGTGTCAAGGCGTTAAATAGGGTGGATTTTCCCACGTTCGGCAGGCCAACGATGCCAATAGAGAGACCCACAGACTTATCCTTCCGGTATTAACTATCCCAAAGTGATCGCTTAGGACATCGGATGAGTTTAGACAATTTCCGTCACAAGATACTTAGCCCACCGTTGCAATTTCTCCACCTGTCAACGACTATTCCTAAAAACCCAGTACCACGTTCTCCTTGAACGCTTGTACGTGGCCATGGGGTTGCTCATTATTCAACCTGGCTCGTGAGGACGATTGGAAATTCGACTTGGTCTGTCCGGAGAGTATTTCAAGCGCCCTTGTGAGGGGGCCATTTTTTCATCGCTAAAGATCGACAGGGGCTTTGCTGGCCCAGAAATTGGGTGAGATTTGTCGATGTGTCTGATTCGGAGGCTTAATCGATCCCTGCGAGGAGTATCTCAGCCGGCGGGATCGATTTCGGGGCTGATCTGATGACACTGGCCGCAACCACGAAGGCCAGGATTGCAAAGACTGACCCTGCCTTGAACGCCTCCTGGTATCCGTGCACCGACGCAACTAGTAGGGCGTGGTTAGCTAGTGCGGTTGCCATTTGTGTTGGCACTGTCTTGCTGGCCGTGTTGATTATCACATGGGCACTTTTCAAATAGTTTGTTGTGCTCGTCGCCATGAGGGTAACGAGAGCGGCTAATCCAAGGGACCCCCCGACCTGCTGGGATGTGTTTAAAAGCGCACTCGCTAGCCCAGATTCGTTAGAGGATACTGCGGAGACTGCGTTAAGGGTCAGGGTCACGAAAGTTAGTCCCATACCGAGCCCGACGGTTACCAATGGCCCGAATATAGATGGATAGGAAGAATTTGTGGTTATGAAGGAGGCCCAAAATAGGCCAAGCGCAACGACTAGGGGGCCAAAGGTCAAAAATGGCCGAGTTCCAAATCGCCTAACTTGGCGCGAGACGACGATACTGCTCGACGCAACCATCATCGGAAGCGGGAGGTAAGCGAAACCCGCATCGATCGGACTGTAGTGGAGGATGTCCTGCAAAAACTGCGTTAGGAAGAAGAGTAGGGAGAGCATGGCACCCCCGAGTAGCAACATTACGAGGTACCCTCCGCTTCTATTTCGGTTTGCGAGGAACTTCAGTGGCATCAGGGGTCGGTCGGATTTGGCTTCTATGAAAATGAAGCCAACCAATACGACCAGAGCACTAAGGAAGACGCCAAGTGTCGTAGGATTTGTCCATCCGGACTTTGGTACTCGGATGAGGCCATAAACCAGTAGGGCCATTCCTACAGATGCAGACAGGGCTCCGGGCAGATCTAGGCGGTTATCTGATTTTGAGGTCTCTCGAAGGGCTTTCGGGGATAGAAGCAAAAGCACAGCCCCAATTGGAACATTGACGAAAAGTACCCACCTCCAGGAGAAGAAGTCGACTAGGACACCTCCTAATATCAGTCCTAGCGCTCCACCTGCCGCCGACATTCCGGCGTATACCGCCATTGCTTTGTGCCTTTGCGAGCCATCGTCGAAAGTCGTAGCGATTAACGAAAGGGCGGTAGGAGAAGCGATGGCTGCTCCGATGCCTTGAATAGTTCTGGCGGCCAGGAGCCAGGCCTGGTCGGTTGCCAACCCTCCAAGGAGTGACGAGGCAGTGAACAGGGCAATTCCGACGACGAACATCTTCTTTTTGCCAAATAGGTCCCCAGTTCTCCCCCCGAGGAGAAGAAGTCCGCCAAATGTCAACACGTAGGCGTCTATAACCCAGGCGAGGTTAGTGGTCGAAAAAGCCAACTCTCGTTGTATGGACGGAAGGGCGATGTTGACTATCGTTAGGTCCAGCATAACCATCAGTTGGGCAGCGGCGATGACCACGAGTGCGAGTTTCTTATTGTGGGTATTTTCGTTATTTTCAGCTGGCATCGTTTATTCCTTGTGTGTCCTAAGTGGATTAGCCATCGTGCTTTTAGGTGCGAGATTTTAGATGGTTTTTCAATTTGCGGCTTTAGTCTTTACGCTTTGCCCAACCGATGACATTTGTCGAGGGTGGTCTTCCTGATTTCGAATTGCGTTCTGCCTTGAAGATAGAGACAATTTCGAATTCAATTAATTTGTCTCGAAGTTCCGTAGCGCTAAAGAGTACTCGTGGATCGGAAGGACCTTTATGGCCAATGGAGTCCTTGTGGCGGCCGAGAAAATAGATGTAACCTCCGGTTTGCAAGGCGGACTTTGCTATTTCGAATAGCCTCGTTCTCATTGGCTCAGCGAAGTGAAGGTTGGAGACGACCACTAAGTCGAACTGTCTTGTCGGTGGATCGTATTCGGCTAGAT
>JAKCBW010000105.1 GCA_021842145.1 Actinomycetes bacterium
CGAGAAAACGGTCAAGAACTATGTCTCTAACCTGTTGGCCAAGCTATCAATGAGCCACAGATCGCAGGTTGCCGCACTGGGTGCCAGGTTGTCCGAACGGAAGAAGCTAGACGGTCTCGATTAGGCGTGATCAATCGGTAAAGTACATGGCTTTATGATTGATGGC
Organism: Actinomycetes bacterium; assembly: GCA_021842145.1. Taxonomy (GTDB): domain Bacteria; phylum Actinomycetota; class Acidimicrobiia; order Acidimicrobiales; family Acidimicrobiaceae; genus JABEUN01. The sequence goes on from JAKCBW010000105.1 coordinate 167, forward strand.
TATCGGGCTGATGACGACCTTCTTCTATACAACGGTACTTTTGGCTCGGTTGTGTATTTACTCGGTATCGCTTCCTTGGGCCACCCACGACCAACTTGCATAACGCCAACGAGTCGGCATTGCTGGATAGGGAGCTGTTCACGCCACTTCGCGAGGTTTGTCCTCTGCAGCTTGCTTCTTATCCTGAATCCCAGCCCAGCGATATCGTGGTTCGCTATAGCTGGGGAGCGTAATGCGACGAATCTCTTGGATGACGAGGTAGATACGGTCCAAAAAGGGTGGCGATTTCCAAGGCGAGCACCAAAGATAATCGAGAGTGTGCGCCGACAGAATTGTTCTATGGGAGTCCTTGGTTATTCAAGCCGACGCAATGCCGGAAACTGATGGAATAAGTTGTGGTCAGCTTTAGGGATCACCGGACCTTGCTCGGCTGAGTTTGCCTTGGTTTCCGCTTCTGCCAGATAGTTCTCGTATTCGGTAATTAGCCCTCTGGAGTCGAAATAGCTGGCCCGAATCAAATCAACCGATAACTCGATCAGCCGGATATCCCTCGGCAGAAGTAAGTTGCGATCCTCTGCGCCACTGAGTATGCCGGCACGATTTGTGCGCGCAATTTTGGATCTTCCGACGACGAGCACGGACCAGCCAATCTGGCTTGACGCATCGATGGAGTCAGCGTATAGGGCCACGACCGATTGGGAGAAACTGCGATGAAGGGGAGCAGAGTCGGGAGCTCGGAAATAGACCGATGAGTTTTCGACGCGAAAACTTAGCCGGGTAATAATCGGAATTGCGTTCTGGGTGAAGGCGACCTGGCCTATCCCTTTGGAGCTGAGCAGCTCAAAGGAGCGTTTGTCATCCAGATGAAAACGATTTCTTGCGCCTTCGCCCATTTCGATATTGTCCGGCCCGGAGGGAGATTTCCGCCAGGGCAAAAAGTCACAATACAAGTCACAATACGAAGGGTCGCTTTAGGTCGTTAGTAATCCAAGGTCACTTTTTGTATCTGGCTTCTGGCGTCGCATTAGGACTAGTCGCCGGGGAAGAAGACCACTCGCTTCTCTTTTTGGGTGGTTTGTCTATTGTCGGACACCTTGTCGGAAAAGAGTTCGACCGCTCTAGAGAGGTTGACTGCGTGATCGCCGAATCTCTCGTAAAACCTAGCGACGAGGGCTAATTCCATGGCAACAGATATGCTTTTGATGCAAGAAACTAGCTCTGAGGCGAATGCCACGTGCAGTTCATTGACCTCTTCGTCAAGTGCTTCGATCTACCGATATCAGTCGTAGATCTTGGTCAGCAAATGCGTCAGTGGCCTTTCTCCACATCGTCGTTCCTATGTCACCCATCTGATCAATAATGCCACGGCAGCGAGGAGAGAGTTCCTCGCTTAGGTTGGAAAGCGCCCTCCTGGCTATATGCTCGGCGAGATCCCCGGACCTTTCAAGTTCAGGAATCATCCTCAACACAGCAAGAAGATAAAAGCGGTCGCTCTTTGTCCCAAACTCATCCACTAACTCCCTAGTTACTGAGCTTTCAATCTCTCGGTAGAGGTGGTCGACTTCCAGGTCACGCTCGACGATCTTTCTGGCGGCAACCTTATCGCCAGAAAGGAGAGCGTCAGTGGCCCCGGCAAAACTGTCGCCAACCAAGGCAAACAGCTCGATGACCCCCTGATTTATGTTCTTACGGTCCACAACACCTCCACGCTAGGCCGTGGATTGACCTAGAAACACAAGCCTAACCTAGTTGTTGATGCAGGTCATTAGCTTTTCAGTGCAAACTTCAGCAGTTAGTTAGGCTGGCCGAGACAAGACTGACATGAACCTTGGATCCAAGCCGGATTATCCCGGAGTCTTCGTCCCCGTGTTCTGTCTACATCGGAGGTAAATACGTTGAATCCAAGTTGACTAGCAGCGCTTAGCGGAAAAGGTCGTAATTTAGTGCCACTACCGCCAAGTATGGGGATCTTTTTGGTGGGTGATTAAAAACCGTTAGGGCAGGGGCAGAGTTTAGGCAGAGCGACGGGTTATTCAAGCCTTGGCACTGATGTCTCATCGAAGGTCGACTTTGAATGCATGGGCCGTTTGGGGTTGATAATTGGGTGATCGGTACTCGACGTGGCGTAAGGAACTCGTTGTGGTGTTTCTGTGCAGGTCATAGAGAGTAGCTCGACTTAAATTGTTGGTAGTTGCGTCATCCTCGGGCATCATTGGCCCTTTTAGCTACCCTGAGTCGCGAAGCCCCTCAATTGAGTCTTGAATGAGTCTTTTAGTGGAACAAACAGGTCCAAAACCGGCTCTGAGCTGAGCACTTCCGCCCGGGGTGGAAGTCCAAAATTAGGGTGGAGTGCTATTGCACTTCGAGCGGCCAGAAGGTGACCAGTGCTAACTGCCGCGCCAAAGGACCTAATGATTACGTCGATACCTAAATCGCAAAGGCGGCGGACGGAGGTTCCGCTCTGGCCACGATCATCGGATGAAGGGACCGAGGTCCCTTCATCACTTTTTGTCCTAGCCGATTCCGGTATCGTTTACTCCGGGATATTTCCCATCGTGTCGGCGTTTTTCTTCGCCTTGGCGACCAAAGATGGAATTACCTTGTCCAAGTCTTCAACTTTCCATCGATCTTGGATGTCGGCACCGGGGCCAGCGTGCCAACCTTCTGCGACGTCAATGTGTCCACCGTATACATCGAAGACCCTGCCGGTAATTCCCTTTGACGCAGCTGATCCTAGCCAGACGACCAATGGTGATACGTTTTCAGGGGCGAAGGGGTCGAACTTTGCGGGATCCTCCTCGTGGCTGAAGATGCCGAGGTTTTCGGTCATCCTGGTAAGTGCGACCGGCGCAATTGCATTCACGGTTGCACCATAGCGGGCGAGTTCCTGCGATGCGATGATGGTAAAGGAGGCGATACCAGCCTTTGCTGCGCCATAGTTAGCCTGACCAACGTTGCCATAGATTCCCGACGAAGAAGCGGTGTTTATCACCCGTGCGTCGACCTCAATGCCGGCCTTAGTCTGCTCCCGCCAATAGGTGGCCGCCCACCTTGTCATTGCGAAGGTGCTCCTTAGGTGGACCCTAATTACGGCGTCCCACTCGGCATCGGTCATGTTGATGATCATGCGATCACGCAGTATGCCTGCATTGTTTACTACGACGTCGAGCTTCCCAAAGGACTCGATCGCAGTGTTCACTAATTTTTGGGCACCTTCCCAATCAGACACGTCTTCACCGTTGGCTACGGCCTTGCCGCCCATAGCCCGAATCTCTTCAACGACTTCTCCGGCGGGCCCGGTGCCGGATCCCGATCCGTCAACCTCTGCGCCCAGGTCATTGACCACGACGGAAGCCCCTTGCCGAGCAAACTCCAGTGCGTGGGCTCGGCCGATACCTCGACCGGATCCAGTGACGATTACGACGCGTCCCTCGCAGGCTTGACCCATTTAGACGTCTCCTTAGCGTTTAGTTACCGATTAGTAGCATTGCAAATGCTAGGGGCTTTTGAGCGAAGATCCCTCCAAAAAGCTGACTTTTTGGAGCTAATTCGGTTGAAGAAAGGTTATTCCCGAAGGTGGTGTCGTCGCATTTTCCGAGGCGATCTGGACCAGAATTTCGGCGACCGCCCTCGACGCCGCAGAATCGAGTGATTTCGCTAAACGGGCAAATCCTATTCTACGGGGAGCGAGATCCTTTATTGATATCGATTTAAGGTGGTCCATCTGGTGCTCGGGTATCGATGAACTGGGAAGGATTGCGGGTCCGAAGCCGTCCATCGCCAATGCGGCTATCAGCCTCAGCCCGTCAACTTCGGCCTTCGACTCAATCTTGACTCCATGAGTAGCGGCGACTGCGTCTAATTCGTCACGGAAGCCAGTTCCCTTTGGTGGCGTAATGAGCTTTACATTCGCTAAATCAGAGACGGAGATTTCATCGGCGTTTGCTAAGCGGTGGGACTTATCGACCAACAGAACTAGCGATTCGTCGAAAAGCGGATGAAACTCGAGTTCACTCGCTCCAATCGGCCTGTTGATCAATGCGAGGTCGACTCGACCGACGTTAAGACGGTTCTGTAGTGACGAAGACGTCCCCTCGGAGATCTCGAGTTTGACATTGGGGTGGGCAATTTGAGTCCTCGGGACCAAAAGCGGAATCATCCACCTTGCAGTCGTTCCGATCATCCCGATTCTGACTCGACCGTGGAGATCCCCGGCCATCGCAGAAAGATCGGATTTTATCGCTTCGAGTTCGGCGAGGAGGCGCCTCGCCCTATTCGCCACCAGTGCACCCTCCTCGGTTGGAATCCCGGTCCGCCTATCAATCAAGATGAAGCCGACCTCAGCTTCGAGCTTGGAAAGGTGGGTTGACACGTTGGATTGAACCGTTCCTAGTGCAGCGGCAGCCGCTGAGAAACCCCCGTAATCCATCACCGCGACCATCGAACGCAATTGACGAATGTCCATGTAACCCCTTATCTAATTAACAGATAGAGAATATCGCACGCTAGATGGAAACTCGCGCTCCGATTCCGACGATAATGGTTAATAGCAGATTGAATCCCCCCTCAATCTGGACATTTCGAAGGAGTTGGCATCCCCCCCGCCAACTCCTTCGTGTTTAACCTGGACAGTTTTGTTTCCATCGATAATTCCAGTCTGGGTTTGTTGTCCGGGCCTGTATTTGATCGATAGTAGTAACCTCAACTCGGGTAACTTCCATTTAGGCTTGTCATACTTGAAGGGACTGTGCCCTTAGCGCGAGGCAGATTGAATGTCTGAGACTGAAACCCGAAACACACTGTGGTCCGTTTCCGAGAAGTTGATAAGGAAGCGCCTGGCGGTCGTGGCCGCCCGTGCCTCGGCTTTTGGCCTCCGATTTTTCCAGCTTCTTCAGGGCCAGTCACTCCCTGGCAGAATTGCTTTGAGGGTCGACCCGCAGATCCTGTCACACCTCGCTGGGTCCCTCGAAGTCGTCCTGATCAGCGGGACTAACGGAAAGACCACCACTACCGCTCTGCTCGCCGCTGGCCTTGAATGCTCCGCACCGACAATAACCAATGCCGGGGGCTCAAATATGACTGGCGGCATCGTTTCGGCGCTTGTCGACGGTATTTCCCAAAATGAAGGTGCAAGGTTCGCCGCTCTTGAGGTCGATGAGATCTACCTGACGCCGGTGTGTAGGGATATCGAGCCAAAGGTGATCGTCTTGCTTAATCTGTCTCGTGATCAGCTAGATAGGACCCAGGAAGTTAGGAAGATAGCGCGAAGGTGGAAATCCCTGCTAGGAGAATTTCCCTGGGTCAAGGTAGTGGCAAATGCCGACGACCCGCTTGTTGTATTCGCAGCCTTGGATGCTCATGACGTCACCTGGGTAGCGGGCGGAATTTCCTGGACGGAGGATTCTCTAGGATGTCCAGTCTGCACCGGGAGAATCACGTTTTCTGGTGGCAGCTGGCGTTGCGAATGCGGCTTTTCAAGGCCCGAGGTCTCCTGGCAGCTAAGTGGCGATTCGGTGGTGACTACCCCTGAAGGTACCATTTCGCTAGGTCTATCTATCCCTGGGGCGTTTAATGTCCGAAATTCGGTAATGGCCCTCGCTGGGTGCGCTTGCCTTGGCGTTGCACCCGAACTCTCCAAGAATGGGATGGCGCTTG
>JAKCBW010000106.1 GCA_021842145.1 Actinomycetes bacterium
CTATCACTTCCTACAAGCGCTTCGGCAATCTTCAGAAAATCCAGGTAGGACAGTTTTTCTGCCCGCAATGAAGGGTCTATACCCACTGAATCCAAGATACCGACATCCGCTAAACCCGCCAGCGAGCGTCTCAACATCTGTCGCCTTCTGGAAAATCCCGCCCTAATGACGTCGGAAAATAGTCCATAAGTCGCCCCAGAGATCGGTGCCTCTGCCCGCCTAGTGACATCGATCACAACAGATTCTACGTTAGGTTGGGGAAAAAATACTGAGGGTGAGACCGAAAATGCGATTTTAGTGGTCGCCCAGTAGGCAACCTTGGCCGAAACGCCCGAATACTGCCGTGTGCCCGGCTCCGATGCGATGCGTCTGCCGACCTCATCCTGTACCATCACCACGAGACGCCCCACCGCTGGAACCTCTTCCAAGATCCGCACGATCAGTGTTGCTGCGATGTTATAGGGGAGGTTTGCGCATAGACAGTAACTCTCACCTTGGTCGAGCCCGTCTGACCAAGAAAAGTCCATCACATCCTGATGGAGGACTTTGACGTTGGAAATATCACGCTGAGCGAGGACATCGAAGAGGATCGGAATCACGTACCGATCCGCTTCGATAGCCAACACCGAGCTTGCCAAGGGCGCGAGGGCTACCGTAAGGGCCCCAGCGCCAGGTCCGACTTCAATAAACTTATCGCCGCCGGTGTCAGTCGCGAGTCTCGCAATCCGCTGGGCGACGTTGGCGTCAATTAGGAAATTCTGTCCGAGGGCCTTCGAAGGTCTCATACCAGCGGCCTCAAGTCGCCGAAGTAGTTCCGACTTGGTCAGCCCCGACAACTTGATTTCGCCAAATTAGATCACCAACTAGCTCTCACCGGAATCACGCCTATATAGGTACTTTCCAGCTGCGAAAAGCTCCACGTCGACAAGTCTAAGATTCTGCCATCGAGATATGGCCCCCTATCGGCAACTATGCACACAGTCTGTGCACCGTTGTTCAGGTTGACCAGGCTAACTTTAGTGCCAAATGGCAAATATGGCGATGCACAAGTACCCGGCGGAGCCCCGTACCACGAGGCCATTCCTACTACTACGTGCTGATTTTCCGACGAACCCATATTTCCTCCCGCTGCGGTAGCAACCGCTGGGGGTGGAGCGACTGGGCCTTTCGGGGCGATTAGGACCATTCCGGCATTATCCGCCTGCGCGATCATCTGCGCAGGTGAACTGACACCTAAGGTCGATTTAATCACCGTTGATACCGAAAGCTGTACATCCGAATAACCTCCGACCACGGCACCCGTTGGGCTAGACGCACTTGGTGGCGTCGATGCCTTGTCAACCGGTGTCAGGTCGACGACTAACTTTGAGGGGGAAATCGCAACTACGGCGCCGCTGCCGGCTCCATAAGCACTTTGGCCCGATTGCCAACCACTCTGACCTACCGGCAAGAGCGGAATAACTAGGGCCGCAATTCCAGCTCCTAAGGGAGCTAGAGCGAACTTCCTCCTGTGGCTGAATGCCTCCAGGACCTTATCCTTCCACTGGGGGATAAAAACAGGCCATCGACCACATGCCGACGACGGAGCGCATAAGACTTTCATGAAAAGTCCATTTACGCTTCGGAGAAGTTTAGCTTGAAATTCCCTTAAAAAGTGTGCCTAGGTCGGCCAAACCGACACTAGGATGGAGTATTGGCAGCATATTCGGCATTAAAGGCCCTGAGGGTATTTGTCCAAATTACCCCCTGAAGGTGACTTATGTCACAATTTCGCAGCTTTGCGACCTCCGCCCCCACCAAAGATACGTATCCGGGTGTGTTCGGTTTTCCTCGGTTAGGTACCGGAGTCAGATAGGGCGAGTCAGTCTCGATTAGCAACCGCTCAGACGGTACGAAGGCGGCGACTTTTTTCAGTTCGGCCGAGTTCTTAAATGTTACAATCCCGGAAATCGAGATGTAGCTGCCATGGTCTAGCACCCTTCGGGCCTCGTCGATACCACCGACGAAACAGTGAAAGACCACTCTTTCGGGCCAGCCTGCCTCATCTAGGACGGCAAAAGCGTCATCCCAGGCGTCTCGTGTATGGATGACCAGGGTGAGGTCGTATCTTTTAGCCAATTCGATCTGTGCAAAAAAGCTCTTGATCTGGATCTCCCGGGGTGAGAACTCGTAGTAGTAGTCGAGACCGCACTCTCCGAGGCCGACTAGGCCTTCAGGTCGGGAGGCGATAACCCCCTCGAGAAGTGCAAGGTCACCTTTTTGCGAATCAGCCGCCTCATGGGGGTGGACCCCGACGGAGGATAGCGCGACGACCCCCGGTATCGAGTGCGAAATTCTCTGTGCTACCTCGATCACCGACTCGCAAGAGGTAGCGTCTGTCCCTACCACCACCATCGCACGCACCGAATTCTCCATCGCAAAGAGGGCTGCGTCTAGACACTCCGATGGGTCGAGGTGGCAATGGGAATCGAACCAGTATCCTTCAGCGCTTCGACCTGGTGAAGTATCCAGTCCCACTAGTTCTCCAGGCTAAGTCTTGGAAACAGTGGCTCCCGCTTCTCTAGCAGCGATCCACCTTGATACTGTCCCCAGCTAAGTGAGTCTGCAATATTATGATCGACGAGTTCGCCTTCCATGTTTATCCTCTTCCAGACGGCATTCGCCGTGGTCGGGATAGCAGGGTAGGCGAGGATGCTGACTATCCTCAGGACCTCCAAGGCAGAACCCAGGATCTCTTTGAGTTCGTCCGACTCCTCCATCTTCCAAGGCTCGTTCGCCTCCAAGTAGGAGTTCGTGGCCCTTATGATCTCCCAAGTGGATTCGAGGGCCTCGCTCGGGGCAAATGAATCCCAACTCGAAGCCGCCTTTGCTGCCAGCCTTTCGACCTCAGCCCCGATCGGCGACCCTACGGCCGCCTTTGGGGCGATCCCGCCGAGCTTAGATACCACCACTGCGACGACCCGGGATAGCAAATTGCCATAATTATTCGACAGCTCTGAATTCGACCTCTGGATGAGTCCCTCATAGCTAAAGTCCCCGTCTGATCCAAATGGGGTCTCCCTCATCAGGTAGAAACGGACAGGATCTAATCCGTAGGTGTCGACCAATTCGAGCGGGTCCACCTTGTTTCCCCTACTCTTTGCCATCTTCTCACCGCCGACTAGCAACCAGCCGTGCACAATCAACTGGCTAGGTGGAGCAACTCCGGCGGCCATGCACATCGCTGGCCACCATACGAGGTGGAATCTCAGGATATCCTTGCCGAGAACGTGGTGGACGCTGGGCCACCATTGGTCGAACCTGTCCTGATCTACACCAAAGCCCACCGCAGTGGCGTAGTTGACCAAGGCATCACACCAGACATAAAAGACATGCTCCTTGTCCCAAGGGACCGGGACCCCCCAATTCATCGAGGTCCTGGTTATCGAGATGTCGTCGAGACCACCCTTGATAAAGCCCAAGGCCTCGTTCCTCTTCGACTCGGGGATCGCAACCTTAGGATTTGCCTCATACCAGGCGAGCAGGTCGTTTTGCAAGCGGCTAAGGGCGAAGAAGTAGTTGGCCTCCTCCATCTCGGTGACCTTTATGAGGTGCGTCGGACATAGGTCACCCTCTAGTAGTTCAGACCTTTGGTAGTAGGCCTCACAGGGAACGCAGTAGAGGCCTTTGTAGAGGTCTTTGTAGATGTAGCCGTTGTCATATATTGCCTGAAGGAAAGCCGAAACGGTCTTATAATGTCGATCTTCGGTCGTCCTTATGAAGTCGTCATAATCGATTCCGAGCTTTCGCCAAGCTTCGACGAAACCGACAGAAACCTGATCGACCCACTCCTTGGGAGTCATTCCTTCTTCGGCCGCCGACTGAGCCACCTTCAGCCCGTGCTCGTCGGTGCCGGTGAGAAAGAAGACATCTTCACCTTTGAGTCGGTGCCACCTTGCGAAGGCGTCCGTCGCCACCATGGTATAGGCGTGTCCCAGGTGGGGAACACCGTTTACGTAATAGATCGGGGTGGTTATAAAGAACCGATCTTTTGCATTTTGATTCATCTCTAGTCCCTGTGTATCCACAAATAGACAGCCTACGACACCAGATGGCTTCCGGGGCCAAAACTTGCTCCGATTTGGAGCCAACCAAGTCGCCGAGAATCGAATTTAGAACCCTCTTGCCAATAAATGGCGAGTAAATTGCCAACTCTATGGGCCTAGGAGGAAGGTCAGCTAGCAAGCGAAGAGTGGCAACGTTCAAAGAGTGACCGTGCAGAGTGACCGTGCAGAGTGACCGCCGAAAGCTGCTACCGGGTGATGTTGCGCATCCCCACTAAGTCATCGCTCGCAAGCAGAGCGGCATCGTCGCTAACAATGGATGACTATCCGATGAAGCTCAAACCCGTGGAGACCAAAAGGCGGCCTAAGAAGCTCCACACCATCTGTGACTAGTGATGCTACTTTTTGGCCTTTTCCTGCTGATAGAGGGCGTAAGCGTCATTCTTCGAGACTCCAGTCAGACTACAAAGGATCTCTGAAGTCAATTTGGCTCCCAGCTCCAAGTCACTAAGAAGCCCAAAAACTCTAATCAGTTCGGCCTGAGATGGGTCCCGTTTTGCTTGGGCGGAGATCACCATCACGTACTCACCCCGCGGCGACAGGACCATCTCCGATCCTTCGACCTCGCCCACGCTCCCAGATAGTGAAGTCTCGTAGAATTTAGTCAACTCCTTTGCTAGCAGTATCCGATGTTCCTGGCCGTATATCGCCTTGATGTCGGCGATACTTTGGGCTATTCGATGGGGAGCTTCAAAGGCGACTACCGCCACCTGAGAGTCCCTAAATGCCCTCAATGAATCCCGCCTCTTCGATGCGACCTTGTCCAAGAAACCCACGAAGCGAAAGTCATCGACCGGAAAATCACAAAGGGCAATCGCCGAAGTCAAAGCGGATGGACCGGGCACGACGGTCACCTTCGCTCCGGCGAGTCGCACCTCTTTGACCACTTCAGTACCAGGGTCTGACACGCCTGGCATCCCGGCATCAGAGGTGAGTGCGACCAATTGGCCTGAGACCACCCACTGGGCTATCACCTTTGCTTCGATCCGTCGTTCTCCGTAGAGTGAAACCGTCTTCTTGCCCTTGATGCCTAGATGGGAAAGGAGCTTCTTCGCATTCCTCGTATCCTCTGCTACGACAACGTCCGCAGCCATCAAGGTTTGCTTTGCTCTCTCGCTGAGGTCTGAGAGATTGCCGATCGGTGTCCCGACTAAAACCAAAGCGCCCGAAAGCTCATCTCCAGCAGCATCGTCGGCTTGACCTAGAGCGACATCCAACTCATCCTCCACCTGCCACGTTCAATCTAGCTAAGGCTAGTTGGAACCAGGCTGACTCCACTTAAGGATCGCCACCACTCCATAAACACTCCACATTCAAGGCATTGCTATTTTCACCGATCAGCCGATGAGGCCCTGGTCACCTGGCTACGATCCTTTGCCTTAGAGCATCCGAGATGGGGCTATAAGCGAGCCCATAGCGAAGCCAACAAACAAGGATGGTCGGTGGATAGAAAGCGTATTCAGAGACTCTGGCGTAACGCAGGACTGAAGGTTCCCTACCGAAAAAGAAAGAAGCCGACCCACGGCAAAGGAGTAGCTATGGGATTACACCAGCCAACTCAGACAAATGTCTGGTTGGCGATGGACTTTCAGTTCGACCAGACCACCGATACCAGACCTATCAAGATGCTAAATATCATCGACGAATACTCCCGTGAATGCCTAGCCTC
>JAKCBW010000012.1 GCA_021842145.1 Actinomycetes bacterium
AAAAAGCCCCGAATATGGCCGCTGCAGCAACTTGGCGGCCACAAGCTTGTTGGCCCTTTCGCCTGAGGGAAGTTGCTCTGGCTTCAGTGCTACCTCTGCCCGCTCGTTAGATTCGGCTACCACCGTCACTTTGCTACTTCCTCCCTCCAGTTGGCAGGCGTAGTAAGCATTTCGTCCTCATTCAGAGCTGAATCTGGAGGTCCATCATTGATAGCAGCCAGGACGGACCTACGGTCCAATTCTCCGATCAGCCTGCCGTCGGAATCGACAACACCGACTGGGAGTTCGGAGGCCAGTACGATAGGAAGTACACCTTGTAGCAGGGTTGTCGGCGGGACTACTCGGTCCTCGTAGGAAGAGAGACTTGCGTATCTTGGAGCTTGCATCGCCCACCTTGCGGTGAGCACTTTTGAACGCGATACGTCCCTGGTAAACGCAGCCACATATGCATCCTTGGGCGAACCCACAACTTCCTCCGGTGTTCCAACCTGAACAAAGGCACCGTTGCGCATGATCGCTATGCGGTCACCAAGCTTCAGAGCCTCGTCCAGGTCATGGCTCACAAAGACCACTGTCTTATGAAGCTGTTCTTGGAGGTGAATGACTTGATCCTGCATTTCCCTGCGAATAAGTGGGTCCAAGGCACTGAAAGCCTCGTCGAAAAGGAGCACCTCTGGGTCCACCGCAAGCGCCCGGGCAAGTCCCACCCTCTGCTGCATTCCCCCAGATAGCTCGCTGGGGTAAGAGTTTCCGAATCCACTCAATCCAACAATCTGCAGAAGTTCATCGACCTTGCGGTAGCGATCGGCCTTCTTTACACCCTGTATTTCGAGCCCAAATGCGACATTATCTATTACCCGCCGGTGAGGAAAGAGCGCAAACTGCTGAAAAACCATGGAGACGTTGTGTCTCCTGATATCGCGTAGCTGGTTCTTATCTGCCTTGCGCACGTCACGCTGGCAGAGTTCAATCTCGCCTGCGTCGACATCCACCAATCTCGTTAGCGAACGGATTAAGGTCGACTTCCCGGAACCGGACAAGCCCATAACCACAAACACCTCGCCCCGAGCGACCTCGAAAGACACGTCTCTTATGGCTACGACACAACCGGTCTTCTCCTGCAGCTCCGCTGGCGGAAGGCCCGCATCTGGTGAGCCCACCAGACTCGCACCCTTTGGCCCAAAAACCTTCCATAGGTTCTTGCACGAAATCTGAACCTGACTCTTCTCCAACCGGTGACCCCCCTACTGAGTCGGTATGGAACGCCGCAGCTACTTTCAGTTCTCCTTAGATCAGATCCCTGAAGGTAGCCATTACGAACTCAAAAACTGCCGCCAGCAAATCCGTCGGTAATCGCCTTTGCGCTACAGACTTACCCCAATCATTTGCTGACCTAACAAATAACATACCACTGGTATATCATCGTTCCGCAGACACTTCCACCATATAAAACAACTTTCTTAAACATCACTGCTCAAATAGCAGCGCCGAACTCAATTTCCAGCCGCCAATTTCGCACATTCTTTCCAATTGTGCCACGCATAACCTGCGAACCTTCGGGAAATGGGACCTCGGGACGGCTAAGGACTCACCAACTTTCTACTTAAAGCAAATTAAAGCAGAAAGTACGGACATTTTCTTGCCCCTTTTGAGATTTAGCCTCTGACCGCTTCGGAGTTATCACGTTCGCAGGGCCCCTTCTGGTAAAGCTAAAAACCTCCTGGGGTCGCCGTCTCCGACTTCAGCTCTCAACTTTTCACCTAAAAGCAAAGATTCCCAACGACGAAACTCGTTAATCCCGACCTACCTCGGGAGACGACCGACCTACCTCGGGAGACGACCGACCTACCTCGGGAGACGACCAACACGGTCACAGTTGACATAAACATCAAACTGCTGCGCTAATGAGCTTTTGTTACACTTTCATTGCTCAACCTGCTCGCAGCACAACGCCCGTTCCAGGCTTGCAACTATGGAAGCAAAACTGTACGCTACTAGCTGTATAACCAAGCCGGCTAAGGAGTGCCACCACATGGCTAGCAGTATCCGCATTGGCGCAATATCACTTGATTGTCTAGATCCTAAATCATTAGCAAATTTCTATGCCACCCTTCTTGGTGCGGAGATTGCATTTCAAACTGAAAACTTCGCCGCGATACGAATCGACGGTACTTGGTTGTCGATGCAAAAAATCGAGGATCACAAATACTGCACCTGGCCAGACTCAGAGGTCCCACAGCAGATCCACCTGGACTTTGCGGTAGCTGATCTCGAAGAAAGTGAAAACTACGCAACCTCGGCGGGTGCAACGAGAGCTGCCACACAACCTAACCCGGAGCGCTGGCGAGTGATGATAGATCCGGCTGGCCATCCTTTCTGCCTAACCACCCTGATACCTGATTAGCAACGGTATTCTGCTTCTTTGGTCCCCTCTAGTCCGCTTCGACCAGAGTGACCCACCTGGAGGAGCAACCTCTAAAGCAGATGGGGGGGGTCAAAAGGACCCTTATCTAAGGAGGGTCTTGTCAACGGCACCACCCCTGAAGATATCTGGGTGTCTTTAACGGCGATGGTCGTAAAAGCACTCTGACCTCAAACTTCAAGCCAAACTGACACCAGGGTCCTTCAGCCTGCAGAATTGCTCTGCTTGGTCAAGATGGGCAAGCCGGTGTCTGGCCACCCCTCGAAGCAAAATGCGGATCCTGGGAACAATCGAGCCAAGCAAAGATTTACAATACATCAGGAATGCGTCGGCATAGACCCGATTACCCCCAGGTCTGAGGTGGCTTGCTGGGGTCTCCGAATGGTCGACCCCAGTATAGCCCACGTTTTTGTCACCAATTAGTTGACGAAGCTTGGAACCTTAAACCGACTAGCTCAGTTGACGGGATGGCTTTGCAGAGCCTTCTCCGGAATGGCCCCACCAAACCTTTCGATTTGGCCTACCCTCCACTCTTCACTCTGGCGAATCTGGTTAAAACTATAGATATGCAGGCCTTCAATAAGCGATGACTCGGCGGTGAGGGTGGAGCCAATCCGCTGCAGTAGCCGATTCGGGCTGTAGCCACCCGGAGTCCCCATACGCAAGAACCAAGCGGCATGCTTGGTCAGAAACTTAGTCGACTCCCCTACTCCAATCTTTGAGGCTACATCGAGGAGCTTGGTCCTATCTATCGGCGCGGCGACTCCAAGATAAATGGGAAGTTTCACTCCCCTCTTTCTGACCCTCTCAACCCAATGCTTGATTATCGTAGGGTCAAAACAGAGATTACTTATCACGTAGCTGGCATAGTGCCGCTTATCCCACATCGCTTGGACCGTCACATCATCGGAAATCTTCGGATGGCTTTCTGGATAACCGGTGATTCCTACCCGTTCAAAAGGCCTCCCCATGTGGTCGAGGGCCTCGAGGAGTGAAAGTGAGCTGTCAAACTTTCCAGCTGGAGGATCAGCGTCCCCAGCCGGCACGAAGACATCAGATATCTTGCGCTCTGCTAACCTTGCAACTATCTCAGCCAGATGCTTCTCATCGACCACCAGGCGGGCTGAAAGGTGTGGAACAACGTTGAAGCCGGCGTCACACAACCGCTCAGCTAGCTCAAATGTCGAATCCAATCCCTTGACCGGTGATGCCGTTACAGCTATAGTGACGTCTTTAGAAATCAACTGTTCCACCTGGTCGCCCACACTCTTGGTCGGGATGACCTCGATCCTGGCATTCGAAAAAAGTGCGCCCATCGGCGCTTCGCCCGCTACCATGTCGACCCAGCAGTCAAACACATCTCGGTATCTTTCACAGTCCCTCCATCTGCGTACTCATTACCATAAAATTTCTCCAGTTCGCATTCGAGTCCGCTATCTGAGGTCTCGAATACTTCGAGCGGGAGACCCAAAAGTCCCGCCACCTCTTCAGCCTTGGCGTCTAGCGACGGGTCGCTTCCCTGCCTAAGCCAAAGAACCCGCTTATACTGGCCGAAGTAGTCTTCGACCAGCTCTGGAAAGCGGTCTAAACCCAACTCCTTCACCACTGTCTTGTTGAAGGAGCGCACTAAAAAATCAGTCAAAAGGTAGGTACCGGGTTCCGACTCAAAAACCTTCTCAATGAACTTCTCGCCGGCAAACACGTCGTAACAGTGAAGTCCACTGAGCCGCGGTACCCTGAGCTCTGCACAGACCCTGTCGACCTCGCCATAGCTCCCGCAATCTGAGTAGGCGACCGCAACCCTTCTACCTTCAGAAACCAGCGCCAAAGCGACCTCAGCGACCGCACCGGCTATCTTTTCCGGCCTATCATGGAGCAGGGCCGAAAGTGCATGGATCCGTACGACCCAGCCCCTCCTTTTGGCTATCTCGCGCACCGAAGAAGCTATAGCCCCGCACGCGATGACATCCAGCGCAGTGGTATCAACTACTGTACTCTCAGATGCTGAAGGCGAGTTGTTCGACGAATCGATCGTTGAAGTCCGCTCGGTCGGAAAGCTCGACATAATCCACCTCCTCCAGCAAGGTCATAGCCAGAGCCCGCTCTCTCACGCTCATTAGCGCCATTTTTGCACCTTCACCTGCGACGTTTCCGGCACTGACTATTCGCAGCACGGGAAGCTTTGGAACAAGACCCAAACGGATCGCACTGGCCGGGGAGAGGTAACTCCCGAATGATCCCGCCAAAAGGACCTGCTGGAGATCTCCGGGCTTTATCCCATACTCCTCCAAGAGAATGCTCCAGCCGGTGGCAATTGCGGCCTTGGCAAATTGCAATTCCCTTACATCGCGCTGTGAGAGAAATATTGCGTCCGACAGATCACCCTCGTCGCCTTTGTAGGCCAAAACGAAAATACGCTCCTTTTCAAGCCAGCGAAGTCGATCGGCGAGCTTTGGAACCGTAGCGTTCGCTACTTCGTCGGATACGAAACGGCCCGAGCTGTCTAAAAGACCGACCTTGAAGAGTTCAGCGACCGCGTCCAAAAGGCCAGATCCACACAGCCCCTCAGGTGCTACATCGCCAATCACCCCAAGAGCCACGTCTTCTTCGGCAATCTTGACGACCTCGATGGCTCCCGCCGCTGCACGCATTCCGCACTTTATAGAAGCACCTTCGAATGCTGGTCCCGCTGGTGCCGCAGTCGCAATTAGCCTCTCGCTGTTGCCGAGCACTATCTCGCAGTTAGTTCCTATGTCTATGAACAGCCTGACACGAGTATCGCGGTCCATCCCGGAGGCTATCAAGCCGGCGGTAATGTCACCACCCACATAGGCTCCAAAAGAAGGAAACAAGACGGCCCGGGCGCCCGGGTGTACGCTGACACCGAGGTCCTTCGCCAGCACCTCTGGCCAGCGACGGGTCGACATAATAAACGGCGCAACCCCGAGGGGCTCGGGGTCAACACCGATGGCAATATGGGACATAGTCGCATTACCAGCTACGGCAATTTCATAGACATTCTTGGGATCTACGTCAGCCTCCGCGCAGACCTCTTCAACCAGAGCAGCCAGCGTTTCGTGTGCGAGCCTTGCCAGTCGATCGAGTACGTCGCCACCATTGTTGATCATTATCGAACTGATACGAGTAATGACGTCTGCACCATAAGGCTGCTGCTTGTTCAACATCGATCCGACCGCCATCGGTGCGCCGGTGGTCAAGTCGAGCAGTGTCGCCACAACCGTCGTTGTCCCCAGGTCAAAGGCAATTCCATAGGCTTTGTCTGTGGTGTCACCCGGTTCTACGTCGATGAGAATGTCGTCCACGATGACCGCGGTCACCTTGAAGTCGGACCTCCGAAGTACCGTTGCAACCGACCGCAGGGCTCCAAGGTCAACTCGAAGCTCCAGGTCGTCTAGGGCAGCCAGTACCCTTTCGATATCGGTCTTTTGATCTTGCAGTGACGGCTCGCTTAGTTCTACGTACCGCTTTTGAACCGCTGGCCTCAGTATGACCCTTCGACCTACTCCAGCGGTGGCTGACTTCGGTCGCGTCAAAAGGGGAGGAACCTCGACCGATATCGGAGTGGTCAGGGCCACCCTGCAAGCGAGTCTCCAGCCCGATCTCAATTCGTCGGCGGACAGTGCCCTGGCATCCAAGGAGGAAACCGGAACGATACCATCGACCACCCTGACCTTGCACTTTTTGCAAGTTCCGTGGCCTCCGCAGGTCGAATCGATTGCAATGCCATTCCAGCTTGCCGCGTCGAAAAGCATTACACCCGACGGAACCCTTATCTGCCTACCCGCTGGCTCAAAGTGGACATCTACCCTCTCGAGGGCACCTGGGCTAGCGGTTTCAACCGTGGCATCCGACGTCTCGGAGATCGCAGCTTCACTCATCAGGAAGCGCTTCCCTCCACCGCTTGAAGTGCTCTATGTCCAGCGATCCACTCCGCTCCCCATGGGTCACGATTCAGAAGCAGGTCTGCTGCCTTGATGGCCCGGTTAAGCTGCACCGAACGCGCATCCATGATCGCACTTGTCAGGCCGGCCGACATTGCCATGGTCAGAAATGCGGCTCCGATTGTGTGCCGATCCGGCATTCCGAAAGAGACGTTTGAAGCCCCAAGGGACATATTCAAACCGAGTTCGTCGTGGACTAAGTGAATAGTCTCAAGCGTCCGGACCACCAAAGACGTATCCGCACCGATCGGCATCGCCAACGGGTCGATAAGGATATCTTCTGCCGGAATGTGGTACTTCTCGGTGGCAACATGGAGGATCTTTTTTGCGAGCTCCAGCCTACGCTTTGGATCCTCAGGGATCTCGGTCTCGTCGTTTGGTAGAGCGATAACCGCCGCTCCATAGCGCTTGACCAAGGGCAAGATTATGTCGAGCCTCTCGTCTTCAGCGGTAACAGAGTTGACCAACGCCTTTCCTTGATAAGCCTTCAATCCGGCTTCAAGTGCGTCAATCACCGACGAGTCTATACACAGTGGAAGATCCGTCATGGCTTGAATCAGATTGACGGCCTTGGTCATCAAGCCAACTTCGTCGGCCAAAGGAGCGCCCATGTTGACATCGAGCACCATCGCTCCGCCAGCGATCTGCTGTTGGACGTCGATCTCTACGGTCGAGAGGTCGTTCTCCCTTAATTTCAACTGGAAGGCCTTGCGACCAGTGGGATTGATCCTCTCGCCAATGATGCAAAAAGGCTGATCATCTCCGATGATCACCTGCTTGGTGGCCGAGGAAACTACTGTCTGCATTAACTTCCTTTCTACCTATCTCCGAGCCAAAGCTCTTTGTTGGATCAGCTCTTTGGCCCTCTTTACTGCCCCGGAGGCATCCGCTGCATAGCCATCTGCGCCGATAGAGTCTGCATATTCCTGGGTAACCGGTGCACCACCGACCATCACGATGACCTTTTCGCGCAAGCCGGCCTTCTCTAATGCGTTGATGTTGACCTTGAACATCGGCATTGTCGTAGTTAGAAAGGCCGAGAATCCGACGACATCCGGCTCGTGCTCCTTGATCGCCTCGACGAACTTCTCCGGCGGGACTTGCACTCCCAGGTCGATGACCTCAAATCCGGCACCCTCGAGCATGATATCAACGAGGTTCTTTCCAATATCGTGGACGTCACCTTTGACCGTACCGATCAGGAACTTGCCGATAGTCTCCACTCCGGTTTCGGCGAGCAACGGCCGAAGGATTTCGAGGGCCTTTGACATCGCCTTCCCAGCGATGAGCATCTCTGGAACGAAAAAATCTCCCCGCTCAAAACGAGCACCCACCTCCTCGAGTGAGGGTATCAGTGCGTCGAATAGCAGGGTCTCAGGGGTAACTCCAGTGGTCAACCCTTCATTTGTGAGCTCAATGACCCTCGGTTGATTCCCAACCAAAGTCGCATCGTATAGCTCTTTTAGCAACTCATCTTGGGTCATGCTGCACCCACCTTTCCTGTTGTACTTCCAAGGACCTTTGACAACGATTCCGCCTCCTTCATACAGGCCGTAGCGACCTCCACTAAACGACTTTCCGTAAGCCTGGTAGTCGGGCCCGAAACAGAAAGGGCGGCGACCGCATTGGGGCCTACTGCAAAAACTGGGGCGGCAATGGCCACTAGCCCCTCTTCAAGTTCCTCATTTGACACCGCATATCCCTGCTCCCTAACCTTGGAGAGCTGGACCTCCAGAAGTGCCTTGTTAGTGATCGTCTTCGGGGTCAGCTTTTCTAGTCGGCCCGGCCTCAAAAGCGCCGAACCGTAAGCCAATAACACTTTTCCCAAAGCGCTGCAATGCAGCGGTACCGATCGCCCGACCCAGTTGGTAGCGCCCAAAAGGTAGGTAGAGTCGACCTGGGCGATCTGTTCAACTGCGTCCCGTACGAAGATTCCAATATTTATTGTCTCGTTGGTAAAAGCACCCAGCCGCTCGAGGAATGGTTGGGCGATCTCAACAAGATCCCCGTCGCCCCGAGATCGCCAGGCGTAGCGGATAAACACCTCACCGGGCTTATATTTACCGCCATCGGTCCTACTCACCAGGGCACCCCGCTCGAGCGCCTGAAGCAGACGAGACGTAGTGCTCTTTACCAACCCAGCGGAAGCCACGAGATCAGAAAACTCAAGGGGCGTTGGAGCCTCTACTATCGCAGTTAACAGACGTACCGCTCGATCGACGGCTTGAGTACCGGCTGGAGAAGACACTGACACCCCCTTTGTGTTCCATGATGCGGAACTACAATCCACAATGTGATTGTATACGGCACAACAGGGGGCGTCAAGCAGGCTAAGGCTGTTTGATTTAAAACTCATACTTCCCGTAGCCACATTTCTGGGGTTCTGAGGGTTAGTTCGGGCAAGGCACAGGACAAACGACCTGCGTCGCTTAGGCAATACGCCTCTCGATCTCTCAACTTATCCCCCCGATAAATGTCTTAAGATTTAGACTCGACAGAGTAAAAGGGCCACTGGGCCACTAGTTGCTACTTCTAAATTGCTGCTTCTTGATTACTGCTTCTTGATTACTGCTTCTTGATTGCTACTTGAGTCAGCTGGCCCGACGTCCATCAATGACATGGACGGGGGTTAAATATCCCACAACGGTGATACCGACCTCTTGTCGCCCAGTACCTTCAAAAGTGCACTTTGGACCCCAAGCAACTCGCTCAGATCCCTCTGCACCTGATCAACTAATTCTGAATCGGTATCACCAAGATTTGCAATCACCAGCTGTGCGCCGACCAGACCACCAGAGACTGCGGTCAAACCAGCGGCAATCAGATCCCCAACGAGGTGGGAACTGACACTATCTACCTGAGACATAACCACGTCGCACACCTGAAGCGCTGTTTTAGCACACTCAGAGGGAATCCTCGAAGCGAAAACAAAGGCGTTCCTTTTGACCTCGGATGCCTCTGTCGGATCCAATGCCTTCGAGGAACGAAATGCTGACAAAACCGATTGATAGGATGCTTCATCCTCCTGCGCTAGACGAACCGCCCTAGCACTTAGCTCGGCTACGCGCTCAAGATCAACCCCAATGCTTTTCGTCGTCTCCTCGCTCTTGCTAGCCTTTTCACTCTTGCTAGCCTTTTCACTCTTGCTAGCACCGAAGCGCAGAACCATCAGACAAAGCGCAGCGCCGATAGCCACCGAATAGGCTCCGGCGGCCCCGCCCGCTGGAGCGGGAGTACGAGCCGAAAGCTTCAGCAAAAACTCCTCCATCGAGACCCTTCCACCTTCGCTAACGGCTCCTAGCGCCACTAGTACGAATCAGTACCGACTTCACGGCTGTCAACATAACCTGTTATCGACTCAGGTCGCTGCCTACAGCTAAGACTTCACTCCGGCCGCGTTTAGCTCCTCGATTAGCTTCGGCAGGATCTTATGAAGATCGCCAACGACTGCATAGTCCGCCAATGACATAATCGGGGCATCCCTATCCTGGTTGATCGCAAGAATGCACTTAGCTGACCGGCAACCCGCCATGTGCTGTATCGCTCCACTAATACCGCAAGCGATATAAAGCTCTGGCGCAATCTTCGTTCCGGTCTGGCCAATCTGATCCTTGTGGGGTCTCCAACCTAGACCGGTGACAACCCTGGAGACTCCGACGCTCGCCCCGAGTATGCCGGCGAGCTCGTCAAGAACTTTGAAACCCTCTGGGCTCCCTACTCCCCTGCCTCCGCCGATCACGATACGTGAATCCGAAAGCGACACCCCGTCGCCGGTAGGTAGCAGTACTTCGGTAACGGCGTCACGCAGCTCGCTATCGCCAATATCGAAGGTGAGAGTTTCGAGTTGGACCTCTGTCTCTTTTACCATTGGAGTTGCCAGCTCGGACTGAACGACGCTAAACATTGCTACCGGTACATCAGACACCACGGCATCTTCGATAACGCTTCCGGCCCACCGGAGTCTTGATACCTGATAGCCACCGGCCGTCTTGATATCGATACAGTTTGCCATAAAGGCTGCGTCAAGCTTTGCAGACGCCCTAGCGAGAACCTCGGTTGAGCGATCGGTGGATCCGCCCAGTACAACCTTTGCGCCAGAGCTATCCACGGCCGCCAAAACCGCCTTTGCCCAACCTGCGGGGGCAAAAGGGCTCAAACGGGAGTCTGATGCTAGATAAAGGGTAGAAACCCCATAACTACCCAGCTCCTTGCGAGCCGAGTCTGAAACCTCACCTACCGCCACGCATGCCAGCGAGTCACTATTCTCGCCGGCTAGCTTAGCTCCGAGTGAGACTGCGGTGAGCGAAGCATCAGCCACCTTATCATCGGATATCTCCACGAGACATAGGATCATCTCGCCACCACCCCCAACTCTTTAAGGACTTCAATGATCTTTCCGACGGCGTCTGGGCCCTCACCTAACAAGACCCCACCGGTGCGCTCCTCCACCGGAAGGCGCAGTTGCACCAACTTAGAAGGATCACCCTTCTCTTGCGGGGATACCTTGTTGATCGGCTTACTCTTGGCTTTCAAGCGTCCAGGTAGCGATGGGTAGCGTGGGAGGTTGAGACCCTCTTTTACCGTTAGTACGGCGGGGAGGGTGACTTTAGTCAGCTCGATTGCAGCACCGCTTTCTCGCCTTGCCACCAACTCTCCATCGAGCACCTCTACACCTTTTACCCCGGTTACCAGGGGAAGGTCGAGTGCATTGGCGACCCTGATCCCGACCTGAAAGTCTCCGCTGTCTGGTGCTTCATTACCAAAGAGGATCAGGTCGGGAGCGTCTCCCTTGGAGCGCATCTCCTCGACGACCTTCGCTATGGCATTAGCCGTCGAAATTGGTCCCCATTCTGCACCACCATTATCCAACAGAATGGCATCGGCAACTCCTAGCGACATTGCGAACTGCAACTGCTCGACGGAGTCTGCGTGTCCGAGGGTCAGCACGGTGGCCGACCCTCCGAACTTCTCGACTAGCCGAACGGCCTCTTCAACGGCGCACTCTTCATGGGGTCCAATGGTGAATCCCAGGAATTTAGTGTCGATGGCGAGCTTATCGTCCGTCAGCGTCAGCTTTCCACCGGCCTGAGGGACTCTTTTTACACATACCAGAACACGCATCGACTTAGCCCTTTAGCCGCTCATTGGTCGGATCAAAGATCGAACCATTGCCAACCACTGCGACCGTGGCGGGGTACAGACGACCCATGCACTGAACCGCAAAGACATTTCCCTCAACCGCTAGGTCAAAGGGAAGGTAACCCAGACCAAGTTGAGACCCAACCGATGGTCCCGAGCCGGTACTGGTCAGATAGGATGGCCTGCCCTTTGCATCGACGATTCTTTCCCCGTCGGTGGTCAAAATGACCTCGTTACCAAGGGGGAAACGCCTCTCGGCACCCTTTGCTCCGTCTAGAGACTCGGCACCGATAGTAAAGGTGCAAAGCAGTGCGACCGGGTTCTTGGTACGGTGCGAAAGGTGTGCGGTCTTCCCGATGAAGTCCTCTTTCTTCACCGTCTTCCTGCTCATTCCGGTCTCGGGGAGATTGTACTCGGGGGTCAGCTCATTGCCATAAGCCCGATAACCCTTCTCGATCCTCGCTGTGGTGCCGTAAACTCCGATTCCCACCGGCGCGAGTCCGAACTCAGCGCCAGCCTCGAACAACAGGTCCCATACGTGAGCGCCTTGATCCGAAGTTACATATAGCTCCCAACCGAGTTCTCCGACATAGGAGATCCGCGAGGCCAGTACCTCTGTGTTGCCGATGGTGATGTTCTTGCAGGTACCGTAACGGAACCCGGCGCCACTGACATCGTCGGAGGTGACCTTGGACATCAACTCCCTCGCCTTTGGACCCCATACACCCATAGTGGTGAGGGCCGCAGTGGCGTCGTAGAGTATGACCGAGCCGTCTTCAGGTAGGTGATCGGTGAACCACTTCTTGTCCATCAGCCCAACTCCGCCACCAGTTACGATGCGGAAATGGTCCTTAGCGAGCCTCATGATAGTAAGGTCGGCCCTGAAACCACCCTGGTCGTCGAGTATCGGGGTGTAGACCACCCTGCCGACTGCGACGTCCATTTGGGCTACCGCCATGTACTGCAGGTAGGAGAGCGAACCCGCGCCAATCACGTCAAAAATAGCGAAGGATGAGAGGTCGACCAGGCCGACATTTTCCCTCATTGCTATGTGTTCGGCGTCGATTATCGGCGACCACCAACGGGCATCCCATTCACTGGTCCTTTGAGTTATCGATCCCTTGTACTTCTCAAGCAGCGGAGCATTCGACTCATACCACTGTGGCCTCTCCCAACCTGCTGCTTCAAAGTAGACAGCCCCAAGGGCGGAGGTCCTCTGGTGCATCGGAGAAAGTCTGACGTTCCTGCTCGAGGCGTACTGCTCGGCTGGGTGAACTATCCCGTAGGTCTTATTGAAGAGCTCTTCGGCCCTTAGCTTCACGTGGAGCTTGGACTTTTGATGTGGGTAGAAGCGAGCGATATCCGTCTCGTGGATGTCTATTTCACTCTGACCGAAGGTCATCCACTCGGCGACCGCCCTGGCAATTCCCGGAGCCTCTTTAATCCAGCTAGCAGCGACCGACCATAGGCCCTTGACCTCTGGCGTCTCACCTAGCACCGGATGGCCGTCTGGGGTGAGGGAGATCAGCCCATTGATAGCGTGACGAACCCCCGCCTTCTCGTCGCCCAAAAGCTCCGGCATCAGCTGGAGTGCGTCTTGGAGTTGTGGGTCGAAGTCCTCTTGGGTAAATGGAAGCTCGGTCGGAGAGAAAGCCGACTCTTCGATCGAGGGGATGTCTTCAGGCTGCAAGGTGATCGGCCGGTGAGCGTAGGAGCCAACCTCGATGTCACCGCCGTGCTGCCTCTCGTACATTCCGGTGTCCATATCCCTGACGATTGGGTAGGTGATCTCGCCCACGGTATCTGCGAATAGAGCGATTGGTCCGACGCTTATCATCTGGTGGACAGTCGGAATTAGCGGGATATTTGCCCCCGCCATCTTTGCAATCTTCGGGCTCCAAACACCGCAGCAGATAGCTACCTTGTCGGCAAAAATCTCCTGTCCGTCAAGGGTAACGACCGACTTGACTACACCATTTTCGACCTTGATATCGCCGACCTCTGTGCCGCCAACTACCGTCAGTGCCCCAAGGCGCTGGGCCTCTTCACGCATGAGGGTACCCGCACGCAATGAATCCACCACTCCAACCGCCGGGAAGTAGACTCCGCCGATGATCACCGACTCGTCGATATAAGGAACAAGTTTCTTGATATCTTCAGGGGTAACTCTTTGTGCTTCTTCACCCCAAGCAAGTGCCGATACCATGCGGCGCTCAAGTTCCTGCATACGCTCTTCGGTCCGGGCAACCTCAAGGCCGCCGCTTTGGGTGAAAACTCCGAGTTCCTTGTACTGCCTAACGCTGTCTTGAGTTAGGCGGGTCATCATCTTCGAATGCTCGATCGGGTAGATGAAGTTGGAGGCGTGTCCCGTAGATCCACCTGGGTTAGGTAGTGGTCCTTTGTCAATCAATACAATCCGTTGGACACCTAACTTTGCCAAGTGATATGCAAAGCTATTTCCAACAATTCCTGCACCGATGATAACGACATCGGCCCTCTCAGGTAGTCCGCTCATTTAGATCGTTACCCCTCTCTTAGCAATCTGATCTGCCACTAATATATCACTCTTCAGCACAGCACCTGTGCCTAAATTCACACAAAAAATAACTATTTCAAAAAATGCCCCGCCTAGCTCAACTAAGCGAATTCCAGCCTTTGGTATCGGTGCTGGCGGAAAACCCCCTCGTCACCTCCACCGACTAATCCACATACCTTTCCCCCGGTACGCCCCTGGTAGTTGAGCCACCCGGGGCGCCATCTCCTACTAAATAAAGTCCCCTCTAATTCCGTCGAGTGGATCACCACCTGCCGGGCCGAAGGGGCCTTTAGGGCTTGTGCCCGAAAGAATATCCCTCAAGCCTGCCCGTGTTGATAGTAAGGAACCTTCAACGGCGCTAATGGAGAGTTCCCTAATATCAGATCGGCGGCCTTCTCGGCGATCATCATCACCGGAGCGTAGATGTTCCCGTTGGTCACATAAGGCATCACCGACGCATCGACAACTCGCAATCCTTCGATACCGTGAACCTTCATGGTCTTTGGATCGACGACCGCCATATCGTCGATACCCATCTTTGCGGTACACGAAGGGTGCAGAGCGGTCTCTGCGTCCTTGCGAACCCAGTTGAGGATCTCCTCGTCGGTCCTAACGGAGGGTCCTGGTGATAGTTCACCATCGTCGAAGCTCGAAAATGCGGGCTGCGACAAGATCTCCCGTGCCGTACGAATTGCCTCGACCCACTCCCTTCTGTCCTGATCGGTAGAGAGATAATTAAATCGAAGGGCTGGATGGACCGTAGGATCCTTCGACTTGACCATCACCGATCCACGTGCATCGGAGTTCATCGGGCCTATATGCACCTGATAGCCGTGCCCCTTCGACGGCGCAGAGCCGTCGTAGCGGATTGCTATCGGCAGAAAGTGAAACATCAGGTTCGGATAGGCGACGTCTTGATTCGATCGGGCAAATCCACCCGCCTCAAAGTGGTTCGTCGCACCGGGGCCGCTCCGCAAAAACAACCACTGCATTCCCACCCAGGGCCTATTTCGCCACAACTGAGCTGGTGCCACCGAGACTGGGAGCTTACAGGAGTGCTGGATGTACACTTCCAGGTGATCCTGAAGATTTTGGCCTACCCCGGCTAAGTCCTCTACCACGTCTATTCCCAAGGACTTCAGGTGTGCTGCTGGACCGATACCAGAGATTTGCAGAAGTTGTGGGGTGTTGATAGCTCCGCCGGATAGCACCACCTCTTTAGACCTTGCGATCTTCAAAGGTCCTTTACCTACTCTGTATTCAACGCCAACGGCCCTGGTCCCCTCAAAGAGGATCCGGGTTACGAAAGCCCTCGTCTCGACCTTTAGATTGGGTCGACTCATGACCGGGTGAAGATACGCACGGGCCGCACTGAGGCGTCGTCCCCGAGAGATATTTCTATCAAATGGGGCGAAACCCTCTTGTCGGTAACCGTTTACATCCTTGGTCAGCTGGTAACCGGCCTGCTGGACCGCCTCGAAAAAAGCCCCAAAAAGCGGATTCGTCGCCGGTCCCCTCTCGAGGATCAGCGGGCCGTACCCTCCTCGATACTCGTCGGCCCCCGCCCGGCAGGTCTCCATCTTCTTGAAATATGGCAGACAGTGTGCGTAGTCCCAATCCTCTAAGCCTGGATCCTTCGACCACTTCTCATAATCCATCGGGTTTCCCCGCTGGAAGATCATGCCATTTATGCTCGACGAACCGCCAAGAACCTTGCCACGAGCGTGATAGACCTTCCTACCATTCAACTCCGGTTCGGGCTCTGATTCGTAGCGCCAGTCGTAAAACTTGCTACCAATGGGAAATGGGAGCGCGGCTGGCATGTGAATGAAGACGTCCCACAAGAAGTCCATCCTCCCCGCTTCGAGTACCAGTACCTCGTTGGACTTATCCGAACTAAGCCGGTTTCCAAGGACGCTCCCAGCAGACCCGCCTCCAACGACAATGAAATCATAGGTTGAAGTACTCAACTAAACCTCCTCGCCAATAGTCCACCGACTACCAAACCGACAGACCATAAGAACTTGGCCCATACTCGGAGAACCTAGGGCCCAATTGGCCAAGTTCGGCATCCGTGACCAGTTCAGATGGGTGAATTTCGAAACTAAATGCAGAGGTTCAGTCTTACTCTGCTGGCGACTTGCGAAGCTGGAAGCCCAAGGGAGAACTACCAGCTTCGCAAAGCCGCTCTGGTTGGAACCAAAAACTAAGGCTCGGCCTTGCTAGGAGAGACCTACGATCTCGCCATTCTCATCGATATCGATTCTTTCGGCGGCTGGGTGCCTAGACAATCCGGGCATGGTCCGCATCTCCCCGGCTATCGCGTAGATAAATCCGGCTCCAGCCGATACCCTGACCTCCCTCACCGGTAGTCTCCAACCGGTAGGTGCACCCTTGAGCGTCGGGTCAGAAGAGATAGAGAGGTGGGTCTTTGCTATGCAGAGCGAAAACTCCCCGAAACCATTCTCCTCAGCCGAATCGAGCTGCTTGTTGGCCAATGGCGTATAGTCGACACCTTCAGCTCCATAGACCTCTTTGGCGATAACCTCGATCTTCTCACGAAGCGGGGCTTCACTGGCGTAGAGAACTTTGAAGGTGTTTGGCCTGTCGGCGGCCTCCGCTACCGCTTCGGCTAGTTCGACGGCACCTTTACCTCCGTCGCTGAAGTGGGTACAAACCGCCGTGCTCGCTCCCATCGATTCAGCGATCTCGCGAATGGCCTTATGCTCTGAAGGGTAATCCGAAGGGAAGGAGTTGATGGCGACGACGGCCGGGACCCCATGCTTGCGCACGTTCTCCAACTGCTTACGCAGGTTCTCCCCGCCGATTCTCACTTCGTCTGGGTTCTCAGCAAGTAGTGCCTCGGGAAGCTCCCTGCCCGGCACGATCTTGTGATTATTCGAATGGGCCTTTAGCGCACGTACCGTGGTAACCACCACTGCTGCGTCTGGAGATAGACCCGAAGTACGGCACTTTATATTGAAGAACCTCTCGGCACCCATATCAGCTCCGAAACCAGATTCGGTCACCAAGTAATCGCCGCCGTAGATGCCGATCATATCTGCCAACACCGACGAGTTTCCGGTCGCTATGTTGCCAAATGGTCCAGCGTGTACCAGGGCAGGGGTCCCCTCGAGGGTCTGGAGGAGGTTCGGCTTGATCGCTTCCTTCATCAACACTGTCATCGCTCCGGCTGCGTGGATATCCTCGGCGGTAATCGCCTCGCCCTTGGAGGTATACCCGACGACAATACGTCCCAGACGTTGGCGCAGGTCCTTTAGGGAAGTAGTCAAGCCCAAAATTGCCATCACTTCCGAGGCGGCAGTGATGTCGAAGCCGGTTTGACGGGGAACACCGTCTTGCTGTGTACCTAGCCCAACTACGAGGTTTCTAAGCACCCGATCGTTTACGTCCAAAACCCTGCGCCAGCTCACATTGTGCAGGTCTATTCCTAGCTCATTACCGAAGTAAACGTGATTGTCGAGCATTGCGGAACACAAGTTATGAGCCGCCGTTACAGCGTGGCCATCGCCGGTGAGGTGAAGATTTAGCGACTCGAAAGGAATCACTTGGGAGTAGCCACCACCAGCTGCACCACCTTTTATACCAAAGGTCGGGCCCATCGACGCCTGACGAATCGAAATCGTAGCCTTCTTGCCGATATGACTGAACGCCTGGCCAAGGCCAACGGTGGTAGTGGTCTTTCCTTCTCCGAGCGGAGTAGGAGTAATAGCCGTAACGACTATGTACTTGGCCTTCGGACGATCTTTGACCAGGTCCAGCGCTTCTAGGCGAATCTTGGCTAAATACGGGCCATACTGCTCGAGCATCGAGGGTGGTATTCCCATCCCTTGTGCGATCTCTACGATCGGCTTGATGTCGGCAGACCTAGCTATCTCTAAGGCCGTAAGACTCCGCTCAGATTTACTCATATTCCCCCCTTTGTTGTCTTGGACCAACTTTGCGGTCCGAGACAGACAAACATTCATTTCAAATCGGTCAGATCGACCCGTGGTCCAAACCTGACCCTAGATCTGATCTTGTTCTAGTATATCAGTTATGGTAACGCTGAAGTACAAAACTATGCTTACTAATGAAGTTACGATTATCTAATGGCGACAAATCCAAAAAAACTGGTAGAACTCAAGAACGAACTCCGGAAGGAATTCTCCCAAAGACGCAGTTCGATATCTAAAATCGATCGTGAAATCAGATCCAACCAGATTACAGAGCGACTCATAAACCTAAATGAGGTCGCCGACGCTTCCAACATACTCGTCTACTGGTCCTTTGGCCATGAAGCCTCAACAAGAACCTTGATTAAGGAGTTGCAACTAAGAAAGAAACAGATCCTCCTCCCCTACCTGGATGCCAACCTAATGCATGCGGCAAGGATTAGCTCGACCGATTCACTCGAATTGACCACATATGGACCCCTCGAACCCCCAGACAAGACCCCAGTTGATCCATCCACAGTAGATTTAGTCATCGTGCCGGGCCTCGCCTTCGATCGCAATGGCTTCCGGCTCGGTTACGGCCGCGGATTCTACGACCGCTACCTGAGCGCCCTTGGAGATGCCAGCACCACGATCGGATTCTGCTTCTCCTCCCAGATTGCCGAACAAGTTCCGGCAGAACCTCACGACGTCGCTCTAGACATCTTGGTAACGGACCGGGAAGTGATCAGGATCGCCTCCCGGTCCGGCCGGGGCTAGTTGGGCCTCTAGTCCCCAAGTTCCTTGCGGCGCCTTGCGACATAATCTTCGAGTTCTGCTCTTATGGCGCTGTCCATCGGGGGTTCGACGTAGGCTTCGAGGGTCTTCTCGGCGATCTCTCCGGCCCTAGCAGCGGCGTCCTTCTTCCCCTCACGCGACCAACGGTCAAAGTTCTGCGAAGAGGACAAAAGCGGGCGATAGAAACACGTTCTAAAGTGCTCCATAGTATGTTCTGCACCCAAGAAGTGACCTCCATGGCCGACTTCTACGTGGGCACCAAAAGCGAACGACTCCTCGTCGAACACTACGGGAGTGAATTCGTGTTGCAGCATCCTCAGGATCTCGATATCGATTACGAACTTCTCGGCCGAAGCGACAAGACCGCCCTCCAACCAACCAGCGGTGTGCATCACCCAGTTGGCACCGGCAAGGAAAGTCGGCATCATGGTCATGAGCGCCTCGTATCCCGCCTGGGCGTCGGGGACCTGACTCGACGTGAGACCCCCACCTGAACGCCACGGCAGTCCGAGGTGGCGCGCTATCTGGCCGGTGCACAAAAGTCCAACAGCTGACTCCGGAGTACCAAAACAGGGTGATCCGGACTGCATGTCTATGTTGGACAAGAACGACCCAAAGACAACAGGAACCCCCGGCCTAATCAATTGAGAAAGGGTAATTCCTGACAGCGCCTCCGCCATTTGCTGAGCGAGGGTAGCAGGGATGCTCACCGGTGACATAGCTCCCATGAGAAGAAATGGAGTTAGCACCACGGGTTGGTTTGCCCTCGAATATTCGAACTGAGCCTCGAGCATCCTCGTATCCCAGCGCAAGGGGGAGTTACAGTTGATCAGGGAAAGAGTCGCCGGGGTCTTCTCCAAGGTCTCACGACCGCCGAAGGCTATCTCGGTCATCGCCATGGTGTCCTTGGCATTTATCCCTGAAACGACATTGCCCATATAGATCTTGTCAGTAAGGGTCAACTGAGCGAAAAGCATATCGAGGTGACGAGAATCGAACGGGGCGTCGTTGGGCTCACAGATGACGCCTCCGGCCGAGTCCAGCTCGGGGAAGGCCTGCGATAGCTTGGTCAGCGTACGGAAGTTCTCCAGCGTAGCATCGCCCCGCTGGTCACCTTTTCTAAAAAAGGGAGGGCCGTATACTGCTCCAAATACCATGTTGTCGTCGCCGATGTGGACCGAATTTTTAGGGTTCCTAGCCTGCAACTCGAAATTGTGTGGGGCCTTAGCCACCTGCTCTAATATGAACTCCGGGTCGAACTTGACGAGATTACCCTCGACCTTTTGGCCGGCCGCCTTAAAGAGCGCCAACGCTTCATCGTGAACGAACTCGACCCCGATTTCACTGACGATCCGCTTCCATCCTCTGTCAAGCGCCATCAGCGCATCCTCAGAGAGAATTTCGTACTTCGGCATCTTATTTACGAACATTACGACCTCCCGCCGTCCGTAGCTGACGGCAATTCGCCTTACATAAAGCTTCCGACCCCCCAACAGTGTCGTAGTCTGGATACTACAACACAATCTTGGAACTGTCATCCCGTATTATGAAATACTCTTGCCGCATTCCAGCTAGACAAGCATTTTTTTAGCATCTAATTTGATGATTTCGCCCATAGATTGCTAACTCGCAAGGTGAAATACCCTTTGGGAGCCCCGGTGGGGTGACCACAGGTTGGAAAATCTCCGGTGTACTAGTCGGGCAATGGCCCCGATTAGACGTACCTCCAGGGGTAACCGCGGGTGCGTTTAATTCAGATAACTAATACAGATAACAACCAGCTGCGATACATGCCGCAAGGTCGCGAGGTCCTTTAGTGCTGCGAGAGTCTTCCGAGACTCATCAATTTTCCAGCAGGTGATCCCTAGGCTAACGATGGGCCAGCACTGCGAGCCTTTGGCCGCGACCCTTATTCACAGACCCATATCCGGACAGAAAAAGGAGCAAGAGCAAACGAACATCAGTCGAAAACCTACTTGCAGGAGAGACAGTTATGAAGGCACTCGTATATAGCGGACCCGGCAAAAAGAGTTGGGAAGAGGTTCCCAATCCGGTCATTCAGCAGCCGACCGACGTGATCGTAAAGATGGTCGCTACCACAATTTGTGGTACAGACTTACACATCCTGAAGGGCGATGTTCCCGAGGTCAAGGCAGGACGTATCCTGGGACACGAGGGGATCGGTGAAATCACCGAGGTCGGCACCGGAGTGACGCAATTTGCCGTCGGAGACCGCATCATCCTGTCGTGTGTAAGCTCCTGCGGACAATGTTCTAACTGCCGCCAGGGTCTATACAGTCACTGCCTCGACCCAGAAGGTCTCGCTGGTATCGGATGGATCTTCGGGTACATGATTGATGGGACACAGGCCGAATATGTTCGCGTTCCCTTTGCTGAGAATTCGGCTTACAAACTGCCGAAGGGAATGTCGGACTCCGAAGGCATCCTCCTGTCGGACATTTTACCAACCGGATTCGAGATCGGCGTTAAGTACGGCCAAGTGAATCCGGGCGACGTCGTTGCGGTGATTGGATCTGGACCGGTCGGACTTTCTGCCGTGATGACGGCCCGTCTTTACGGCCCCTCGAAGATCATTGCCATTGATCTTGACGAGGCACGACTGAAGCGGGCTTTGGACTTCGGAGCTACTGAAACGGTGAACTCAGCCGCGGCGGACTGGAAAAAGCAGGTCTTAGCTCTCACCGATGGTGCGGGAGTCGATGTCGCCATTGAAGCCGTTGGAATTCCGCAGACCTTCACCATGGCGACGGAAATTGTTCGCCCGGGAGGCAATGTCGCAAATATTGGTGTGCACGGAAAGCCGGTAGAGTTGGCGCTCCACGAGTTGTGGATTAAAAACATCGACATATCAATGGGTCTCGTGAACACTAATACACTTGGCATGCTGTTGAAACTCGTCGCCGAGCACAAGCTGCCCGTCGAAAAGTTCGTAACCCATGAGTTCTCCTTTGATCAGATGCTTGAAGCCTACGATGTGTTCGCCAACGCAGCCAAACACGATGCCTTGAAGGTTCTCATTCACTAGAGGGAATCGAACAGACTGGAAGCAAAAGGGCCACCTGGCTAGCTAGTTTACTATTTGACCTGGTAGATCTTCTAGGACTTGGCCTCCTTCGGTTGTTGGCTTTATTTTGTTTTGATTTAGCTACAGCAAAAGCCCAATGCCGACGGAGGCTATACATCGCTGGCTCGCTCCAATCCAAGAGGTCGCAAATGCGACCTGGATTGCGACCTGGATTGCGATTGTCGCACCGCTGGCTATTGACAAGAATGTCCACTCATATGACCACTCTCGACAGGAGTGTTTAGGCCTGGAATGCAATGTAGCGAATTTGAAGGCTAGATCCACAAGCGAAAAGCCGACCCGTGTGCCTTTGAAGGCCGACGAAAAGAGTTAGCTACTCACTTACGAACTAGAACCAACAAGGAAAAAGGTCCGACAAGGAGAGAGCCAATCGACTCTCGCAGCTGTGCTACTCCCCCACGAGAAGATTTCCGCCTAGAGAATCCAATGTCCTTGGGTCCCGCTTTCCATTCAACGGGGTCCGAAGGGGATAAAACTTTAGTCCCTGGAAAATAGCACCGCGTTCATCTCGTTCTCAAAGGTGACGAGATGCTGTTTTGCCGTGGCTTCGGCCTTCTCAGCATCTCTCTCACGTATCGCCTCGAGTATCTCTTTCTGCTCCGCCAAGTGGATTGGCAGATTCGGCACTCGATCGAGCACCAGGTGCAGGATTCGCATCGACAGGTTCAGGTACTGTGAAAGCGTCGACTCAAGGTAAGGATTGCGCGAGCAGCGATATAAGAATCTGTGAAACTGCGCATCGATATCCAAAAGGACCTTTTTGTCCTCGTCACGAGAAATCCCCTTGAGCAGCGCATCCATCGCCTCGATATCGGCGACCTCGGCAAATCGGGTAGCTCTGACCGCAGCCAAAGCTTCCAGAGGAATTCGAACGTCAAGGGTTAGAGCT
The DNA here is from genome assembly GCA_021842145.1 of Actinomycetes bacterium. Classification (GTDB taxonomy): domain Bacteria; phylum Actinomycetota; class Acidimicrobiia; order Acidimicrobiales; family Acidimicrobiaceae; genus JABEUN01. The sequence goes on from JAKCBW010000012.1 coordinate 22,788, forward strand.
AGGTCTTGGATCTGAACGTCTGCCGCAAAAGTACCCCGGCGAGGATATACAACTACGAGCTTTTCCAGCACTAAGCGCTTTAGGGCTTCGCGGATAGGTGTCCTTCCCATACCGAAAGTACGGCCGAGAACCTCCTCATTAATGACCGATCCAGGTGCGATCTCAAGGGTAATTAGAAGATCCCTGATGAGTACGTACGCCCTATCGGCCAGTAACTCTTCGGGAGTCTCAACCACACCAGTGAAGGTGACCGCGCTCATAGCGTTAGCCACCCGTTGCTCAACATACTCTTCTGCCTTTGTCAATCCAGTTTCCCCACACGCCAAAAATCCCTACGCTCCAATCCACCCGCTAGGCTTGGATGCGTACTGACCAAATCTAACATATCAACACGCACGGCACTGACACATAAGCAAGTACATCACCAGCACTTTACACTCTAACTGCATTCTCGCAGTTTTTTTATTCGGTCTCGCAGTTGATTTGGTTCAAATATCGTCGAAAGAAATTAAATAAGACGTTGAAGGGATCACCTCAACAATGGTTATGAACCAGTCAGGTCCGATCACGAAAATTCGCCCAGTAAGAGTTGCTAATTGAACCCTAAATGGGCCGCCAATTTACATCGACAATCGGCCTAAAGAAGTTCCTCGATCCCAAGGGTCCTCAGGCCCAGACCCCTAAGAAGAAAATTAGTTCGCCTGTAAGCTACCTCTAACAACGTCCGATAACCCCTCGGTCCATGGCGGGATCCCGGCAGTACGACAAACTCAACATCCTTGCCGAGACCCTCGAGAGACGCCATCAGCTTGGTCGTGTTTGAAAAATGCACGTTTTCATCGATGAGGCCGTGTATCACCAGTAATTTCCCGGTAATTCCGTCGACATACCTAGTGACGTCGGTTCTTTGATAGCTTTCGGGCTCCTCCATTGGCAATCCGAGGTATCGCTCGGTATAAGCGGTATCGTAAAGGGCGAAGTCGACCACCGGCGCCCCCGCTACGCCAACCGCAAATCGGTCGGCGGCTCTAGACATCGCCATCAGGGTCATGAACCCACCGTAGCTCCACCCGTAGATTCCGACTCGATCCTTGTCCACCCCAAGTTCCCTAATAATGAAATCGATTCCCGCCAGCTGATCTTCGAGTTCCACGGTACCAAAGCCGTGTCTGATCTGCGCCTCAAATGCCTTTCCTCGATTAAAGCTTCCACGATTGTCCAATTTGAAAACCACTACCCCCGCTCTAGCCAAGAGCTGCGCTTGAAGATCGATCGTCATCGACCAGGAGTCGAGGACCGTCTGTGCTCGAGGTCCACCGTAGGTGGCCACGACGAGGGGCCTTCCTTCGGTTAGGCCATCGCTTGGAAGATATACGGCTCCATAGAGGGTAGTTTCGTCTTCGAGGGTCAACTCGATGAACTTAGGCGGAAGCAGCCCTAGCGAATCCGCAGAGACACCCTCAAATGGCAGATCCCATATCCAGCTTCCGTCCAAGGCGTAAAGAGTAGCGGTAAAGGAGCTTTCACGAGACGAATTCTGCACCAGGACGTATCCTCTGCCAGAACCAGACATATAAGCCTGGTTCACTCCAGCCTCTACGCTTAACTTGTCAATCGATAAGTCATCTAAATCTAGCGAATAAAGGTGCCTCTCCAAGGGTGAGTCGCTGGTGGATAGGAAAAACGCCTTCTTCTCATCCGCAGATATGCCGACTATTTCAGTAACGCAAAACTCCCCGGAAGTAAGTTTTCGTAAACTTCCATCTTCGTCGAGGAGCACTATGTGCGAGAAGCCCATCTCTTCAGTGGTGAAAAGAATGCCACCCGACCTAAGGGTGAAAGGCGTGGAGGGAAGGTTGATCCACGGCTCCTCTTTTTGAATGTAAACGAGACTTAGTGTTTGCTCTTTCGGGCTATACAGGTACCAGCGAAGCTCGTCTTGGCTGCGGTTGAGCACAGCGATCCACATTTTCGATCCCGGAGTAAAGCACACTCTAGCCAGGTAACCATCCCTAAGTGTCGACAGATCAATCCATTCGACGCTCTGGTGGGACTTCCGATATAGTCCAAGGCGAACGGATGCGTTATCTCCTCCCGCCAAGGGATAGCGATAATTTTCGACAACAACTTCATTTCCATTATCTCGAACGATTGGAAAGGTCGGAATCATGGACTCGTCGACTTCTGTAAAGGCAACGAGCTGTCCATCTGACGAGCACCAGAGCCCATCTAACCTATCGAGCTCCTCTTGAGCTACGTATTCCGCGATTCCATAAGTTATCCCTTCGTCGTCTTTGGATTCAATCAGAGCGGTCGCCTCGCCACCAAAAAGTGAAATCCTATAGATCCCGTCTCTTTTGACTCCGAGTAGGTAATCTCCACTGCCAGCCTGACATACCGAAACGAAGCCGGAATCCGACATGTCGAGAAGGATGCTTTCGTCGTCGGGATCTGCCAAAATAAACTTTCCACCGAGGTTCATAAGCACATATGTAGCGCCCTCCAGCTCGATTAGCTCGAAATCGGAAAGTCCTTCCCAGTTGAGCCGCAACCTCTCCCGCCTCAACTGTTCTTCAAGGGTGGGTTCGGAATTGATGAGGTTCGAATTAAACAAGGCCCTGAGTTGCTTTGATCCAATATCGAGGCAGTAAAGCGACAGCTCCGCCGCCGTCTTTGGATACATGAAGTAAAGCTTCTCGCCCTTTGAATCGAACCTGGGACCAACTATGACCTGACTCGCCGGAAGTGGCCGCTTAGCGAGGCTGGCGATGGACAGTGAGATCCCGATATCAGTACTTTCAGGCATTACTCAGACTATACACGAGTCAAAATTTCTAGAACTGCACCGAAAGACCGCTCTGAGCATGCGCGGGTCGAGCCGACAGAACGTCCACACCTAACTGTCCTAATTCCGGATCATACAAGTCCCGCCTGCGAAACTTTCTCTCTAGGCGAAACCCTCGGTTCGAATATCCCGCAAAAATACTTCAACATGGACATCCCTAGGTGTTGCAGTACAGCCGCACACTCCACTGAGCAGGTGAATTAGGCTAATTCCGATGAATTATGTGAATTTGCTGCAACTGCAAGTACAACGTGTGAATAATGACTCGGCCTGAATTCCTAATAGTCGGTATTTTCTCAAGGAATAGGTCTTCAATCGGCAGACAAGTCGTGCTGCTCTGGCAGTTTCTCCGTATCGGCTCGCAAAATTGGTCAATTCATTTCAATGGGCAACCTGGTGTCACGGCAGCTTTCTAAGGCGAACGCCCACTCGTTTCGGCTCCACCTTTCAACGGGCTCAGAAACAGTTAGCTAATTCTTAAGCAATCCTCGACAATAATATCTATAATATATAGACATGAGTTCACTTGTGTCGATCGGAACCGCTGCTAAAGAGTTAGGCGTTCATCCAGCCACCCTTCGACGCTGGGAAGAAGAAGGCAAGATTGATCCTCCTGAAAGAACCACTGGTGGGGATCGTCGGTACGATTTGGCAAAACTGCGCCATCTGGCCCCTCACCAAGCACCATCGTCCAGAACAACTCTGGCCTACGCTAGGGTATCGACCACCGGCCAAAAAGACGACCTCACTCGCCAAGTGGCACTTCTCGAAAGTTTTTGCGCAGCACAG
>JAKCBW010000107.1 GCA_021842145.1 Actinomycetes bacterium
CAACTCCTCTCGGTCGATATCGAAGGCGATAGCTTCGGTCATCAAGCAGAGCGTGACCCCACTGGAAATAGTCGTCGTCGACGACGGCTCATCCGATGATACAAAAGAGGTAGCCGGGGAACTCTCTCCCCTCGTCAGGGTGATTAGCCAGGACAACTCAGGCCCAGCAGCGGCGAGAAATCGTGGTGTACGAGAGGCCAAGGGTAGCTGGATAGCCTTTTTGGACGACGACGACTACTGGCACGAACGGAAACTAGAGCTGCAGATCAAAGACCTCTCCTGCTTCGAAAGTTGTAGCCTGATGGCGCAGAACTGGACGAGAGGAGACGACTTTAACCTCGAGGGTAGTTTCACCCAAATCCCCTATGTCCGTCAGCTGATTTTGAATAGATTTCAGACCTCGACCGTATTGATGAAGAGGTCTATTTTTGAAGAGGTCGGCGGATTCGTCCCCGAATTTGACGGAGTCGAAGATTGGCACCTCTGGCTAAAGGTCGCCGAGAGGGCAGAGGTCGTTCTCTCCTCGAGGGTGCTGGTCCACTATCATGATTCCGCTGGTGGGGTCTCAAAGAAGCTCTGGCAGTACTACCTAAATATGAACAAGATGCTCGACGCCGAAGAGAAAAGCACACCGATAGACCACCGACTCTTTGCGACGATTCGTGCCTGGCACTACCAGCGGTTGGCGGTTGCCTTCGCCTTAGACAAGATGTGGCGACAGGCTTCAATAGTCGCTTTGGAGGCGATGAAAAAGTCGAGCATCAAGGATAATTCCACCGCCTTTGCCAATCACCTAGTCCCCTTTCTTCGTGAAAGAGTAAAGAAGAGGAAGTGAGATCGAGACCCTGAGAACGATTCTCCCGAGTTAGCGAGATTCCTCAGGTCTACCGATTTCACCAGGGCATAACTCAAGCGGTCATATTTCATGGGTGGATTGCGCCTGTCCCGATGTAAGCAGAGGTAGACGGCCTGTCTCTGGCGGTGATCCACCTAGCCGACTTCGCCTTCGGGGCTCTTCTGACTTGGTTTAGGTGTCTTTTTGAAATGCCTGTAGAAGCCGAATGCCACGAAACCTAATATCACGACTGCCAGTAACACATAGCTAATCTGACTCGATACCTTTTCTACCTGCTTGAAGCTGGCACCCGCTAAGTATCCGAGGTAGGAGTAACCTACCGCCCAGACGATCCCGCCCGCAACATTGAATATGACGAACTTCCGATAGGGCATGTCCGACATCCCGGCGGCTCCAGGTATCAGGACCCTCAGCGCAGTGGTGAACCTTCCGATGACCACCCCTGGACCACCTCTCCTTGCGACGAAGGAGACCGCAGCATGAACTGACTCCGGTTTGAGAAATCGACCGGTCAATCGATCGATCAGTGCGTGGCCCCATTTTTGCCCCACGAAGTATCCGATGCTGTCGCCAATTATCGCCCCGGCGCTGGCTGCTATCATCGCTTCGGGAAGGGTAATTCTGTGTTCAAAGGCGAGTACCCCGCCCAAAATGACGGCCGTCTCCCCGGGAAATACGAATCCGACAAAAATAGATGCCTCTAGGGCGGGTAAAAGAAACACGATGAATAGGGCAAGTGCCCCGTGCAAGGTTAGGATGTTATTTGTAATCCACGACACTCTCACAATCTAGACGTCGTGTATGTGGGTTTTGTGTGTTGTGGATATTGGAGGTCCAGATGATATTAGGTGAGATCTTCGGCGGAATGGATCCGATCATCGTAATCGTGGTGATCGTACTACTTTTTGGTGCAAAGAAGCTTCCCCAACTCGCAAGGTCGCTAGGTTCCGCTTCTTCGGAATTTAAAAAGGGCCTAGACGAGGGGAGTAAGGACGAGCCAAATCCCCAGGTCACGCAGATGCCTACCCAGTCGATACCGAATAACAATCAGATCCCATCCGCTCAGCCGATCGCCCAACAAGATCTAGAGCCGCCGAAGCAGGCTTAGGGATCTACGTTCGAGGCGACCCGGGGAATCCTGATCGCCCAAGCGAAGTTCGCTGCCTCAGCCAGTAGGTGCTGGGGGCATTTGTCGTTTTAAGCTCTCATTCGCGGACCTTGTCCTTTTTGCATCCGCCTCAGGTAGATTGGGCTGGTGCACCCAAGTGTCCAAAAGAGTGCTGAGATCATTGAGAGCCTCGGAATGCTCGGCAAAGTAATCGAGTTCGACCGGACCACTAAAACGGCCAGGGATGCCGCAGAGGCATTGGGTTGCGACGTCGGAGCGATCGCCAACAGCCTGGTATTTATGGCCGACGACGGGGCGATCCTCGTTTTGACCTCCGGGGCTCATCGGGTGGATGAAAAGTTCTTGGCCGAGGAGATCGGATTTTCCTCATTGCGAAGGGCAACTCCAGCTGAGGTTCGCCTCCATACCGGACAGGTGGTCGGTGGCGTGTCGCCATTTGGAAGGGTCAAAGAGATCCCGGTTTACATCGACGTCTCGCTCAAGGACCACCCGACTATTTGGTCTTCGGCGGGCACCGATAATTCAGTCTTTTCTGCGAGCTATCACGAGTTGGTAGGGGCATTAGCTGCCACTGAGACCAGAGTTGCTCCACTCGTTGAGCCAGAGTGAGGAGCCGACCTTCGCAGTGTCGGTGGCCCTAGAGGCAGAGCCAGATGGTTAAGATCTCGATATGGAGCGTTCTTGGGGACCGGGTAGGGCGATACTCCATGCAGACCTCGACTGTTTTTTCGCGTCGGTCGAGGTGCTCGATGATCCATCATTAAAGGGACTTCCCGTTTTAGTCGGCGGAACCGGTCCAAGAGGCGTAGTAGCGGCCGCAAGCTACGAAGCCCGAGTTTTTGGGGCTAGAAGTGCGATGTCGATGTCGATGGCCCAGAGGCTCTGTCCTACGGCGAAGGTAATCGCCGGTAGGTACCACCGCTATAAGGAGGTTTCGGGCCAGTTCTTTTCGATCCTTGAGTCATTCACCGATGAAATAGAGTCAGTCGGTCTCGACGAGGCATTCTTAGACGTAACCGGTGCGCAGAAACTCTTCGGCACTCCCACTCAGATTGCAGTGGAATTAAGGAGACGGGTCAAGAAGGAACTCTCACTTTCGGTTTGCGTGGGTGTTGCGGCGACAAAACAGGTGGCAAAACTGGCATCGAAGAGGGCCAAGCCGACGATCTCGGGGTCGAAGGTAATCCCAGCAAGGGGGGTAGGCGTGGTTTGGCCGGGTACCGAAGTCACCTTTTTGGCTCCACTGTCGGTGAGAGAACTTTGGGGAGTCGGACCAAAGACACAGGAGAAGTTGAAGGGGATCGGCGTCAACAAGGTATTCGAGCTGAGGGCTATCCCAGATGCCAAGTTGTTGTCGATTCTTGGTAAGGGCGGACTGCACCTGAAGAGACTCGCCGAAGGAAAAGACGACGATCCGGTTAGTGCTAGGGTCGGGGTAAAGTCGATAAGCCACGAGCAGACCTATCCATCGGACCTCGATGATCCAACCGCCATCACCACCGAGTTGGCTAGGCTAGCGGACGCAGTAGCGGCGACGGCATCAAAAAAGGGATTGGTCGCCAGGACCCTAACCTTGAAGCTTCGATACCCCGATTTTACGACGATCACAAGGTCCGCAACCTTCGACATCCCTACCTCTTCACGAGGACAAATCCTCCTTAGGCTCCGAGAACTTCTCCCCCAGGACGCTCCAGCGGTTGGCGTGAGACTACTTGGTGTCTCGCTGTCGAATCTCGGAGAAGTACAGTCGACACAGCTCCACTTGGAGGACGGTATGAAGTCGGTTAGGCAGGAGAAACTCGATAGGTCCGTAGTCGCAATTAGAGAGAAATTTGGCGAAGATTCACTGGTCCCGGCGGTCCTGATCGAAAAGGACGCGATAAAGGTCAAATTAGCTCACGACGCACAGTGGGGGTAGGTGGGTATAAAGGGCCATCCTCTAAGCCGCTTGGGAATTTCGAGGTCATGACACTTTGCTTCCATTCTCCCAGATAGCTGGCGGAATCTAATGGCTTGAAATATAGGACCTGATTCTCGGTTTAGCTTGCCGGTTTAGCCATGCCAATTTAACCTTGTAAACCTGACATTTTGAACTCGAGGGATGGTCGTCAGTTCGGCCATCAACATGCAAGGTATTTCGGTATTTGCACTCGCACGGGTTAGGCACCTACCATTCTGACCGACACCGACACCGACACCGACACCGACACCGAGAACATGAGGTTGCCGACGAGAAGAGACTGCCGCGTAGTCGAGCTTAAACCCGGCATCGGTTGGAGTGGAAGAACGAAGACGGGATCTAACCCTTTGACGGAGGTCTTTAAAGGTTGGGAGTAGTACTTCTATGGAGTTCGGTGCGACTTGGAAGGTCCGCTTTTGGCACTTCTGTTAGCCTAAGTGGGGTGAATATACCGAAGATGACGAACTTGGTGAACCTACGCCGAGCGAGGGACTTTATCGATCGCGAGTACGCCCAGTCGCTCGAGGTTTCCGATATAGCTCGCATAGCGTGTATGTCTGAAGCACACTTTTCGAGAAGCTTTCGAGCGGCATTTGGTGAAAGCCCTCACTCGTACCTGCTGACTAGACGTATCGAGCGGGCGAAGGCTCTTTTGCGCCAGGGCGAGTCGGTTACGAGGACCTGCTTTTCGGTCGGTTATCTTTCTCTCGGTTCCTTCAGTTCGCGCTTCACTGAAATTGTTGGCGAGTCTCCCACGGAGTATCGTGAACGAGACCATGGCAGCGTTAATTCACTTCCAAGTTGCTTGAGGATGATTGCCACTCGACCGCAGCGTGGAAATGTATTGTTAAGAGACGATTCGGAGCGCAAAACAGCCGTCAAGTTCTGACGGGGCTCTGTCCGGTTGGTGAGTCGATTTCGGGCGACCGCTGCAAATAAGCAGGATTGAAGAAGCGGGAAAACTACCTCTTCGCATACGATAATCTCATGACGGTAACCATTTCATCAATGTTCATTCCAGTGCACGATCCTGATCTAGCGCTCGCCTTTTATCGTGACGCCTTGGGCCTCGAAGTACGTTCTGACGTTGCAGCGGGTGGCTTTAGATGGGTCACCGTCGCAACACCTGGGCACGACGTTGGGATTGTTCTTTTTCAGCCGCACGGTGGGCGATCGCAAGCCGAGGGGGACGCACTCCTCTCACTGGTAACCAAGGGATCACTCCAGGCAGCGATCTTTGTAAGCGATGACCTTGATGCAACCTTCGAGAAGGTTCGGGCGTCGGGTGCTGAAGTTCTCCAAGAGCCAACTGCTCAACCATGGGGCGTGACGGATTGTGCATTTAGGGATCCTTCTGGCAACCTCGTCAGAATCGCACAGGCGTGATATTGGTTAGGCGCCGCCTTTAGGAGCTTTTACAGCGGGGATTCCAATATCGGTGCTCGGTGAAGGCGGAGCGAAGTTATCGCCAATTTGTCCTCTACTCAAGGGACAAAAAGAGAAATAAGCTCCAGATCGAATACGGGGTCATTACTACCAAAGAGGGACTTCCTCTTGGTGTCAAGGTATTCAATGGCAACACCTCGGACCTCGCATCATTTCGCAGCGTGATCGAGGATATAAAGACCACCCACAAGCTCGAAAAGCTCATCGTCGTAGGCGACCGGGGTATGTTTTCAACCACAAACATAGCAAAGCTCCACGAAGTGG
>JAKCBW010000013.1 GCA_021842145.1 Actinomycetes bacterium
AGTAGCGTTCCAGGCGATCTCGCTCATCCCGATGCTAAAACGGGTCGGGGCTCGGATCCGATTTAGGGTCGATTTTCGCGATCACACCGTAAGGGAGGTCTTCCAGCTATCGGGTTGGACCTTCGCCGCCGTTGTGGCCAACCAGCTGGCCTTAGTGATAGTTCTGGCGATAGCGGATAGGCGCCCTGGCGAAGTTACCGCCTACAACTACGCCTACCTCTTCTTCCAACTTCCCTACGCCATCGCCGCACTCTCTATCATGAGCACCATCCAACCGGAGTTGGCCGAGAGGTACCAAGGGGCCGACCTATCGGGATTCGCCAACCGTTTCAATGTCGGTCTGCGATCTTCGGTCGCAGTGGTCCTCCCTGCGGCCGCTGCCTTTTTGTCTTTCGGCCCCACCCTGATCTTCCTCGCCTTGGGGCACGGTCGGGCTGCGGCCCAAGGAACCCAGGAGATCGGCTCTGCGCTGTTGGGCTTCGCCTTCGGAGTCCCGGGATTCGCCGCCTTCTTAGCCATGACCCAGGGATTTCAGGCGATCAAGGACACCAAATCGGTCTTCTACCTATACCTGGTCGAAAATGGCCTCAACGTCATCCTCGCGGTTGCTTTACAACCGATTTTGGGAGTAAAGGGCTTGGCGATGTCGCTGGCGATAGCCTACACAGTCGCTGCGATCGTCGGATGGTGGATGCTAAAGGCCAAGGCAATCCCCCTCAGCCTGAAACCGTATCGGATGGTTTGGACCAGATCCCTCCTCGGATCGGTAGCTTTCTACCTGGTGGGCAACTACTCGATCAGCCACCTTAGAGGTGGTGGCTTTATCTACCAGAGTGTCGTACTACTCATTAGTCTCATACTTGGGGTTGCGGCCTTCTTCGCCGTAGCGGAAGCGACCGCTAGAATTACCAACTTACGCATCGGGGGTCAAAATTGGCGAAGGTAAAGGTTATAACCGACACCGGGTCGGATCTACCAAACGAGATCTGTAGGTCGTTGAACATATCGACTGTGCCGCTGAAGATCCGCTTTGGCGACAAGGAGTACCTCGATAAGTTCGAACTCACCAATGAGAAGTTCTGGGAGTTATGCATGCAGGGTGGAGCACTCCCCCAAACCGCAGCCCCCTCCGCAGGCCAGTTTCAAGCCGCCTACCAAGAAGCCAAGGCACAGGGGTATGAAGCGATAATCTGTATCACCTTGTCCTCCGAACTTTCGGCCACCTACCAAAGTGCCCTACTGGCCGCCAAGGAGGTACAAGGGACCATCGATGTGACGGTTATCGATTCGAGGTGTGCCACCATCGGTGAGGGCTCGTTGGCGATACACGCAGCGAAGCTCGCTCAAGAGGGCCTACCATACCCCCAGATAGTATCTGAAATAAACGACAAGGTCTCCAAAGTCAAGGTGTTCGGGACCTTGGACACCTTGGACTTCCTCAAAAGGGGCGGTCGCATCGGCGCCGCAACGGCACTTCTTGGTTCGCTTTTGAGCTTCAAACCGCTAATCGAAGTGAGATCGGGCCTGGTAGAGCCGGACGGAAGGCAGCGCACAAGGGCGAAGGCACTCAGCTACCTCCTCGATAGGGTCTCTGGCTTCGTCCCGATCTCCCACGTTGCGGTCGCACACGCCCATGCCCCCGACATCGATGATTTCGTAAAAAAGCTCTCCGAGATGACCAAGGTTCCAGTTGAAGAGATCATCGTTACGTCTATCGGACCGGTCATCGGTACCCACGCCGGCCCGAGGACACTCGGTGTTACTTTCTGGGTAGATTAGCTATGTCGCGCTGGGAGATAGATCCCCGGCTGCGCCGGGTCTATCGTTGGGATATTGGCTGGAATATTGGCTGGAATATTGGCTAGTAGAAAATGGGGAGACGTGTCTGTGGATTCGACTGAGACTGACAAGAGCCAATCACCTTCTGGCGATGCCGACTGGCCGAAAAGGGCCGCTGACGCCGTAGAGACCCTCGCTGAACTGGTAAGAGGCAAAGCGATAAGACCGCTTTTGATGGTGGCCAAGGCGCTAACGTACGGCATTTTAGCCCTCGTCCTGGCTGCAATATTCGCCACATTGACCATAACAATGCTCGTGCGGCTAATAACTGTCTATCTGACCGGAAATCATGTTTGGATCACTTATTTGGTATTGGGTGGAATCTTTACCCTACTGGGTATGTTTACATGGAGTCGGAGAAGTTCAAAAGTCTCAGGTTGAAAGGTGGCCGCTAAGTGACCCAGCATAGAGAAGTCGTAATAGTAGGTTCTGGTCCGGCAGGATTGACCGCTGCGATCTACACCGCTAGGGCGAACCTATCGCCGGTTGTTATAGAGGGCGAACCCTCCTCCACCTCGGATCAGCCCGGTGGGCAGTTGATGCTGACCACGGAGATAGAAAACTTCCCGGGATTCATAGATGGGATCATGGGGCCGGAACTGATGAGCAACTTCCGCTCGCAAGCGGAACGCTTTGGCGCCAACTACCACACCGCCAAGGTGACCAAGATCGACCTCTCCGGTCGACCATTTAAGATCTGGACTTCAGATTCAAAATCGGACGAGCCCGACTACTTAGCCGAGTCGGTAATCGTCTCGACCGGGGCTCGCTCTCTAATGCTCGACCTCGAGGACGAGGTTCGCCTGATCGGCCACGGCCTATCGACCTGCGCCACTTGCGACGGCTTCTTCTTTAGGGACTTAGACATAGCGGTAGTCGGTGGCGGTGACTCGGCGATGGAGGAGGCTATCTTCCTAACCAAATTTGCCAAGTCGGTGACCATAATCCACAGGCGCAAGGAGCTGAGGGCCTCGAAGATCATGCAGGACCGGGCGTTCGCCAACCCCAAGATTCGCTTCCAGTGGAACTCGGTAGTAACCAAGCTTCACGGGGAGTCCCAGCTCGAAGCTGTCACCGTGACCGACACGGTGACAAATCAGGAGACGAAGCTGGACTTCAGTGGCCTCTTCGTTGCTATTGGCCACGTCCCGAATACCGACGTCTTCGTTGGCCAGCTAGAGATGGATCAAGACGGATACATCGTCACTAGGAACGGTACCCATACCAACATCGACGGGGTCTTCGCCTGTGGCGACGTCCAGGATCATGTCTATCGTCAGGCGATCACCGCAGCTGGGTCGGGCTGCATGGCCGCAATCGACGTCGAGCGTTGGCTAGAGGCCAAACACCACCCAGCCGGCTAAGCCTTTTAGGCTGGTGAAATGGCCGCTGGAATCTTCGGTGGAATCTTCGGTGGAATCTTCGGTGAATTGGTAAGGTTTTAACACACAGAAAATTATTTAGCAAGACCCGAGGGGATACTGTGGCAAAGATAGCCGAACTCAACGACTTCAACTTCGAAAACTCGATCAAGGAGTCTGAATTACCACTGCTCGTCGACTTCTGGGCTGAGTGGTGTGGTCCGTGCAAGATGATTGCCCCGATCCTCGAGGAGATCTCGAACGAACGAGAGGGGAAGATCCAAATAGCTAAACTCAACGTCGATACGGCGCTAGCCGCCGCTAGGCGATATGAGGTAATGTCTATTCCGACCCTTATTCTCTTTAAAGATGGCAAGCCAATTAGACGTATAGTCGGAGCAAAATCGAAGAGTTCTCTTCTCAGAGAGCTAGATCCCGATCTAAGCTAAGCCTCCTCGCCACTTTTGAGAGATTTGGAATACCCACACTGAACGAGAAGCTATTTCCTGAACTGAAACTCGGCTCTAATGGACCGGCGGTCCTCGACGTACAGGTGAGGCTGATCTCGATCGGCTACCAGTTGCTCGACCCCGATGGGCAATTCGGAGAGTCGACTTCCCGGGCCATCGGTAGGTTTCAGAGCCTCCGGGGGCTAAGGGTAACCGGCACCCTGGACAAAAATACCTGGGATACCCTGGTCGAAGCGGGTTACAGCCTGGGTGACCGGATGCTCTACCTCAAATCCCCAATGTTTCGGGGCGACGACGTAGCCGAACTGCAGGCTCGGCTTGGGTCCATCGGGTTCGATCCGGGGAGGGTCGACGGGATATTCGGGGAGCGGACCTCGCGTGCGCTAATCGACTTCCAGGAGAATGTCGCCCTACACCCCGATGGATTTTGCGGAAAAGAGACAGTTACCGAACTCCTTAGGGTCTTTGGGAGGAGTCCCGAGCACGTCCATTGGGTCAAAGAGCGGGAGTACCTCAGGAGTCAGACCAAAACCCTTAGCGAACTACTAGTGGCGGTCACCAACTCCGGAGAGGCGGAAGTTCCCGCCGAAGCCATTTCACAACGTCTCCATGTCGAAGGAGTCCACGTCCAAACCCACTCAGACACCGACAGGTCTGCGCTGGCCCTCCTCGCCAACAGGATGAATGCCGATGTAGCCATACACCTCGAAATCGGCGAGGGTGACTCATTTATCGGCTTCTACTCCGGATATAGTTACGTCTCCCCCCGGGGTAGGACACTCGCAGAGCTGTTGGCCAACGAACTAAACCTCACCTTATCGACCAATAAGGTATCCGTCATCGGTTTGGCAATGCCCATCCTGCGAGAGACCAGGATGCCGGCGATCGTCATATCCTTGGACTCGGCGGTCACCTGGGTCAAAAATCTCCCGGAAATAGCTGAATCAGTGCTGGTAGCTCTCTCCCTCTTCTCTAAACCTGTCGACCTTAGCGTCTAACTCGGCGTCTAACTCGGCGTCTAAGCGATCACCCCGCTGATTAGCAAGTCCGCCGCTTATCCACAGCATTATCCCCAAGTGTGTATAACCTCTAGTTAAGGCTTTCGTAAAGTCTCAATCAAAGCTTTAGCCTTGGCCAACATTATCACCGACGAGTAGTCTGAAGATCCTCTCAAGGTCGTCGAGGCTCCCAAATTCAACACTGATCCTCCCCGCTTGCTCCTTCGATGGGTCGGACGCCTTGGCCAGCTCGACCTTGACCCGAGTTGAAAGCAGCTCCCCTACCAGCCCCTCAAGCTCGAGGATCCAAGGCGCCTTCACTTCGGCCAACCTATGGGCCCGGGCCACCCTACCGGGAGCATCCCCTTCGATTGGCGCTGGGGCACCCTTTATCCCCTTCACGGCCTCCTCCGCCTGGCGGACCGAAAGCTGCTCTTTCTTGATCCGCTCAGCCAGTTCCTCCTGAAAGTTTCTATCGGACGATCCTAGAATTGCCCTGGCGTGGCCGGCAGTTATTGAACCCTCGGCGAGGTACTCCTGGATTCGCTGGGGGAGTTGAAAGAGTCGCAGTGAATTAGTAATCGCAGTACGGCTCTTGCCCATTCTTTGAGCCAGCTGATCATGAGTAAGGCCAAAATCGTCGATTAGCTGCCGGTAGGCTCCCGCCTCCTCTAGTGGATTTAGGTCCTCTCGATGCAGGTTCTCAACGACCGCCTGCTCGAGGGAGGAGAGGTCGTCGGCCTCCTGCACCAGGGCGGGGATCATATCCAACCCGGCCCTTCTAGCGGCCCGCCACCTACGCTCACCAGCAATTATCTGATACTCCTGGTCGGCAAACCTCCTCACCAGTATCGGCTGGAGGAGCCCTAGCGCAGCGATCGAAGCCGCTAGGTGGGAGAGTGACTCCTCGTCAAAGTGCCTCCGTGGTTGCATCGGGTTGGGCCTAATCTGCCCGATGGGAAGTTCACGCAATGCAGACTTTGGGGCCCCCATCTCACCAACCGGTATTAGCGCCGAAAGGCCCCGACCCAGTCCACTTCTTCGATCACTCACCGACAACCTCCCGAGCAAGAACGCGATACGCAATGGCGCCCCTCGAAGAGGGGTCAAAAACCGTGATGGGTTGCCCAAAGGAGGGTGCCTCAGAGAGGCGAACCGACCTCGGGATAATCGTGTCGCAGACTACCTGTCCACAGAATCCCCTAACATCCTGTACTACCTGCTCGGATAGCTTTGTCCGGCCATCGTACATCGTCAAAACCACGTAATCCACGTCTAAATCCGGGTTTAGGCTCGACTTCACTAGCCGGACGTTTCGATAGAGCTGGGTTAACCCCTCGAGGGCGTAGTACTCGCACTGGATAGGCACCATTACCTCGGTGGCGGCGGTAAGTGCGTTGACCGTCAAAAGGCCCAACGATGGCGGACACGCTATGAATACGAAGTCGTAATCCTCGGCTATCCCCTCGAGGGACCTCTTTAGCTTCGTCTCCCGGCTGAAAATAGAGACGAGTTCGATCTCGGAACCGGCTAGGTCTATCGTCGCCGGGCAGAGAAAGAGGTTTCGCACGCTCGTCGCCTCTATGGCGTCCTCCATCGGGATGTCCTTCATAAGTACGTCATAGATGGAAAATTGCAGTCCTCTTCTGTCGATCCCGAGGCCCACGGTAGCGTTGCCCTGCGGATCAAGGTCAATTACCAGCACCCGCTTCCCCATCTCTGCTATGGCTGCAGAGAGATTAATTGTCGTCGTGGTTTTACCAACGCCACCCTTTTGATTGGCGACGGCTACGATTCGCGGGCTGTCCGTTTCGGACAAATTACTCCCCTCTCAGACAGATCATTCCTCTTTATCAAAAAGACACTCGTCCCACTAGCAGCTAAGGATCCGGACCATGCAGGTCAAGGATTCTGGCGGACTCAAAGAATCTACGGTCCAACATGTCGATATTAGAGCCGAATTGAACTACTCAGCGACTATCCTAGCCGCGGATTTTCATGGTAATCGATAAAAGTGGGCATAATAAGGATCTGACTTGGTCGAAAAGTCACAAAAGGTTTCACGTGAAACAGTTACAGGGGAGTAGCGGGGGAGTGAGGGCGCCAAAAGCGGTGGTTTCACGTGAAACATAGGCCAACTCGGGCCAGCCGACCGGGAAAGGAGACCAAGAACAGGAGATAGCGGGGGGCCGCCGTCAGAACAGTGGGCGTTTAGCCGGGATACCAACCCTACGGGGATATCGATCCGGAGTAGCCTTCACCTTGAGGAAGGCAGAAAGGCTCACAGACTCCTCCGGCAAAGGAAATCTTTCAAATCCGAGTTCGTCCATTATCGCCGGGTCCCAGCGGCCCAATCCACCTTCGGGGGGATCCGATACTAAAAGGGCGCCACCGATGTCGAGTAGGGGAGCGGCGCACTCTGCGGTAATAGCCGGCCCGGCAAAACCCCTCGCCACGACGAGTGAAGCAATCCCCCTATACTCTCTCCCCCTACCGACTATCTCGGCACGCTCATTGAGTACGACGACCTGGCAGTCGAAGTCGATCGCATCCTTTTGTCTTGTGAGAAACTCCGCCCGACGCACTTGCGACTCGACTAAATAGACCGCCGAGCCCCTAGGAAGGGAGTAGGCGAGGACAAAACCCGGTATCCCCGCTCCCGAGCCCAGGTCGAAACAGATCGGATCGACAATAGCTAGGGCCGCAAGCAGTTCGCTTGCGGCCCTAGCAAAAACTATTGAATGCTCCAGCTGCACCTCGAAGGATTGTGGCCCCAAGAGGCCCAACTCCCACGCTTCCTGGAGCCAGCTAACTACCTTTGGGTCGGACTTAATCCTGCTCAGACTCGGCATCATACCTATAGAGGACCACATAGCGCCTAGGGTCATACCCCTCAGACCTGGTACCAATGCCTTCTATGTTTGCCGCAGTATCGTGGACGATCTTTCTATCGGCTGAGACCATCGGCTCCAGTGCCTTTTCAACCCCGGTCTCCAAAACCTCGGTGGCGACCGCTGTTACAAAGCGTTCTAGGGCTCGAACCCGCTTTGCACGATAGCCCGCAACGTCGACGGTAACACGGCCTGAGCCCTCTCCGGCGGCCCTTTGCACGATCGCCCTGGTAAGCTCTTGGACCGCCGAGACGACATGCCCCTTCGAACCGATTAGGACACCAAGATCGTCTCCGAGGATAGAAAGCTCCATCGACTCATCGTCGACGTGGTCGACATGCACGGTACCTGCGAGCCCCATCTCTCCTAATAGTCCAGCTAGAAAGTGCTGTGCTGCACCGGCCAACTCAATCCGTGAGGGTCCCTCTTCGGTAGTGGACACTGTCTGTTCCTCCGTTCCCTTCTCAGCTATCGCTTTTACTGCCTTCTTTGGTCTCTCTGACCTGCTCCGCTCACGTGCCCCACCCCTAGCCGGTCTGGCTGAGGTCGAAGCATGCTTAGCTGAAACTTCTCCTGATGCACTCTCCTTAGCCTCAACTAACTCTTTGTCAGGCTTTGGCGATCCGTCACTACTACCTTTGCTCCCCCGTCTCCGAGTATCCCTCCTGAGCTCTTTTGCCCTTGGGGTGGTTGGCTTTACCCTTGCCCTAACCCTCGCCTGCTTCTTGGAAAGTCCTAAAAAGCCCGTCCGGGGCTCCTCTAGAATCTCAAACACCGCCTCGGAGAAGTCAACTCCTAATACGTCTAAGGCGGCTTCTTTTGCTTCTTCGACCGTTCTTCCGGTCATTTCAACCCATTCCATCTATTCCTCTAGTGCAATCGTGAATCACAGTTATGTAATTGCATCAATGTCGTGCCTTAGGCACCTTTCTTCTTCTCTTCGGGGTCGTTCCCCCCTGCGGGCCGATTCTTAGGAATTTCTGGCCCGGCCTTCCCAGTCGGAGACCCCTTTGTCTGTCTCCTATTCACTGGACCTTTGCGCACAATTGGTGTCGATGCCTGATCCTTTCGGTCTCCGGCTCCGCCCGACGGTTGGGCTGGCTTTGGCTTACTCCTTGGAGCGGGCTTCGGCGCCGGCCGATTCTGCCCCTTCTCTTTGGGTATAAAGGTATCCTCAGCTGCGCTACTATCCCCCTTGGCGGCCTTGTTCCGCTTAGCCTCCGCCTTTATCTCCTTAGCCTTGCTCGCATGCTCTTTGAGCGCCGGATCAAACCGATACATCGCCTCCTGCTGGAGGATCCTAAAGACGCTGGCAACTATGAAATAGACATTCACCCCGACGGGGATATTCAAATAGATGATCCCGAAAATCAGAGGTGAAAACTTATTGAGATAATAGGCCTGCTTGTTGGCCTGAGCCGCCTGGGGATTCTTGTTAGTGATCTGGTTCATCTGGATGTACTGCAAGGCCACCGAGATAAGCACTATCACATAGAAAGGAAGTGCATTGGCGAAACTTCCATGGGGGTCGGTCACCTTTAAAGCAAGGTTGATCCCAAAGGAGTACATTGCCCCACCAGCCTCGACCAGACTCTTATAGAGGAGTGTCGAGTGACTGATGTACTTTGGAGACGCCACATGGTGTGCACCAATCGTGTTCGTCAAGCCCCTGATTACGTCGTACATCACATAGAGGAGTGGGAGCTGCAGCAGCATGGGCAAGCACCCGCCCGCAGGATTTACCTTGTGCTCTTTAAAGAGGGCTTGCTGCGCCTCGACAAGGGCTTGCTTGTCGTTTTTATACTTTCTCTGAAGCTCTTTGATCATCGGCTGGATCTTTTGCATCTCCAGCATCGACTTGGTGCTCATATAGGTCAGCGGGGACACTACCACCATCACCGTGACGGTTAGTAGTGCGATCGAGCCCGCGTAGCTATGGACGACACCATAGAAGATGGCGATCAATCCAGCCATCAACTCAAAGATCGGTTTGAGTAGTGCGCCTAGGAAACTCATTTCATATCCTTCGAACTCGCAGATTTAGGCGAGACATCAGGGACCGGGTCGTAACCCGATCCTCCAAATGGGTTACACCTGGCTACCCTTCTGATCGACAGCCAAGACCCTTTAAAAAAACCGTGTCGCTCTACGGCTTCGTATGCATATTCGGAACAGGAGGGGGAGTAGCGACAAGGGGAAGGCCTCCCGGCCCGAAGAAATTGATAACCGCCAATCATCTTAAGGGTTGCTTTAGCGATAAATGCGGTTTTGTGCTGCTTTATTGAATTAGTAGACTCTACTGAACCGACGGGCTTTTTAGAACTGACGGACTTTTTAGAATTTGGCGATCCTTGTGACTCCGACGCCTCTTTTTTTGGGGCCTCGTTAGAACCGACACCCGCCGACCCATTGCTACTTGCCAACCGAGACCCCAATCTTTCTAAGCACCGACTCCATATCTGACTTCAGCTCCCAGTAGTCCCTCTCCCTAGCCGAAGGCTTGACCGCTACCAGGTAGCAGCCCGAGCTAAGGATCCCCTCGGATTCAAAGGAGATCTCTCGCAATCTCCTTCGAATTCGATTTCTCACTACCGCATTGCCAACCCTCTTTGAAATGGCAAACCCGACGAGGGTCGCTTCGTTTGAGCCACGCTCTAGAAAGTAGATCGAGAGGTTACGTCCCCCAAAGCGGCGTCCGGCCCTTCTCAAATCGTCGAAATCGCTTCTCTTCGAAAGCCGTTCCATCGAAGGCGTCTGTTAGACGGTCAGACGATGGCGACCCTTAAGCCTCCTAGCTTTAAGAACTGCCCTGCCTGCCTTACTAGCCATCCTCGACCTAAAGCCGTGCTTACGGGCCCTTCTTCTATTATTCGGTTGGAACGTCCTCTTCACGACTTCTCCTTGTATGAATCCTCGTATGAAACACGGGCGCGGCCTCACGCCGCCAAACTGTAACAGTCTAACCGATATTAGGCGGCTAAAGGTCGTGGCCACTACCGACTAGCCTTGGAGGCTAAGGGTCGACTTCAGAGACACTCTAAAGCTTTGATAATTACTTCAGTATTTTCTGACACTTATCCTCAATCTTTTCTTCAATCTCTGCTTTAATCCTTTCAATAACGGCCGAACAATTGATGTCATAGCCCTAAATAGCACGCTTACAAAGGGTTACATATGTGTAATTGTAATGAGAACACTGAATAAATTTCTTGAATTGTCCTAAAGGGAGTAATATCACATACTGCCTGTTCACAGAGGTATTTTCCGCTTTGAAAAAGAATTTTGAAAAAGTTTCCAAAACCCGGCAATATTCCCTACCAATTTGCGCTACCTTTCATATCTGATCTTTTTCGAACACCACATCGGGGGAGTCGCTAGCGCAAAACCTTGGTCAACGCTGGCTGCATTTGTGGATAACTCTGTGGAAAAGATAACTCTTTGGGGATGGATTGGATGCAAAACGTAACGGATCTGTGGATAACTTGTGCCGACGTGCTGAGATCTCATGTGGGAGACTCCACCTTCAGGACCACCTTCGCCGGGATCGAGCCGATCTCATTGGACGCAAAAACTCTTACTTTAAATACTCCGAACGTATTAATCAAAGAACGGGTCAATCAGAAGTACTTAGACCTCCTAGAGGAGGTGGTCCAAGAACTGACCGGTGAGGACCTAACGGTCTCTTTAACGAGCACTCCGAAGAGCGAGAGTCAATTTGAGACAGAACCTCCTTCGACTACCGAAAGGTCCCCTGCGACCACATCAGTGTCGGCATTGAACTATCCTGGTTCTTCCAGAAGCTCATCCACCACACGAAAGGGGGCTAAGGCGGCCTCTTACGACTCAATGTTTCCAAGTGATCAGGGTAGATCCTCGTCATCTAAGGGGATCTCCATCGGGGTAGATCCTAGATACAGCTTTGACTCCTTTGTCATCGGAGCATCAAATCGCTTCGCCCATGCCGCTGCCCTTAGCGTCGCCGAACAGCCAGCGCAGTCCTATAACCCCCTTTTCATCCACGGAGACGCCGGCCTTGGAAAGACACACCTTCTGCACGCGATAGGGAACTACGTAGTAGAGAACTATCCCCACCTCGGCGTCCGGTACGTCTCTACCGAGACCTTCCTAAACGAATTCGTCGACGCGATACGAAAGAACTCGACGACTTCATTCAAACGTAAATACCGCGAGTGTGATGTACTTTTAGTCGACGACGTTCAATTCTTAGAGAGTCGAGAGTCACTACAGGAGGAGTTCTTCCACACTTTTAACTCCCTGTATGCGGCCAAGGGACAGATCGTAATCACCTCCGACCGACCACCAAAGGCCCTATCAACACTGGAGGACAGGCTAAAGAGCAGATTTCTCTCTGGACTCACAACCGACGTTCAACCACCAGAGATCGAAACCCGTCTGGCAATTTTGCGAAAAAAGGCTGATGAGAACCACTACCACCTGCCAGACGACGTCGCCGAGTTCATCGCCTCCAACGTTCGTGACAATATCAGGGAACTCGAAGGTGCGCTCATTAGGGTCTCCGCCTACTCCTCATTGAATAAGTCGCCGATTGATATCACCCTGGCCAAGGAGATCCTCTCAGATATTGATGGGCGGGAGAGGGATTCGGTTATCACCCCAAAGATCATCCTGGAACAGACTTCAAAATACTTCAACTGTTCTGTCTTTGCCCTAATGGACTCTTCTAGGAAAAAGCCGATCGTAACCGCTCGCCAGATAGCAATGTACGTATTTAGGGAGATGACCGACCTGAGCTTCCCGGCGATCGGTAAAGAGTTTGGTGGTAGGGACCATACCACGGTGATGCACGCCGTTGACAAAATTGAACGCCTTATGGGAGAACACCGCGAGATCTACCAACAAGTTACTGAATTAGAGCAGCTCATTAGGTCTGCTCAGGGGGCATAATTAATGGCTTTGGAATCTAAAAACCAACAAGTCGATTCTCAGCTTGGGGATAGCCATGTGGAGAATACTGTGGACATCAAGGCACTAACTGTTGAAATGATCGCAAAACTTAATAAGTTATACCCAGGCCATACACAGGCCGAAGAAGTGCAAGATAAGTCCCTGTGAACTAAAGTGGACAGACTGTGGAGAACAAAATGAACTTGAGCTGGACTTGTGCTAGCTTTTCCACAATCCACAGGACCTATTACAACTACTTCCATTTACACATACAAGAGGAGTTCTAGTGAGGTTTCGTTGTGACAAAGTCGCCCTCTTCGAGGGTCTGAGTGCAGCATCGAGAGCGAATGCTCGTCAGAGCTCTTCGGGAACTGTCAAGCTAGAACTAATCGGGCACAACTTGAGATTTATCGGGCGCGATGCCGACTTGACTATCGAGGCGACCATCGAGGTCGCTTCTATTGAAGAGGGGGTTAGCGTCGTCCCGATGTCCCCTACGGTCGACCTTGTCAGGTCACTTCCCGACGGCGCGGTCGAGTTTTCTGCCGACGACTCCATCGCCAACTTTTCCGTCGGAAGGAGCGAGTTTAAGGTATTCGTCCATCCGGACATCGACCCACCAATTATCAAGGCGCCGACGATTGAAACCGCATCGATCAGCGACGAAGATTTCCGGGAAGGCATAAAGCAGGTTCTACGGGCGGCATCCAAAGACGATTCCCGGGACGTAATGTACACCGGGGTTCTCTTTTCGGCAATTGATGGTGGAGTTCGACTAGTCGCCACCGACGGGATCAGGCTGGCGGTAAAGGACCTCATCGGACTTGAGATATTCTCGAGTGAATCAGGCGGAGAGATAATCGTCCCATCTAGGGCGCTCTCTGAGTTAGAGAAGATCTTCCAAGGTGCTCAAAAGTCCGCCAGCACGGTAACTTTAAGCATCGGAAAAAAGGAAGCCGTTTTCGAAGTTGCCGGGGTGAGGATGACGACGAGGATCATCGACGAGAGATTTCGTGATTATCGCCAGATTCTCCAACCGAGCTACCCGGTACGTGTCCAGGTCGATCGCTTGGCGCTTCTAGACGCCCTACGCAGGCTTAGGAGGATGGCTAGGGAATCCAGGGACGTGACCCACGTAAGACTGGAAGTAAGCGGATCTCAACTCGAGTTATCGGTAAAGATCCCCCAAGTAGGGCAGGCGACCGAGGAGCTCGAGGTCAATTTTGAAGGCGAGGATCTGATAACCGCTTTCGATCCAGAGTTGCTGATCGAAGGTGTAGAGGCGGTGGTCACCGACGTCGTCAGCATAGAATTTTCCGAGCCAAATAGGCCGGCGTGTATTTCGAATGCAAATTCAAAGGACTTCCAGTACCTTTTGATGCCGATCAAGATCAAGTAGCTTCGGACCCGAAGAATTGGCAAGCGTTATCCAGATCGAGCTGGAGAACTTTCGCAATTGGGTCGGGACGCTTTTCACTCCTTCGACTGACGGGATCACCGCAGTAGTAGGTGACAACGGTCAAGGCAAGACCAACCTCCTGGAATCCGTCTACTACCTCTGTGTCGGTTCGTCATTTAGGACTTCAGCTAAGGACGTACTGGTTAATACAGCTTCGGATCAGGCGATTCTCCACGGGTTGATCGACGTAAAACAGAGGAGAATCGAAGTAGACGCTTCGATATCAAAGACCCAAAAGGACCGCCATCTAGTCAACAAAAAGCCCCCGGCCAAGCTCTCAGATTTAAGAAACGAGATACCCATCGTCTCGTTTTCGCCAGATGATTTAGCGCTTATTAAGGGCCCGCCCGGAAACAGAAGGACGTTGATCGACGAGTTTTTAATCCAGACGTCTAAGTCATCGGCGGCGCTAATCGACGAAGTGGAAAAGATATTGAGACACCGCTCCGCTCTATACAAGTCGGCTCCCTTTTCCGACCCACAGGAAATCGAGTGGTCATTAGATGTCTGGGATGAGAAATTAGCGCTAGCGGGAAGCGAACTGATACGAAGGAGGGTCGCAGCGCTGGCTCGCTTGGAACCATTAGCGCAGGATCTCTACGGTCGACTTTCCCAGAAGGGGGACTCCTTAGAGATCTCCTACACCACTAGCTTCGCCGGGGAACTAAAAGACGCTCTACTCACAAGCCGCAAGGACGACCTCAGGCGTCAGGTAACCTCGGTAGGTCCACATAGGGACGACATTGATGTGGTTTTGGCTAAGATGCCGGCGAGGGCTTGTGCCTCCCAAGGAGAGCAACGTACGATCTCTTACGTAATTAAAGCCGCCATGTGTCGACTTCTTGAAGAGGTGGCTAAAGAGACGCCAATTGTCCTATTGGACGATATCTTGTCGGAATTAGACGCAAATAGGTCCAAGAGCCTACTTGAGCTAATACCGGAGGGGCAGATTCTCCTTAGCGCCACCTCCCTTCCGAATGGGGTAGATAGCGTGGCGAGGGTGGTTTGTGTAAATGGTGGACGCCTGGAAGGCTGAATTAGATGGGTGAATTAAAGCCAATTCAAATCGCACTCCAAAGGATTGAATCGTGGTTGGAAATCAGACCCTCTTCAGAGTATGAAAGTGTCTCTGAAGTGCTCAAAGATGTCGTTGGCAGCCAGTTCGTATCCAGTTTTGCCATCGAAAAGGTGACCGACGAAACGGTCGAAGTATCGGTCTTTAGCGTGCAAACGCTCACCCTTTTTAGAATGAAGAGATCCCAGATCGAAAACCGGCTCGCACAAGAGGGAACTCCACTGAAGCTAAAGCTTCGACTGAAAGCTAATAACGCAGTTCAGGGCTAATTTTTGTTGGTCATAACACAGACGAAAATATGGGAATTCCGACTAGGCTTAAGGCGTAAATCGTAATGGCAAGAGGTCGTCCATTAGGACTCTTTCGGGATTTTGCCGCCCCTTGATCTGGTGAGGTCTTCTTTATGGCTATGAGTGCCAACGATCCGCGTTCGCGCGGTGAATCTGGGTTGTCAAACTATACCGCTGAGGATATAACGGTACTCCACGGTTTGGAGCCGGTTAGGAAGCGGCCCGGGATGTATATCGGGTCGACTGGCCCCTCGGGGCTCCACCACCTCATCTGGGAAGTCGTCGACAACTCCGTTGACGAGGCGATGGCCGGAGAGTGCAACGAGATCTTGGTGACCCTCTTGAAAGATGGAGGATGCCGGGTCGTCGACAACGGGAGGGGAATACCCGTTGACCCACACCCAAGCGACCCAACCAAGTCGGCTGCGGAGATAGTAATGACCGTCCTACACGCCGGGGGCAAGTTCGGATCGGGCGGGTATCAGGTTTCGGGCGGCCTCCATGGTGTCGGGGTCAGCGTAGTCAACGCACTTTCCTCTAGGCTCGATCTCGAGATCGACCGGGGTTCAAGGCGCTACAAGATGAGCTTTTCAAATGGAGGGGAGCCGGTCGGGTCGCTGTTGGACGTCGGACCATCCCCCAGGGGTAGGCGTGGCACCGCTATATCATTCTGGCCGGATCCTACGGTATTTGAAGAGATTGAGTTTCAGGCGGCAAAGGTTCTCGAGAGATTAGAGATAATCGCCTATTTGAACAAGGGCCTCCGAATCGTCTTCGAAGATCAAAGAGACGCAGCGCCAGAGAAGGTTGAATTCAAGTTTGACGGTGGAATCGTCGACTTCGTGAAGTTCCTCAACGCCCCGAAGGAAGCCCTTTTCAAAAAGGTCGGGTACTTCGAAGTCAAAGAGACCTTGGCCGGCGAGTCTCAAGAGGTCGAAGTAGCTTTCCAATGGAATACCGCCTACAACGAGGGTCTCCATAGCTACGCCAACGGAATCTCGACCCAAGAGGGTGGCATGCACGCTGAGGGCTTCAAAAAGGCACTCACCAATGTTATCAATCGCTACGGTCGGGCAAAGAATCTAATCAAAGAGAAGGATGACAACCTAAGTGGTGAGGATGTCCGTGAGGGCATGACTGCGATCGTCGCAGTGAAGCTGACCAACCCCCAATTTGAGGGCCAGACCAAGACCAAGTTGGGTAATCCGTCGATCAGATCGCTGGTTGAAAGGGCTACCAACGAGAAGCTCTCCGAGTGGCTTGAGGAGAACCCCAAGGAGGCCACACAGATCGTCCAAAAGGCGATCCTCGCTTCACAGGCTCGCCTCGCAGCCCGAAAGGCTCGAGACCTCACTAGACGTAAGTCGGCACTCGAGGGTGCTGGCCTTCCCGGAAAACTCGTGGACTGTTCTTCTAGAAATGCCGCTGAGTCAGAGATCTTCATCGTCGAGGGAAACAGTGCGGGCGGCTCGGCGAAGGAGGCGAGGGACCCAAGGACCCAAGCGATACTTCCAATCAGGGGAAAGATTCTAAATGTAGAGCGGTCCAGAGTGGACAAGATGCTCGGGAATCTGGAGATTCAAGCGCTGGTTAGTGCTATCGGTGCGGGGATCGGAGACGAATTCGACCTCTCCAAGATTAGATATCACAAGGTGATCATCCTCGCAGACGCAGACGTCGATGGATCACACATCAGGACCCTCCTGTTGACCTTCTTCTTTAGACAGATGATGCCGATGGTCGAAGCCGGGAACATTTACGTTGCGCAACCGCCTTTGTACTCGACAGTTACCGGTAAGGATAAGACCTACCTAAAAGACGACGCAGCAAAGCGGAGATTCCTAGAGGAGCACCCGAATCACTCCAAGGAGTTCCAGCGCTTGAAGGGTCTTGGAGAAATGGACTTCGATGAACTCCGTGACACCACGATGGATAGGCAGAAGCGTTCCTTGCTACAAGTCAGCGTGGAGCAGGCAGACCTTGCCGACAAGATCTGCTCGGTATTGATGGGTGAGGATGTCGAACAGCGAAAGCGCTTCATTCAAACCCATGCAAAAGACGTCAGATTCCTCGACGTCTAATAGGCCAGGGTCTAATAGGCCAGAATTTCGATAGATAACAGCGGTTATTCAAGATTAGGTAGTTGAGGAAGGTAGAAGTTGGCTCCAGATGCCCCAATAACCCTCTTTCCAGAGGACGTTGAACCCATAGAGATCCAAGACGAAATGGAACGCTCGTTTATCGAGTATTCGATGTCGGTAATAATCTCGAGGGCCCTACCCGACGCCAGGGATGGACTGAAGCCGGTTCATAGAAGGATCCTCTACTCTATGTTCGCCGAAGGACTAAGACCTGAGCGACCCTACGTCAAGTGCTCCAAAGTTGTCGGGGATGTGATGGGTAAGTTTCACCCCCACGGCGATGCTGCGATCTACGACGCCCTAGCCCGAATGGTGCAGGACTTCAGCTTACGGCACCCACTAATTGACGGACATGGAAATTTTGGCTCACCTGATCCCTCTCTGGGGCCAGCAGCGGCCCGCTATACAGAGTGCAAACTCGCGTCTATTTCCATGGAGCTCATGGCTGGGATAGACGAAAACACCGTCGATTTCGAGCCCAACTACGACGGAACCGAGAATCAACCGACCGTTCTTCCTTCGAGGTTTCCAAATCTCTTGGTCAATGGTTCCCAAGGAATCGCCGTGGGGATGGCTACCAACATTCCTCCGCACAACCTCAAAGAGGTGATCGACGCCACTGTTTATCTCATCGACAACCCCGATGCTACCCCGGAGAAGTTGATGGATTTCGTGAAGGGTCCAGATTTCCCTACCGGGGCCCAAATCCTCGGCAGGAGTGGGATAAGAGATGCTTACCTAACCGGAAGGGGATCTGTAAAGCTCAGGGCTGTCGCCGAGATCGAAGAGGTCAAGGGCAACTCCCGGATAGTGATCAGCGAACTTCCTTACCAGACGTCGGTAGAGCAGATATCAAAGAAGATCGACGAGTTGGTAAAGGACAAGATCGTCGATGGCATTAGGGACGTGCAAGATGACTCGGCGGGCCGCAAAGTTCGACTCGTTGTAGAGTTGAAAAGGGACGCTAACGCACTGGTTGTCTTGAATAACCTCTATAAGCACACCCCACTACAGACGAGCTTCGGGGTAAACACACTGGCGTTAGTCGATGGGGTCCCAAGGGTGCTAAACCTCGCCCAGGCGCTGACGGCTTATGTTGATCACCAAGTCGAAGTAGTCACGAGGCGCTCTGAGTACCGCCTCAAAAAGGCTAAGGATCGCGCCCATATCGTCGAGGGATTGCTCAGCTGTATCGACAGGCTGGACGCTGTTATCCACCTCATCCGATCCTCAGACGACCGTTCTGCGGCGAGGACTGGATTGATGTCGGCACCATTTTCCTTCTCGGAGATCCAGGCCAACCATATCTTAGACATGACACTAGGAAGACTCACTAGGCTGGGCCGCTCCGAATTGGAGGCGGAATTCGAGCAACTCCAAAGGACTATTTCTGAACTCGAAGAGATCCTCGGAGATCCGCTAAAACTTAGGGCTGTGCTAAAAGATGAGCTTGGGGCGATCAAGGAGAAGTTCTCTGAGGCCCGCAGGACACAAATCGTCGCCGACCCTGGCGCCTTCGAGCAGGAAGACCTGATTGAAGATGAGCCGGTGGTAGTAATGCTCACCAGATCTGGCTACATCAAGTCGGTGTCGGATAATAGCTTCAAGACCCAGGGCCGTGGTGGTCGCGGAGTAATGGGGGCCAAGGTCAAAGAGGAGGACCTTGTAACTCACGTCATCCAGACGACTACCCACGCATACCTCCTCGTCTTCACCTCTAAAGGGAAGGTCTATCGGATCAGGGCGCACGAGATACCGATGTTCGAAAGAAGCGCACGAGGGACGGCGATCGTTAATCTTTTGGCGCTCGAATCCGAAGAGTCGGTGGCGGCGATTCTCGATACCCGTAGCTTCCCAGAGGATAGCGATCTGGTCTTTGTGACATCGTCTGGACTGGTTAAAAGGACCGCTTTTGGGGAGTATGACAAGTCTCGAAAAGAGGGTCTAATTGCCATCGGTCTCCGGGAAAACGACGAATTGGTCAAGGTAATCATTGCAAAGTCGGGGGACGAACTTGCCATGTTCTCCAAGGGTGGTATGGGGATACGTTTCAGTATCGATGACGTCCGCGCCACCGGGAGAAACTCCATGGGAGTGCGAGGAATGCGCCTCAAGTCAGCCGACGTCGTTGTTTCCGCAGAGGTGGTTGGCGTTGGAGACAATGTACTTTTCGTTACTTCTAAAGGCTTTGGCAAGAGGACAAAAGTTTCTGCGTTTCCTCAGCAAGGCAGGGGTGGTGCCGGGGTTAGGGCCATACGTACCACCGAGCAGAGGGGGACTCTGGTAGCGGCACTAGTCGTCAGAGAGGAAGAGGAAATACTCGTCGTCACTTCGCAGGCCGTGACGATTCGCCTCAGTGCCGGGGAGATTTCAATCCAGGGAAGGGATGCCACGGGGGTCAAGACGATCAACTTGGGCCCAGATCAAGAGGTATCCGCAGTAGCTCTGACGCCAGCACATAACGACGACGGAGCCTAAAAGGAGTATTCTGTTTGAGATGTCTAAGCCAACGCTTATGGTTTGTGGGGTCTAATTGTCTATCAGCAGATTAAAGGCAACTAAAACATGCCAAGTGGCGACGGCCATTTTGGTGTTTCAGACAACCGGCGGAGACCACTAGGTGATGGTAGGCGAAAAGAAGAAAGGCACGGCTTCCCGTCCAAAGGCAGCGTCCAAAGGGGGCGGTTTCCAGAGGATCAATGTCGTCGGCCTAAGCGCGGTTTCAGTATTTAAAGTATTTTTGATCTTTTACTCGCTGATGGCAGCTGTTTTAGTAATTGCAGGAATAGTCCTCTGGAACTTGGCCGCAGCCGCCGGATTGACCCATAAGCTTAATCACTTGATCGAGTCGCTAACTGGGTCGACCAACTACGCGATACACGGTATTCAGGTGTTAGTAATTGGCGTCGGATTCTTGGTGGTGTTAGTGGCAGTGTCTTCCGTGGTCACCGCAATAGCGGCCAGAATCTTCAATTTTGTTGCTGAACTTGTTGGTGGAATTGGCCTAAATATACGTTCCGGGGCATCAAAAGCGACTTCGAGCGGCTAGTCTCACTTATCCGCAGGGGGCTATAGCTCAGTCGGTTAGAGCGCAGCACTGATAATGCTGAGGTCGCTGGTTCGATTCCAGCTAGCCCCACTCACACACTTACCAGGGGATGTAGCTCAGCTGGTAGAGCACCTGCTTTGCACGCAGGGGGTCAGGGGTTCGAGTCCCCTCATCTCCACTCGTTGTCTATATCACAGCATTCTGCTTGGCAGGTTTGCCACCACTATTTCTGCTCGCGCTTATAGCTGGAATTGCCAGGCCTAGGAACGAGCATCGCGACTATCGGTTACTATCGCATGCTCCTAATGGAGGCTCTCTGCTTGGCAAATCCTAACAACCCTTGAGTTGTACACCCTATATGTTATATGCTATCCTCATGTGGGAAGTGAATCTCGAACTCGTGGAGTCCTGGCTCGATGACCTCGATCAAAACTCTTACGAACAAGTTGTTGCTGCTCTGGAGCTGCTCTGTGACCGAGGCCCACAGCTTGGACGTCCGCTGGTCGATACCGTGAAGGCATCACGTCACAAGAACATGAAGGAGTTGCGTCCAGGCTCTAAAGGTCACTCCGAGTTGAGGATTCTCTTCGCCTTCGATTTCGAACGAAATGCAGTTCTGCTAGTGGCGGGAGATAAATCGAGAAGTTGGAAGAAGTGGTACGAGGTGAACATTCCGGTTGCCGATAGACGCTTCGACGAGCACATTAGGGAACAGAAAGGAGGACTTTGATGACAAAGAATCTGGAGCACATGCTCGCAAAGCGTCCCGTCAACCGTGAGGTTGTGGAGGCTCACAAAAAACGAATGCTAGTGGAAGTCCGGGCTTTTCGCCTTCGCGAACTACGTGAGGCTTCTGACATCACACAGGTGGAACTTGCTAGCCGTATGAAGGTAAGTCAGAATCGCGTCTCGCGGATCGAGCATGGCGACATCGAACGCGCTCAGCTCGACACACTGCGCAAGTATATCGAGGCGGTCGGTGGTGAATTGAGGGTCGAGGTGGAAATTGGTGACGAACGTTTTCTGATCGCGTAACTTTCTGCAGAAGTAGTCGGCCCCGCTGGATTTAACCTGGCTCCGTGACGTGATAAATTCGTCAGACGATGTTTTGTTGAAGTAACTACTCACAATTACTGCCAACGGTATGCCCGATACCGTATGAAATCACTTGTGACCAGACGAAGTCGTAAGGCGAAGTATGGATTCCACGTTAAATACAGGTCGGTTCTCACTGATCAGTAACTAAATCCACCTGGCCTTTCTGAATGGATTCGACTCATTCTGGTGGATCGGCAACTTATGTGCTAACCAGTTCGTCCGTGACTATCCCTCATGTTCACGCCTTCGGGCCGTAGTGTTCGCCAGATGGTGCTCGCATCCACGCCAAGCAAATTGCCAATCATCTTCGAAGAGCTTCCGACCTGATAGGCCTCAACTGCGTGATCGATCTGTTCAGGTGTCAGCGGACGATGCCGTCTTGAAACCCCATGCCATTTGAGCACGTGTGATAGGTTCGTGTGGTGAATTTGGAATTGGTTAGCGAGTTCTTTGATAGTATTTCCCGCTTCGTAAGTAACAATAAGATCGTTGATTTGTTGCCTATCCAGGCGAGTGTGGCTCTGTTTGGGTACGTATTCCTGAACAGGAAGTTTGCCGTTTGAAGATCCGTGGCGACTCTCTTCTCTTGTTTTTCATTCCATAATTAGCCTCTGGGCAGGGTGAAGTGGGTTTGAAAGACCTCTTATCACCTCCACTCGTTGCAAACATGACCGCATGTCCCTAGCTTCAGACAAAGACTTCGTGTCCGATCTCTCGACCGGCCGAATCCCATCGACTATCATCACTCCCTCTCCGCTAGGCTCGGAGGTCGAGGGTCCGCCACGTAGGATCGCCATTAAGGATCTCTGGGTCTCCCGTAAGGAGGGTGCAGTCATGCGCTATTGCAGTAGCGATGGCAAAAGCATCCGCGTAGGCAATGGCGTATGCGGCCTTGATATGAGATGCCTCAAGCACCCGAGCCTCTGTAGGTAGGTCTAGACTCAGCTGGTGCTGGAGTTCTCTGACAATTTGACGGGATCGAGCAGTGCCTGCCAAGCGCTCAACGATGTAAGCAACCTCTCCAAGGTTGATCCAGCTCATTACGGGGCGGGATGCCAACGTAGCATCTACACGGCTTGCTGCTGGCTCAACCCCTTCGAGCCAGCGCAGAATCGCCCATGAGTCCAGGCAATCGGTCATCGGTCAGTTTCCTTGCGACGATCAGCTTCTAGCTCTGCTGTCAGCTCAAGACCTGCAAGGATGCCTAGTAGGCTTGGCTTGACATGAATCGGCTCCATCCGCACGGCACGCTCCTCAAGAACAAAGGAGACCTCGTCACCAGGGATGATACCCAATCTGTCGCGCATCTCTTTAGGAATCACGACCTGCCCTTTTGGTCCGACACGGTAAGTCATACTTATCAGTATAACCAGCAGTTAAGGAGACGAGCTGCTCTTAGTTGGATTTGGACTCCATGCCCTCGGGCGCCCAGGAGCCAAACACCTACCGTTGCCGCTCCGAGCCTCTCTACCATTTGGAGTGACTCACCGAGACCAAGGCACCGCCCAAATTATTAGCACAACGATCTTGGGTCTCGTGCTAATGATGGTACAAAGTGTATTTGGTATTTTGCCCTCGCCGATTATCAGGACGATGGACTTTGATCCTGGCTAAAGCGAGCTGCGACGACTCTTTGGCTCCTATAAGTCCTACTACGAAGTCGTTTGATCGATCAAACTGACTTCGTAGTTCGGATGTAGTTCGGATGTAGTTCGCACACCTTCATTTCAAGGAAAGTTACTCATTCGAGTTGACATGCTCAAGTTCAAATATCGAGTGATCTTCGCAATACTGCACAGATGTCTCAGTCACAATTCGATCGAGGTGCCCGCCCCTTAGAGGTCTAAGCCGGCTAACTCCGCAGCCAGCTCCATAAGTTTTGTGACGGTCCTCCAGTTGCGGAAGGTGATAGGGAGCTGAAGGTGCCGATAAAGGTAGCTAGGCAGCTTCGTTCGAGCCATTCCAGCGGGAAGGTAAAGGTATACCTCTTTGCCGAGGATGGTGAACTCCTCCGGTTCAAAAGCCGACTTGTCCAGCTGGCGAAGCGATGTTGTCGATGGATTGCTCGTCATGAAACCGACGTGCACCGTCGTCGGGTCGCCAGTGGCGAACGGATTGCTCGCCACTACGTGCCTCAGCTCCGCCGGCTCGCGCAGGACCACAGTGATGTCAAGTTTGAATCTTTTCGTTACGGCAGCCTGGAGAGTCTCGGGGGATACCGGAGCGTTGCTGCTGAAGAGTACGTTGCCGCTCTGGATGAAGGTGCTTACAGAACTGTGGCCGAGGGAGGCGAAGAGCTCACGCAACTCTGCCATCGGTACGACGTTCTTGCCCCCAACATTAATACCACGCAATAGAGCTACGTAACTGAGAGTCATCGCTGAGTCAAATCTTGAAAATGTCGATGCCTCAAAGGCCCGGGGAGATATCGCCCTTGGAAGTTGTCGCCGCAAAGCTGCAGATCGTGACGTCCTCGGGCATGGTAGCACGTGCCGCCAGCGCGTCTCCCTCGTGGTGGCCTAAGCAAACCCAGGCGCGAGAAAATCGCTTTCGGTGAGTCGGCGGGGCCCGCTGCAAAGAATCGTGAGCCGGGGCTAACCACGGAGACACCGCGAGCTTGCACCCTGACTACCCAAGTAGCAGTGGAGAAGCCAAGTTGATTCACCAAGCCAAGGGCCGATGTCTCCCTGAACCACCATGGAGCAATGAAAAGCGGCCCTTCACAAGTCTCAATGAGATCATCATCGGCCTGGCCTACCACGTGGTACGCCGCCGACCCTAGCACGTCGAAGAGAGCGTTTCCTGCTTCGTAGGGGTGAGGTCGAGAATATGTGAATCGAAATTGCCGGGTTGATTGGCTATCATGACGTCTCGAGATGCCCGGCCATCGCCGTGGAACCACTTGATGAGGGCCGATGTGTCGGTGAGTATTGTTGTCACCGACGGTTATCGCTGTCGGAGAGCGCCAGCGCCACTCCGTCTGAGAAACCGACGGTGTGATCCGCTTTTCCGAGCGCTTGATGGTTGGCGCGATTACTTCGGGGTAGCGTCGGGCGTGCTCAAAGCCATCCTCCATGGCGATCAGTGCGTTTCGGCTCCTCGATCGCTCGCAGGCCTTCTGGTCGACGCGCTGGACAATGTAGTCGGGAAGAGACAGGATCACCCTGAACATGGAGCAAGTATAGCCAGGGGCGATGCTGTGGAATTTATATATCGGCCCGTCGAACCTAAGGCGACCAATCCACCCACCGAATAACCGCAGATTCTGTCCGTCATTCGAGGGGAAGTCCTCGCTCGTTTTGCGAACCCTAACAGTCCTCTGGCCAGAAATCCCAAATTAGCGATGCCGCTCGAAATGAATAGCCATGGGAGGTCTAAGCGACAAGCCTCAGTCCATTTTGCCAATCGAATCATGTACTTTGCCAATCGTCTCGCCACTCATTATTTCCGCTGACCCACGAGATCTAGTTTCGTCGTCTCCAAATGCCACTAGACAAATCAAGAACGCCAAGCCACCCACACTTCCGATTACATCGGATTGCCAGTAGCTGTCATTAAGTGCGACGGTTATAACGGCGCAGATAAACGCCGTCCCGAGCATGATTCGCAACGCCGCTGCACTGGCTCGTAGATACACTTGATGCTGGCGCTCGTCGGCTCGGCCCCCGTAAATGGCGCCGATATCTGAGTTACTGCCGGTTAGCAAGAAGTAACCGACACCGAGTGCCAGCACTATCGCCTCGGCAATAAGCGCCTTCGACCAGCCGTGACCTATACCTACTGCCAGTGCAATAATCGAACCACCAATGATCACCGTGGCCGGAGCCTGCCAGCGCGAATTTAACTTTAATCTCATTCTTCCATCTCCTCTCCTGGATCGAACATCTCGTCGACCGTCGTGTCGAAGTACTTGGCAATGCGAAATGCCAACGGTAACGACGGCGAGTAACGGCCACCCTCTATCGCAATTACCGTCTGGCGCGAGACGCCGAGGCTCGTGGCCAGGTCGGCCTGCGAAAGTCCACGCAGCGTTCGCTGGTCTCGGAGCTGGTTCTTCATAATGTAAAGGTTACTTGACATTGACTCTGGTGTCAAGTAAACTTTACAGCACCCACAGAATTTAGGAGGATCCCAGTTGCGGTTGACACCTGGGGAACTTTTCGATAAAAGAACGACTTGACGGCCAGCGGATTGATCACCTATCCATAAAGATACGGTGGCAGAAGACGCCCCGCATTGTAGCCTTTTAGAACTGCAGGCAAGCGACGTTACCCGGATAGAAACTGCTAGTTGCCGCTCCAGAATACTTAAACATTCTTAAGCACTCCTTTTCTTTTCGCTCCCCAGCCGTCGAGTCTCCCCTGTCCCCACCACGGGGACAGGACTCATACGGGCGGCACTGTGAGTACCTCCCACCGTC
>JAKCBW010000108.1 GCA_021842145.1 Actinomycetes bacterium
ATCTTCATTATCGAGCCCTTGCCGAAGGACTTCTCAATCTGACCGATCGCTAGCTCGAGAGCCTTTTCCCTATCAATTCCCACTTGCGCACCCAACCTTTTCACAACGACCATCCGGTAGAGGAGTAGTGGTTATCTGACCTTAGATAGGTCGACCCATACTCCTCGATAACCCTCTTACTGTCCTGTCTGATATCTCACTTGATGTATCACTTGATTTATCACTTGATAGTAGCTAGTTGCTGTGACACCCATTGGGTGGCTAGGCCCCTATTGAGACCATAATAGCGAACATCTGTTTTGTTTGGGGGTGATTAGGCGATCAATAAGTTAGCATCTGGACATTTATTCACAAAGCGTGTGTCTAGTCGTATTGGCCTCGCAAAAGTGGCGATTTCCGGCTGGGCTAGATTGCCTCATTTAACTCAGTCGCCTCCGGAGCAGGTCCATAAGGGAGATCGCAGTTAGGGACCTGATCGTAGCCCGGTCTCCCGATGGAAATTTGAACTCCTTGGCCTCGGTAAATAGGCCATCGGCCCTAGCGATGCACAGACCCACCCACACCGTCCCAACTGGCTGATCTTCCTGAGAATCAGGACCGGCGACACCGGTTGTAGAGATTCCCACCTCGGCATCTAGCGCAGACATCACCCCTTTGGCCATCTCGAGAGCCGCCTGTTTGGAAACGACTTCCTCCGAGCTGACACCTAAAAGATTACGCTTTACCGAGGTTGCGTAGCTGACGACGGAACCTTTGAAAAACTGCGAAGCGCCGGGCACTGAGACGATCCGGGATGATATTAGGCCCCCAGTCAAGGACTCCGCCACAGCTAAGGTGAAGCCCTTAGCTTTGAGCCGCTCGCCTACCGCATATTCCATAGTCTCGTCGTCGACACCAAAAATATTCTCTCCAAGTATTGAGCGAAGCCCCTCCTCCTCGTCTTTGAGGATCAGGTCTACCTTTTCCCTATCGTCTCCCTTTGCGGTAATTCGAAGCTTAATCCCTTCGGCCCCCGACGCCAGAAAGGCGATGGTTGCCCGCCTGGAATCCTCCAAAAGTTCTAAGCGAGGAGCGACCAACTCGGCTAGGGCAGACTCTGAAAAACCCCAAGTTCTTAGGACCCTTGAACCGATATAAGACGCGGTACCCGACCTCACGACGATGTCTGGGATTACCGACCTTTCCACCATATCCCGCATCTCTACCGGTACTCCCGGTACCGCATAGATCACCTTGGGCCCCACCGGACAGATCAGTCCCGGTGCGGTACCCTTTCGTTGCTCGATAAAGTATGCGGACCTTGGCTTATAGGCCTGGCGAAGATTATTTTCTGGCATCTGCCTGTTGCGGGCGGCGAAAAACACCCGAATCTTCTCCACCATTTCGGGGTCGACTTCGAGTTCCTCCCCTACCACTTGGGCGATCGCTTCCCTGGTGATGTCGTCCTGCGTTGGCCCGAGTCCGCCACACAGAATAACGCCATCCGCTCGGGACAGGCTTTGGCGAATCGACTCTGCGATCCGCTCTAGATTGTCACCGACCTTAGATTGAAAGTGGCAGTCCACGCCAACTTCCGCTAGACGTTCGGAAATCCAAGTTGAATTAGTGTCTTGAATCTGACCTAAAAGAAGCTCCGTGCCGATAGCGACGATCTCGACTCGCACCTAAATACCCCTTACTTGCTAACCAGCCCAACTTGAACTTACGAAGTCACCTTGTTATTGCGACTTGCATCCGAAAGGTATTGGTAAGCACTTCCCAGAGCGAGGGCGGTTGCGATCCAGATAATGACTGAAACCAAAACCGTTCTGGTAAATGTGGTATATAGACCACCCACCGGGATAAGGGCAAGGCAGATCGAAAGCACTTGGGCAGTCATCTTCCACTTGCCCAACTTTCTGGCGGGAACGGAAATCCCCTTCTTTGCTACCACCGTGCGGTAGCCCGAAATTATCAATTCCCTAATCGCCATGATCACCACCGGCAGCAGGGCAATCCTCGACTGATAAACCAGAGCTCCAAACATGCCAAAGACCATGATCTTGTCCGCCAATGGGTCGAGGAATGCACCCGATCTGGTGGTACCTTGCCGCCGAGCTATCTCACCATCAAAGCGATCCGCTACGCCCAAAAATATCCAAAGGGCCAAGGTCGCCCAGGGATT
Source organism: Actinomycetes bacterium (assembly GCA_021842145.1). Classification (GTDB taxonomy): domain Bacteria; phylum Actinomycetota; class Acidimicrobiia; order Acidimicrobiales; family Acidimicrobiaceae; genus JABEUN01. The sequence continues at coordinate 2,165 of JAKCBW010000108.1, forward strand.
GGAGCGATTGATAACCATCATTACCGCAACGGGCGAAGCCAGAATCCTAACGAAGGTCACCAAGTTGGCAGGAGTGGCTATTGCGCTCGGTCCATAGGTACTAGAAGACACGATCACCCCCCGACAGAATACGACTCGCGAACAGATCCGGTCCGACCGCCTTGTCAACTGACACCCTCTGAAACGAACCTACCGCATATTCCGATGGAACACGGACTATTCCGTCTATTTCCGGAGCCTCCCTATAGGAGCGTCCAACTCCGGGGGACTCGATTAAGACCTCTATCTCCGTCCCGACAAGGCTGTCCCTCTTCTTTCGGGTTATCGAGTCTTGAAGTTCAGATGCCTCCCTAAGCCGGGACAACGCTAATTCAGCATCTATCTGGGAATCCAACGAATCTGAAAATGTCCCCTCTTCCCTCGAGTATGGGAAGAAGACCGCCCAATCGAGTTGAGCCTCATTCAAAAAGCTCAGAAGTAGCTCGTGGTCCTCTTCGCTCTCACCAGGGTAACCGATGATGAACGACGATCGAAATGCCGAATTAGCATTGACCTTCCGTATCGAGGCGATCTTATCAAGGAATAGTTCATAGGATCCATAGCGCCGCATCCTCCTGACGAGCGGCCTGCTCACGTGCTGCAAGGAGAGGTCGAAGTATGGTACTTCGCTCTCGCAGATAGCCTCGATCAAAAGATTCGTAAGTTGAGATGGGTAGATATAGAGGAGCCGAAGCCACTTCGAAACCCCTCGCAACTCCCCTATCAGGTCCGTTAGGCTGCCGCCTCCCGGAATATCCTTTCCATAGCTGGCGAGATCCTGAGCGACCAAGACAAGCTCACGTACATCGAGGTCAATCGCCTCCTTGACGATGTCGGACACCTCACGCGACCGCTGCTTACCCCGAAAGCTCGGTATGGCACAGAATCCACACTTGCGATCGCACCCTTCGGCCACTTTCAGATAGGCCCACACCTGGTCGGATGGCCCACGGCTCAGGTTCAATAGGTCCATTGTCGGTAGTGACATCTCGGTGTCCCCGCTGAATCCGGACTTAGCTGCCTTTGGATTTGTCCCAATCGAAACGAAAACCTCAGATGGGTTAATAAAATCCCCATCGAAACCCACCACCATGTCTACTTCAGGCAGAGCGGCCGAGAGTTCGCCCTGATAGCGCTCGGCCATGCAACCGGTCACGACCAGCCGACTCCGAGAACCCTTTTCGGAGGAGATTTCTAGGATCGTATCGATCGATTCCTGCCGAGCAGATTCAATGAAAGCGCAGGTATTGACGACTATCAGGTCGGCTTCGGCTACTGAGTTTGCACTTTGATATCCAGAGGACAAGGCGCGATGGCTCAGCTTGATCGAATCGACCTTGTTCTTCGGACACCCGAGGGTTTCAACCCAAATTTTTTGTGACATTTAACTCTATGCTAGTTGGACCACGGTTCCCGTTCGGTTGAACTCGACAACCTCCACCTGATGAAATACCCCTCGATCCTCTTGAAATCTCTTCACCTTGCTCAGCACCTGCTTGGCAAGGGAACGGGTAGCAAAGCCGATCATCGTCGAACCGGCTCCGGACCATGCGGCGCCTATGCACCCCGATCTGATCAATTCGTCGATAATCGTATCGGACTCGGTAAAGAATTGACTGCGATATCGCTGGTGGATATTGTCTTTGAACATGAACCTCTCGATCGTCGAAGCATCTTTCAGCGACAGGGCGAGCATCAATGAATTCGAAAGGTTCTCGATAGCGTCGATTCGAAGTACGCTTTTAGGCAGGGCCGCCCTCAGCTTGTGGGTTGGGAGTTCATTTTCGGGGATTACCAGCACACTGACCAGCTCGGTATCGACCTCGATACTCCTCACTACGCTGCGACCCTCGATGCTCTCTACTGCTACCGCACCACCATAGAGCGAAGCGGCGGCGTTTTCGGGATGCCCCTCGAAATGCACCGCAACCGATAGCGGGTCGTCTGACTCGCAAGCTACCGCTACCGCTACCGCCAAAGCAGCCGAAGACCCCATCCCCCTGGCCAAGGGTATGTCAGACCTGATGGTCAAGGAGACGTTCGAATGGCCCAACACAAACTTGCACACCTGGAGCGCTAGGTGATTGTCGTCAACGGGGACACCAGCACCGTAGCCACTTGAAGTGACTTCAAACGAGGAGGACAACTCCACGTCCACCTCGATAAATCTTTCTAGGGCTATCGCCAAAGTATCAAAGCCTGGCCCTAAATTCGCCGTCGACGCCGGAGTCCTAACCGTCTTTGCCGAAACTTCCTTTGTCATCTGCCTTTAGAGCCTCGTAAGCCGCCACTTCAAAGATGCCTTGACCACGGGGGAGTTAACCACTGCGGGCTCTTTGAATACCTGTTCTCCAACTTTGACCGTAATCTCTGCGACTTTAGCACCACTGGCGACGCTATGGGTCTTTAATGTCGGGGTAACAGCGATCGATTCGCTCAAACCAGACCAGCCGAAGGCGTAGACCGACTTCGTCGCATAGACGTTTATCGGCGCTCCACCGGGTGGGTTTATCGTTCCTACCAAGCCGCCAGCGGAAAGTACCTTGAAGTACCTAACCTGCCCAGGAGCTGCTTTAGCCAACGCTTTCGCTACATCCAAGGCGGTGATGAGGGGCTGCCCGCTCTGTTGAAACAGAACCGCCCCAAAGATTCCGGTCGATTGGTTTTGAACATTTGCCCTAGAGTAGAAGACGAAGCTACCCCCGCTCGGAGTCGAACCGGTCTTGATTCCGGCGATCCCATTCGATCCAAGGTCGTAATCCACGTTGTAAACCACCCCGGCCACCGGAAGGGTAGCTTGCGGGTAGGAAACTATCTGCGAAAGCGTCGGGTTCTTCTCGAGCAGTTGTGCCAGCTTGATCTGGTCCCGAGTATTGGAAACGGTCCGTGGATCCAAACCAGAAGGGTCGGTGTAATGGGTAGAGGTCATACCCAGTCTCTTCGCCATCGCATTCATCTTCACCACAAAAGCCGCTGTTGATCCAGCATCCCAGCGCGCCAAGGCGGTTCCAATGTTGTCGGCAGACGGGATAAGAAGGCCCTCGAGCATCTGATACTCGGTCATAACCTCCCCAGGAGCGACCGCCATTACCGAGTCCACCGCAGCGTTCTGCTGGAGGTATGACTGGTAGTCCGCCTGGGTGATGGTAATACTCGGTCCAGAGGCGCCAATGGCCAGTGGATGATCGGTGATGATCACATATGCGGTCATCATCTTTGCCACCGATGCAATCTGTACCGGTTGCGAACCACCAGACTCGCCGAGCACCCCGACGTTAGGCACGACGACCTCGGACTCACCATTGGTTGGATACGGCAGCGACACCGCAGGACCCCCGACCGAGGGTGCCAGTCGCATACTCTGATTTATCACCG
>JAKCBW010000109.1 GCA_021842145.1 Actinomycetes bacterium
AATTAACGGGCTACCTTTGGTTGAGCCAACTAAGCCTCGGTTGTCGATTCTAGGCGCTACTCTCCCCCAATTAGAGCAAAGACACCTATCTCGTGCTTCTACGCAAGAAAACACGGGTGAATCAACTGACATACGTTGCCCCTCAGCTGCCCCTTCGCACTGTAGGTCGGCGATAGGTTACCCACCTAACGTCGGTTACTAAGAAGGCCAGAATCACAAAAACTATAGGCGTGCTAGTCGCCTTTTCGATGGTCGGAGATCACCAATGTCCCTTTTCCAATGGTCGAAATGCAGGCTCTGCTCACGGAAAAGGTGATATTCAAGCATTTGATCCCAGAACCAAGCCCAAAACATCCAAAGAAGGGTCGACTAATTTCACCAATTGACGAATGGTTGCTTTTACCCCGGCGAGCGTTGTAGCTGATCCGATCAAAACCAGCTCATGCACGGCCCCAGCCCGAAGCGGCGAGGTCCTTTGTGGAGCGTCGGCAGATTTGCGACCTTTACGGTGCCTCGGTTACTTCGTGCCAAGATCTAACTGGCCCTAAAGATCTAACTGGCCCTAAAGATCTAACTGGCCCTAAAGATTGACAGAGTCTGGTACATTCGGCAATTTTCGGCCTAGGCTGGAGGTGTGGCGATAGTAGACATTCCAGGGTACGTAAGCCAACTGAAGGATCACGCCGTCGAGCATGGACTTCATATCCACGACGAGAGACACTTTGTGGAGACTTACTCTCTCGCTCAGACGTGGGAAGTCGATCTGCATCCCGAAGACGCCTGCAATGGACCGTTGGATCTGCACCTCTCGATAGCCATTATTCCGCGCACCCTCCTTAGCTTTGAGGATGTCATGGAATCACTGGGCGAGGATCAGGATCCGCCCGATGGTTACGAACTTCCGCTGACGCTAACTTGGTCGCTTCCGCCCGTCCCTGAAGGCACCGACCTATTGGGGCTGATGGTGGATCTTTCTGCAATTGCGGGTACCGAAATGCCAATTGAGGTTTCGGCGGTTGACGCATACCCTTCGGTGGCCGATGTTCCCGCCAGGCGCCTTGGAGTAACCTCAAGGCTGAAGATTCCCTTAGGGAAGATCTTTTTGGGTGAAGAGAATCTCTGTCCTATACTGGACAAGTGCACCGAAATTTCCAATTATTTAATAGCAAAGTCAACAGAATGGACAGGCGCAAGCTAGCACTTCCATCGGTAGCGATTTTTAGGACTGTTGGAGTGAGACTGGCGTTAGTCGCAGCATCGGCGGCCCTGCTATCCGCTTGTGCCCCATCGGCCACCCAAAACGCCAAGACGGCCTGCGGCTATGTTAAGGCGTCAATCGCTGAGTATGAGGCATCGGTAGCCAATGGCGGCGGACCGATTAAATCTCTGCAAGCGAGCGCACTTGAAAAGCTGCGTGAGGCACTCCCATATGCGGCGATAGCAGCCGGATCCGACGGCAACTATCAGGCGTTGCAGATCACCCTCTCGGAGAGCTCCCGAGTCCCCGAAGCAAGACTCATCCCAGCATTAAAGAGTCAATGCTCCTCGGGCCCATATGACCAGAGCCAGTATGTTCCTCCGTCGAACATCCAAGGGTAGGCCTGCTGCGGTCTTGGCAAAGGCAAACTCCGGATCGTAGACCAGCGGAGAAGGACATACACTGCCCAAGAAGAAACGAAGGCGGATAGGGATACTTGAACGAGGCAAAAATTGAACTGTTAGCGACAGATCTCGACGGCACATTGCTGAACAGCAGGTCACGAATATCCAAGGTAAATATTGAGGCGATCCAAAAGGCCAAACGCTGCGGGATAGCCACTATTGCAGCCACCGCCCGGTCCCCCCGTTCAACCACAGAACTCGCCGAAATAGCCGGCCTCGGTCCCGTGGCCATCTGTGCCAACGGGGCTATCGGCTGGGACCTTGTGAGCAAGACCGAGATCTGGCACTCATTGATACCCGCCGATGACGCAATAGGCCTTATCCATCAGATTAGGTTGGTCGCCCCCAATGTGCGCTTCGCAAGGGAGTTCGGGCTGTCATTCACCCCAGAGGCTGGGTTCTTCCCCGATGGGAGCGCTTACCTAAATATAAATGAAGCGGTGCAGTCGATCACCGAAAAACAACTCGAACTCGGGGCGACCAAAATCCTAATGAGGCCGATGGGGATCGGACAGATGGAGCTCGCTCGGCTTATTTCCGAATACTCAACCGAGAAGTTTTCGATCACCTTCGGGTCAATCGATTGGGTCGAGGTGATGGTTAGTGGGGTCACCAAGGCAAGCGGACTCCTCCGTGCGTCAGCGGCCCTGGGAGTAGAGCCATCTATGGTGGCGGCGATCGGAGACCATCTAAACGACATCGAGATGCTAAGGGAAGCCCAGGTGGGTGCTGCGGTAAAGAATGCACACCCAGAGCTGATCGAAGTTGCCGACATTGTCGTCCCCTCTAACGATGAAAATGGCGTAGCCCATTTCCTCGAGCGCCTGATACGTTGCGACTACTAGCGTTCCTCGAGTCGTGGCAGTATTTCAATGTCAAACACACTTTGGCCGTGAAATTCTCACCTTTAGACCGATGATGGGATCATCGAGCAAGTAGACCACTTGCCAAAAAGGATGTCACAAATTAGCTAGCGAAAACTCCTGCCAGATACCCACAAGTTTGCCACACCAGCAATAGAGCGAGACCTTTTGACGGCTTTCGTCAACCACCAAAGCTCAACGAAGTGGTGGTCGTAGTCGAGGGTGCCAGAGTGGTAGAAGTAGTCGAGGCTCCCGACAAGGTAGAAGTCGTCGTCGTGGAACCACCTACCCCGGTCGTCGACGAGGCTTTGGGCAGGGTCGTCGTGGTCGTCGTTGATGTTGTCGTGGTAGTTGAAGTTGTCGTAGTCGGCCGCGGCGCTTCGGTAGTTGTGGTAGTTGTAGTCTGGGTCACGGCTATCGCCGGCACGAGAATGGTCGGTGGCGGTGGAGCCGGACGATTGTCGGCGTAGACCATAGCCGAAGCGATGAAGATCACCACCAACAGCCAGGTCGAGCGCCGAACACTTTTTATAGACAACTCAAACCACCTGTTGGATTATCGGGGAGTTCGCAGATCCGCTAAGGAGCTTCGCATCATCTAGGGCCTCGAGCAGTCTAAGCCTCAGTTCACGAGCTACCTCCCACTGCCTGGCCGGCAGTGTGCGGACCAGCACCCTGAGCTGGAAATATCCGATATGTATCGCCTCGATGCCGGTTACTACGGGTGGTGCGAGGAGGTACTGTGACCACTCCTCCTCTTTTCCAAACTCCAAACAGATCCTCCGCATCAGTTCGATGGTCTCTGACTTGTGCGATTCGATGGGAACCTGGACGTCAAGGACTACCTGTGACCAATCCTTCGACATATTAGCTACCTGTCTTACCTCACCATTAGGGACCACGATCAGTTCACCATAAAGCGTCCGAATCCTGGTAATCCGCAAGGTAAGTTCCTCAACCGTCCCAGACACACCCACCGTAGCGCCGGGTGCCGAGATAGTTATAACGTCGCCGACCCCAAACTGCCTCTCCGCGAAGATAAAAAATCCCGCCAGCAGGTCTTGCACCAGCTTTTGGGCACCGAAACCAAGGGCGACCCCCATGACAGTTGCCGGTGCGACAAGCGAACTGATCGGCACTCCAACACGAATAATTATCATCAAGGTCGAGACGAAGTAGATTACCGACGTAACTCCCCAACCCACCGCCTGGACCATAGCGTGGACGTACTTGGATCGCTCCGACCTCACAAGCTCGTCATGGACCTCGGTCTTAGCCCTTCTTACCAGGCTCGACTCGGCACTATTCGAAATCCACCTAGTAAACCTCGCAGCCAACACGGAACCGACTGCGATCATTACTATTTCTAGGCCCCTGGTTTTAGACCAGGTCCCTAGTTGGAAGATCTCGTTGTGGAAAGAACTCGTCAAAAATATCGCCAATCGGCCGACCTATCCTTTGGACACCTCGATGAGAAGCTATCAACCTCCAGGCTACATCCGGCATTACAAAAACTAGCTCTGACCTCAGAAAAGGGGTCGCAATATACAACTCGAACCCGAGGATGGCAGGTGACCTCCACCAGGACGGACAATTCCTCGTTGGCGTTTACCGATCCATTGACAAATCGATCGAGGACTGAATTAAAGCTAATTAAACCCGGACGGCCCGAAGTCGCTAACTTAGGGCCGTTTACTGATAGTCGCAGGAAAAGTTTCACTTCAGTAACGTGTTCGTTCATTGACTGAGAAAGCAAATCAGAAGGACTCGAGCTAGTCCGTGAACGATATCGTCACGGCAAGGTCTCGGTCAATGCTGTCAGCTAGCTTCCGTTTTTTCAAGCTATGGGCAGTGCGTAGCCACTGAATAGTTGTCGATCAGGTGGCCACACGTGCTCCCGAGCAACTAGTGAAAGTAGCTGGAGTTCCATAGACATGTGCCGCCGTAAGTAGAGGATAATTTCGACATGAAAGTAGCCCCAGAGTTGCAATGTGCCAACCTGACCCAAACAACTGGCAATCAGTTAGGGGAGGCCTCTAACCAGCGGTGTCGATCACCGTGTTGAGATCTCTTTGACCTCTCTTTTTTCATCGGAATCGCTGAGACGACACTCTATTGTCCTACCCAAAGCAAAATAGTAACCAAGCTGCCGATACTTCCTCAACAACCCGATCGCCAGTTCTTCGTCGAGATCGAAGGCGATAAATCCAGCTTCCCGATAGCTTGTATCAGCCGACGATCCGATACATGGCAAAAAGTCCACCGACAGGGCGGCGAGGTCCATCGCGAGTTCGACGTTTTTCCGCTCATTCTCTTCGAGGTCCACCTCCTCACCCATCGGATTCCAGGCGGTAAGTACCACTGCGCTACGAGCGCCAAAATACTCTGTTCCACAATCACGTAGCTCGACCCGGTTGCCCTGGGGGAGGAGAACATCCAGCCGAGCTGTCAGGTACTCTTCCCACAGCTCCTCAGTTATCTCACGCAACCTTGCCCTCCGGATTAAACTCAGCACCCACCCGATTGAAAACTCCATCGTAATAACGCCTCAGAAAGTTGACTACGAAATCGCTAACACGCAACGAAGCCTCCTCAACGTCCTTGGTTTCGCCTTTTGACCACCTAATCAGGTACGGTACGGAGAAATCCTCACTCTGGATTCCGAGAGTACCTAGGATGAGATAGGCAGACGATTCGGCCTCTAGTTCTGCCGTCGGTACTTCAATGTCCGCCCTGTTGTGCATCGTTGCATGCGCCAGCTCGTGCAGGACGGTCTTGACCTTTTGGAGTGGTGGAAGGCCCCTAGCCACCACCACCGACCGGTCGGTAAAATTCGTCTGCCCATTGCACCCCTCCAGTTCGCCAAAGTGCACTGAAAAGCCCAACTTCTCGACCTCGGCGACGCAGAAATCAAGGAGGAATTGATCCGCCTCGCCTTCCAGGAAGCAAGGGACCAAGGGCTCGGGGATCGCCTCTCCCTCGGTTTGAGAGATATCAAAGACCGTCGCCGACTTGAAGTACCTAAGTACCGGCTCGACTTGGCCCAAAGG
>JAKCBW010000110.1 GCA_021842145.1 Actinomycetes bacterium
AAGAGTTATCTCCAGACCCGAGGCAGTGCCGACGAACCCCCAAAGTAGATAGCTACGGAGTCGGTTTCATTTTCGGACAGCTGTGCAAAGGGATCAAGGAAGAGTCTTTTTGACCGGGGGCCGAACGAGACGAAAAGGGATCAAATTGGTGCTTCCGTCTAACATCGAAGACCTGGCAAGAGGCTTTCCGGGCAGCTGGGCTATCGCATACGGCACCTTTGCCGAAGGCGATATTACCGAACTAGTCGAACTGGGGTCGAAGGATAGTTTCCCACTCGCCTCGGTGAGTAAGCTCTTCACAGCGCTAGCCGTCCATGTGGCTATAGAAGAGGGAACCTTGGACGCCAAGGCGCCGATGCTATCTAATTCGGCGTCGATCTACGATCTACTTTCCCACTCTTCCGGGCTTCCATTCGGATTCCCAGAAAAAGGAGACTTTGCTTTCGAAGAGATCCAATTGGATCCTTCCCCCGCCAGACGTAGGGTCTACTCGAACGTCGGCTACGAGGCCTTGGCTGACCACTTAGCAAAGGAATCCGGGATGACCTTTAGCGACTACCTTTTCGAGGCGGTGGCGGATCCCTTGGGTGCTAAGGGATTGGAGCTGGATCCGGGTTTATACAGCTCCTCTGGACCGACTGGGGCTGCGGCGGGCCTGGTCGCAAAGGTATCCGACCTCGTCGCATTGGTGAGGGGATTTATCTCCCCCGGTATCTTGTCGCAAGAAACCTTGATGCTGATCCGTGAGCCGTATCATCCCGACTTAGCCGGCCTGGTGCCGGGCTTTGGGTTCATGAGGCCATGTCCATGGGGTCTTGGACCCGAGGTGAAGGGTGAGAAGTTTCCGCACTGGACCGGAGCGGCTAACTCTGGGCACACTTTTGGGCATTTCGGCCAGTCCGGGTCTTCACTTTGGATCGACCCTGAAAACGGCTGCTTTCTGGCGACCCTGAGCTCGGTGGCCTTTGGCGATTGGGCGAAGAACCTCTGGCCAACCCTTTCCGACGCGGTGGTCGAACTTAGCGCGCTATAGGCGGGAGACCGAATCCAAAGGACGGGAGTCCTTTCCCCGTCAAGTGCCGCTCCATTGTTGCGCAACGAGCAACGGTGGCCCCATGGAGAGAGAGCGTCCTTCGCTCCCAAGCTGTTCGAGTGCCAGTCGGTGCCTCTTGCGGGAATCTACGAGGGTCTCATGATGGACCTGGGTTCCGTTGTTGTAGAGTTCTACTTGAAGCGGCACGAACCGAGGGTCCCCTTCGAGATCTTTTGCATTGGTGTCTCCGACAAATACTTCGGCGACCACGTTGCCGCTCCCGTCTAACCTGCGGTATGGCACCTTGGCTCCGCCGAGGGTCTCCTTGTCCCTGGAGAGCTTGGAGACCGGCCTTGACACGCCGTTCTCGCTCACCTCGACGAGCTTGTAGACAAAGTTGGCCGTTGCCGCTCCCGAGCCGGTGACGAGCCTCGTACCGACCCCGTAGGCGTCTATGGGGGACTCTCTAAGTTCTTCAATAGTAAATTCGTCCAGATCTCCTGAAACTACTATTTTTGTCCCGGTGGCCCCGAGTGTGTCGAGTAGCCCCCTGGCCCTCTTGGCCTGTAGTGCAAGGTCGCCGGAGTCGATCCTGATGGCCGCTAGCGACGTACCGAATACCGCTATCGCCCTTTCGATTCCCCTCGTGATGTCGTAGGTGTCAACTAGTGCCGTGGTGGTGTGGCCCTGGGTTTGAAACTGTGATGAGAAGGCGGAGGTCTCCTCCGGGTGGAGAAGGATAAAAGCGTGGGCCACGGTTCCAGCGGTCGGGATCCCATAGAGTTTTCCTGCGGCTAGGTTCGAAGTAGAGTCGAAGCCCGCTAGGTATGCGGCACGGGCCGCCGCAACTGCGGAGTGTTCGTGGGTGCGCCTCCCTCCCATTTCGATGAGGCCCCTACCGCCGGCGGCTAAAAAAATGCGAGAAGCACAAGACGCTATCGCCGAATCCCAGTTCAAGACGGACAGGACGAGGGTTTCTAGGAGTATCGCTTCTGAGAACGGAGCGGTAATCTTAAGAACCGGCGAGTCAGGAAAGTAAATTTCTCCCTCTGGATACGCCGAGATAGACCCGGTAAATTTGAAGTCTCTGAGGTATGCGAGTGTCTTTTCGGACACTATTTTCGATCCCTCAAGGTATCCGAGGGTTTCTTGGTCGAAGCTAAAAGAGCTAATTGCCTCTTGAAGCCTTCCTATGCCCCCGACTACCCCGTAGCGCCTCCCCTTGGGTAGGCGCCTTGCGAACACCTCGAAGGTAGCCATTTTTCCGGCGATCCCGGCATTGATCGCGGCCTCCAACATGGTGTATTCGTACTGATCGGTGAGCAGTGCGGTCGAGGTGAGGTTATACAAGGTCTGCTACTGACTTTTCTTTTTAGTTGCTCGACAGGTCTTGCGACTCCGGTGCCCCGGCTAGTCGTCTCTTCTTCTTCACCTGCATAATCAGCCCGAATATCGAAAAAGCGAAGAGGATGATTGAAAAAACTTCCACCGCGTCCCACAACCTTGGGACCGCTAGCCACAAAAACTCATCGAAGAAGCGTTCCACAGACCAAAGGCCCACCGTAGCGATGAGCAGGGTTCCCGAGGGCATCTGCTTTGCCTTGAAGAACTTTTCCAACTGGAGCGAGACGAGGAAAATGATGAAATCCTCGGTGGCTTGAAAGACCGGAACCGGGATCCGATACCCAATCTGCCCGGCGTATTGAAGGCCATACCATGCATTGGTTGGTCGTCCCCCACCCGCATACATCAGCTGCGGTCCGAGCATTCTTCCCATCGCCCAGCTCGCCATCAGAACCGGAGTGATCAGGTCGAGTGCGACTAAGGGCCTGAGATCGGGGGCTTTTTTATGGAGGAGGTATAGGGCTACCGGTATTGCCCCCGCTATTCCTCCGAAGGAGGAGAGGCCGCCGTGCCAGATCGCAAATACCTCGATCGGGAAGGATATGTAGTACTTGATATTCGCAATTACGTGGACAATCCTCGCCCCTACTATCGCAGCACCAATTATCCAGAGAACCGAAGATGCGAGCCATTCCCAGGGGAGACCGTTGTCACGAAGTCGCTTTTCGAAGTATCGATATGCGAAATAGAAGGTGATTGCAAGGCCGATTCCGTAGGTGTGGATCTGGAGGGGGCCAATGTGAAAATCTACGGGTATCGGCTTCATGAAATACCTCCTGACGGTTGGACCAACCCGTCTACCGTCTCTTTGAATCGTGCTCGGCCTGAATAAATGCCTTGGCCAACTGCACCCTAATTGAAACCGAGGACAACACCTCATGATTCTACTAGAACGAAGACGCTAACTACTAGTAGGAGATCTTGGAAAGCGGACGAGGCAAAGTCTGGTTAATTAGTAAAGTGCGAACCGGGTGGCTCTGGGAGCTGGCGGCATTATGTGGAGGGAGCCCTAGTGAGGTGTTTAACCGCCGATAAGATGGACTTAGTCCTAGCCCGGGACCTTGCTTTGGGACTTTCTCTTTTATGCTTGCCATTAGGTGGCTGATGAGAGCGACCTAAGGAATCGAGTGGGGGTCTGTGTGCCACGAGACGGTGAGATCAGAAGGACCAAGCTCCATGCGGCGGGAAGTCCTGAGGCAAATAGGGTCCTAAGCAAACTGGCCGCCGAGATGGGTATTGAACTTCACTTTGTCGAGTTCGATCCCCAAGGGGAGCCAATTGGCCTCGATGGGTCGAGTGAAGACCTTTCTATTGTGGAGCTTTTCTGGGCCCACGGCAGGTTCACCGGAGGTTGGGTTTCAAAGGTCACTTCAAAATTGCCCAACCTGAACTGGGTTCATTCAGATTTTGTCGGGATAGACGCAATTGACAAAGATGAATTTCTTCGTCGTGGGATAGTGCTTTCAAATGGTGGTGACAACTTCGCTAGGCCGATGGCCGAATGGGTGATGATGGGGATGCTCGTTAGCGCGAAGAGATTTATCCACTACCAAAAGCTATCGGAGGCTCGGAGCTGGGATCCGTCGGTTGAACTCGACGAACTCTCGAGGAAAAGGGTGTTTCTCCTGGGATTCGGTTCGGTGAATCGGCTGGTAGCCGAGATGTGCGAGCCCTTCAACATGGAGGTGTCGGCTTGGACTCGTACAGAGCACAAGGTTGTCCCGCCTCATCTACGGAATTATTACTTTGGCAATGAGATCCCGAGCGAGATTTATGAGAGTGACTTTCTAGTTGTCGGTGTCCCACATACGCCGTCGACTCACCATCTCCTAGGTGAAGCCGAGTTATCGCGGTTTAAAGATGGCGTGGTGATTATCAATCCGGCGCGTGGGGCTATATTCGACGAAGTTGCCCTTGCAAAAGCGGTGGAGGCTTCTCGTTTTGGGTATCTGCTCCTCGATGCCTTTGAGGTAGAGCCACTGGAATCGGGCTCCGCACTGTGGGGACGGAAAGACGTTACCGTCTATCCCCATCACAGTTGGTCATCGCCGATGGTGACGACAAACGCAATCAACCGCATGAGGCGCCAATTGGACCTTTGGATGAGGGGTGAGGAACCGGAGGGGACCGTCGATTTCAGGGCTGGTTATTAGCGAAGAAGATCAGCTTGCCGAGCTTTCCCCGCCTACTAAACGCCTCGTAGGCCTCCTTTGCTTGGGAAAAAGGAAAGCTCAAATATTCATGAATCCTTATGTCTTGTGACTCCAAAAGGGGGACTACCTGGCGCTCCATCTTGGAGGCTAGGTAGGCCTTTTCCTCCGTCGAGCGAGCCCGAAGGGTCGAGCCCATTATCCGGCACCTCTTCGCCATCACGCTACGCAGGTCGAGCTCAAATCGAGATCCAGCTCCGACCCCGATTACGACTATTCGTCCGCCGATAGAGATCTCCTTTAGGTTCAGTTCCATATTGGCCGCCCCGACAAGTTCGAGCACGAGGTCGTAGGGGCCCGATCCCGGCATTTCGTCGGGGTGCAGAACCCTCGCCCCCAAGGATTCCAGCTCCTCTTTGTGCTGAAGGGTCCTTGAAGTAGCGGTTACCCTTGCTCCGGCTTGAACGGCCAACTGTATCGCCGCCAGGCCTACTCCACCAGCAGCACCGTGTACGCAGAGGCTCTCACCAACTGTCAGCTCCCCCTGTAAGAAGAGGGCGTCAAAGGCGGTAGTAAAGGCTTCTGGGAATCCGCCAGCCATTCCGATGTCGACGTTCTCGGGAACCCTCAATGCTATCGAATCGGCTATGAGGGCAAATTCCGCCTGCGCTGCGCCTCCGACTATCCCCATAACTCGATCGCCGACTTTAAATCGCTTTGCCCTGGGACCCGTTTCAACGACGACCCCCGCTAATTCAAGGCCAGGTATATCCTCTGGGTAGCCGGGCGGCGGGGGATAGAACCCCTTTACTTGAAGGAGGTCAGCGGCGTTCATGCCGGCCGACTTCACCTCTACCAATAGGTCATCTCCGAGGGGAATCGGCGTCTGTACTTCTGCTAACTCGACCTTACCACCGGAAATTACAACGGCTTTCATCCTTCACCTCGGATTGACCGAAACCTACCGG
>JAKCBW010000111.1 GCA_021842145.1 Actinomycetes bacterium
TTCCGATCTGAAGATGGTCTCCTTGCTAATGCAATGTCCGAGGGACTCCCTTCAGACGGAGTACTCACCGGCACGGCAACCATCGATGGCAGAACCGTTTGTATCGTGGCAAACGATCAGACGGTAAAAGCGGGATCTTGGGGTGCGAGAACGGTTGAAAAGATCATTAGAACTACAGAACTCGCTCTTAAACACGAAGTACCCATTTTCTACCTAATCGACTCGGCTGGTGCACGCATCACCGATCAAGTTCAGCTCTTTCCAGGCCGTAGGGGGGCCGGGAGAATCTTCTATAATCAGGTCCGTCTTTCCGGAAAGGTTCCGCAGATATGCTGCCTTTTTGGCCCCTCGGCTGCCGGCGGTGCCTACATACCAGCCTTTTGTGACGTTGTCTTTATGGTCGAAGGTAACGCCTCAATGTATCTTGGATCGCCGAGGATGGCCGAGGTGGTGATTGGCGAGTTCACTACCTTAGAGGAGATGGGCGGGGCTAGGATGCATGCGACGGTTTCAGGATGTGGAGACAATTTGGTCCAATCCGACGAAGAAGCCTTGGACGCCGCTAGGGATTATCTTTCGTATCTCCCCTCCTCTTTCAGGGAATTGCCTCCAGCAGACGTGGCTAGGCCTCCGGCAAGGGAGCTCTTAGAAGGTGATATTCCAGGGGAGGCAACGGCCGGTTATTCCATTCATAAAATTATCGATTCCATATTTGACCAGGACTCGTTTTTCGAAATTAAACCACTTTGGGCCCCCGAGCTAGTCGTTGGATGGGCCAGGTTGGACGGGAAGGTTGTCGGAATCGTCGCTAACAATCCGATGGTCAAAGGTGGGGTGCTATTCGTGGACTCTGCGGATAAGGCCGCCAGGTTCATCTGGAATGCTGATGCATTTAATATCCCTCTGGTATTTTTAGCCGACGTTCCAGGATTCATGATTGGGTCGGAGGTCGAGCGCAGTGGAATCATCCGACATGGCGCAAAAATGATTACCGCCGTCTCAGAAGCAACCGTCACAAAATTCTCGGTAATCCTACGAAAAGCCTATGGAGCCGGTTTATATGCCATGTCTGGTCCTGCGTTTGAGCCTGACGCTACGATATGTCTTCCTTCGGCGAAGATTGCCGTTATGGGTCCGGAGCCAGCGGTAAATGCGGTGTATGCCAACAAAATAGCGGCGATTGAAGATGAAAAGGAACGAGAGCTTTTTGTCAAGGAGAAGAGGCAGGAATACGAACAAGATGTCGACCTGCTTCGCCTAGCTTCGGATTTGATAGTTGATTCAGTTGTAGATCCCGGAGAGCTCCGGAATGAGCTGATTAGACGGATGCGAGCAGCGGGACAGAAGGAGCGTTTTTTTTCAGAGAGACGTCACGGAGTTCCGCCGGTCTGAGACCTGCCCTCTCTGAATGTCTGGTAGCCGGCAGTTTCTCTTAGACTAGAGCCATGCCCTGGTGCGAGAACTGCTCTAAATTCCACGAAACCTCCGAACTAAAAGAGGGTGGATCCTGCCCATCATGTGGAGCGGTTATTTTACAAAAGCGAAGGACGCCCTGGCATTTCAAGTTGCTGGTTTTTGCGACTGTCGTATATCTGACGTATCGGTTTGTTCAGCTCTTTGTTTGGTTTTTTCACCACGTCTAGGAACGTCGACTGTATCGATTTGAGTTCACGGAACCGCTCAAATTTGGCTTGTGAAAGTGTTTTCAGGCTGAATCGAGCCGATCTAAGGTTGAGGGCTAACTAGCATCATACATCTCGGGCTGTGGCGCAGCTTGGTTAGCGTGCTTGACTGGGGGTCAAGAGGTCCCGGGTTCAAATCCCGGCAGCCCGACCATAAATGTCCAGTTCAAATTTTATAAACTGTTTCTCCTCCATCTTCGTGCTCCTCGGTGGCTGCCTATGGTCCGTAGGTCTTCACAAAGTGCATATTCGTTCCGAAATGTGAGTAAGTTTTCCAACGGCTTGACGGATCCTGAATAGCTGCCCGACCCTTAGGTTTCCCGGAATTCGAGTCGATAATCGCATTGAGTATTTCGGTCTTAGTGTGACATAATTATGATGCCTGTGGCACTGAATTTGTCCACTTAACTCCGATTAAGTTCGGCGTTGGCTTTTTTACAGAGGGTGGAGGAGGGTTGGATTTCAGGCCATGAATGAGGAGGGAAGACGGTGGACCGACCGATCAAGTGATGCTAGCGGATCAATTTATCGTATTTCAACTGTGCCCGACTTTGAAGCCAGGCCAATAATCAACTGGGGTAGTGACCTGGAAGTTGGAATTGGCATCGTCGATCGGCAGCATCAGCGGCTTGTCCAGATCTTCAACAACCTCGTAACGTCACAATCTGAATCGGTTTCAGCTGTCATCTTGCAGACCAATTTGATGGAGCTTTCAAAATATACGCGATACCACTTTGGGACTGAAGAAGAGATGATGAGGAAGTGGCCGATTACTCCCTCTCACAAGAAGATGCATCTGAAAGCCCATCAGAGTTTCATCAACTTCATTGACCGCTCCCAAGGTCTAGCCGACGAAAGTCCGGATGACGTTGCGCTGCATGTGACGACATTTTTGGCAAAGTGGCTGCTGCATCACATCATTGAGGTCGATAGTCGGCTGGCAAAGGAGATTATGGCATGCCAGGGTGGTATCGGCGTCGAGGAATTCACCGAGACTAATGCGTCTGTCAGCGCGGTGTTGGTCAATTCGATTACAGAGATGAACGATAATCTAGGCCTGCGAACCTTTGAGGTGCTAGACCTCAATGCTCGCCTAAAGGCGGAAGTCAGCAGGAGTCAGGAACTCGTCAAGGTCAATTTCCTTTTGGCTGAGGTTAATTCTGCGGTTGTTTTGGCGAATGATCAAACGGACTTTATGAACCAGGTCTGTGCGAGGATTGTAGAAATTCTAGGAGTTCCACTCTCCTGGATTGGGCGTCCAGAGACGGCTGCGCGATTCAATCTCATTGCCGCCGTCGGCGATGTAGAGTACATGGATGTCTCGCCTACGAGCTTTGCGACGAGTGACCGAGCAGCTAATGAGAACCATGGTGAAAGTGGATCGAATCAGACTCTCGGTGGTCGATCCGAACTGGCGGTTGAAATTGAAATCCAAGGGTACGTCGAAGCTGAAAAGGATCAAGGACGTTCCTCATCGGTGACCTTTCCAATTCTTCGCAATGGCCAGAACTGGGCGGTATTGACTACCTGCTTTCAGCCTGAGGCCACGGTAAGCCAAACCGTTAAGGACATCCTTGGCGAAGTAGCCAAGAGTATTTCGATCGGACTCGATCGACTTGACGCAATAGACCAGGCTAAGAAGCTCCACGAACAGGTTGAGTACCAGGCATTTCACGACTCGCTGACCGGCCTACCTAACAGGCACAAACTTGATGACTATCTACCGGGGGTTCTCGAATCAGCCAAAAGGAACAACTTTGTCGTTGCCGTCGGAATGCTCGATCTCGACGACTTTAAGATGGTAAACGACACTTGGGGTCACCAAGCCGGCGACGTAGTACTGCAAAATCTAGCCGGAAGGCTGAGACTTCGGCTTAGAACGGGCGACCTGTTGGCCCGACTTGGGGGCGACGAGTTTGTAATCGTTTTTGAGAGTACCGGGCAGGATGATGCGCGCTACCAGATGGAATCTGTGTTGCACCGCCTGCATCAGGCGGTGGAGGCTCCCTTTGAAGTTGCGCCGGGCTGCCACGTTGAGATAGAGATGAGCTTAGGTTTAGCGGTCTATCCCTTGGATGCCACGGATTGTGAGACCCTACTCCGTCAGGCGGATATGGCTTTATATCGGGCGAAAGCTACCAAGGGAAACAGGTCAACGTGGTGGCAGATGGGATCAAATGCATTTGCACCGCCAGATTTCGACCAGAGCTTTGATCCGTTCGGGGAAGAATCAATTGGACTCTTGGAGGGTATCCAAACTTCTTGTAGCAATGCAAGTATTGAGTTTGTTGACAAGTTCTATGCGGGACTTGCCCTTGAAGATAGTGCCCAGGCGATCCTGTCCAGCTTGAGCGTTTCCGAAATGGAGAGTCTGAAGAATTCTCAGGCCGAACATTTCAAGTTCGTCCTTTCAGATGCCACGACTCAATCACAGCTTCTCAATCGAGCATATCGCTTGGGTTTTGTTCACGCTTTGGTTGGAGTGGACGCATCCCTCATGATGAGGGCTTTTTCTCTCTACCGAAGCCTATTGAATTTGCAGCTGGCTCATCTGCAGATAGATCCACGTAGCAAGTTCCGGCTAGTTCTCGCCTGTGAAAGCAGATTGAATGAGGACGTTCAGGCACAATTACACGCGATGCAAGTTACCAGCAGCGCATATGGATCGGTCCTTCAGCGATCCATGCCCGATGTCGCGACTTCATGGGACGAGGCTGAATCCGCAGAGTTGGAAGTTCTCTCCGGCCTGCCAGGAATTTTGACCGTAGCAATTTGGTCGCGTGATTCTGATGGTCAGTTTCGAGCATTTCGTGTCAAGGGGAAAATCGGGGAAGAAATTGTCTCCGCCTTGAACCGCTTGGAGACTGACGGTGCCCAGGAAACGGCGACATGGCACTCCTCAACGCTCGCTAGGGCCTGGGGTAGTGGTAGGACATCAAGTTTGGCAAGCTTGGAAGGCGAAGAAAACAGTACAGATCAAGTCGAGAGATTGATCGAATTGGGCGTTCGTAGCGTGGCGGTGATACCGACCTTTTCTGGTCAGCGTCAAGTTGAGTCGGTAATTGAACTGCTCGGCGCGTTTCCCAACCAGTTTGAGTCAAATCTAATGCGCCAATTTATCCAGGGCTTGCAGAGACGTTGGCTGGAGATTAAAGACCACCTTGAGAGTTTTAGTCGGGTACCAATCGTAACTCCGGGTCTTGTTCAACAGTACAATAGTGAGCTTTTCAATGGTGGGTTGCAGATGTACATGCAGCCGATCGTCGATCTGAGGGAAGCTTCTGTGGTCAACTTTGAGGCGTTAGCTCGACTGAGAACCAAAGATGACTTACTAATACCACCTAACGTATTTCTTCCGCTAATAGGAGACACCGGCTTAGTGAGACTATTCAGGGAGGGTCTCGACCAAGTACTGACGTGGATGAAGCGTTGGGAGGAGAATGGGTTGGTCTCAGGTGTATCCTTGAAGGTTCCGGCTGCAGCTTTAATGGACCCCGAATTCAAAGTTTGGGTTCGTGATGCACTCAACTATCGCAGCATCTCACCAAGCAGGCTAACTCTGGAGCTCCTTGAGACCCATCGGATGGAGGATAACCGCCAAATGGGAGTCGTTGAGGGTCTCATAGAGCTGGGTACAAGGCTTGCAATGGACGACTTGGGTTCTGGATACAGCAGTATCCTAGAGTTTGCAAATCTGCCATTCGACATCATCAAGATTGATAGGGGAATGACAGCCCAACTATATACCTCCCCGCTTCAAACTCTAACTTTGCTGGGCAGACTAACCCAGTTGGGACGGGAATTTGGACGCGATCTTATAGTTGAGGGACTTGAGGATCTGGGAATGCTCGAAGCAGCCGTG
>JAKCBW010000002.1 GCA_021842145.1 Actinomycetes bacterium
GGGCGACGTCCAGTCCTGTAAACCACGTATCTCGCATCCACCATAACTACCACCTCTATACGAAATACGCCAATCGAGTTACGAAGCCGCAGGTCGCAGCCTTTCGGGTTCGACTATGAAAAGGCCGCGCTTTATAGAATTGCCGTTGCAAGTAACGGCAGCTAGGCTCCGTTGTCTCGGCCGAGACCCCTAAGTCAGTTTTCCGTCCAAAATGGCAATCCGGGCACCCGGTGCAGACCGATCTGTCCTTGGTCGATGGGTAGGTAACAATGGTTTCTGAAGCTGGGGTCGGGCACCAAAAAGAGCAATACCGTCCGCTTGGCATCGACCGATTTTCCCCGGTTTTGGCTTGCCTGAGTTAGACCGAAGTGGGAAATATTGTGGTTGGACCAGCGCTAGTCATGATTTATGCGGCGGACCTGTTTAGGTGATAGGGGATACTCGTTTATCGCCGCGGGTGCGGTATTGCCATATGAAACCTAACCATAAACAGCGATCTTAGAAAATAAGTCGTATTCAAACGGGCGAAACAATGCATTAGAACCCTCTTGAGACGCCTGAAAATTCAATGGGAACACACTCTGGCGATACTGCATGTGACTTCCACGGTTTTTCAATAATGTCCTCCAGAAAGATAGTAACATTACAATTTTGATAATATAAGAAAACAGATGCAGGCTAGAGGAATAGTCCCAGAGGGTTCCGTAGTAGTACAACGATCATCTAACCGGTGCAACTGGATTTACTCAAAGGGTCTGAGGTCAGCAAAAGTTGTCCGTTTTTAAACGAGTTTTGGATATATCTATTGATCATTGTTGCTTGGCTGTTCGTTTGGGTGAGTGAGGAGCTAGCTGCTGGATTGCTGTAATGCGCAGATAGTACGAGGTTTTTGTACCTGCTAATTCGAAGGTAAATGGACGGCAAATTGCATAATAGTGGCCATACCATTACGCTATTAAAGAGCTAGGTATGTATGAGTCGGGCGGGCTTGAATAGTGGAGCGTGAAACTGTAATGAAGCTGAATCAGGAGCTAGCGAGGGCTTTAGGAGACCCAACGCGATATAACATTGCTGATTTCATTGCGAGGTCAAATCACCCGGTAAGTATTGCTTAGCTTACTGAATTTGTTGGACTTAATCACAACGCGGTTCGGCAGCATTTAACCCAGCTCAAAAGAGTGGGAATCGTTTCGGAGTCGATTGAAGGTAGGACACTGCCCGGTCGTCCTCGGCTTTTATATCGAATTAATTTCGAGATAGCAGGAAGGTTCGGCTTGCCCGGACCGTACGAGTACCTGGCGCGGATTTTGGCCGAAAGTGTAGCTAGTGGTTTAACTACCAGGGATTTGGGGAGGAGAGAAGGGATTGAAGAGGTAGACGAGGCCAAAGTTGGTCCTACTCCAGTATGTGGTGTAGTGAGACGTGACCCATTTGATGTCCTGGAAGACTCCCTTGCGGCGAGGGGATTTGATCCAATGCGACGTGATTCCGTCGGTATGCCGGATCTTGTCTTAGCAAGTTGCCCTTTTGTCCAGGTTGCCATGCACTACCCTGATGTAGTTTGCGGAGTGCATCGGGGCCTCATCGAAGGTGTCTATGCGGGCAGTGGTGGACAGGGTGTAGTCGAGCTAACTCCAAAGAATCCGAAATTGGCAGGCTGTATTGTAAGTGTGATCCAAGCACTATGTGAGACGGGTACGTGAGCCGAATAATCCCTATCGTTATGCCTGATTGTGAACTTTTCGCCTTGAACTCCTTCGGACTCGCGTATTTGGCCAGTTGTTACGGCGCTTGTGATAGAGCGGTGGGTATTTTAACCTAATTGCGTAAGCACGATACGATCCTCTGTACCATTTCCGGTATTAGTTCGGCTTCGGTCGCAAAATTCAACCTTGAAAAGTCTGTCCCACCCTCTATGAATGCTTCCCCTGGGTTCAGGGCTATATTTCCATGTTTTAGCAAGTGCTGCTGGGCGGTAGGTTTGAGGGGACTCTGTGAGAAGTCCAGCCAAGCTAAGTAAGTGGCCTCAGGCATTTCTGACCTGACCTTATCTCTGTAAGGCTCTAAAAGCTCAAAAAATAGCTTTCGGTTAGCGTCCAGTTTCCTCAGCATCTCTTTAAGCCACTGAGTACTCGAGCTAAATGCAATTTGGCCGGCCAAGAGTCCCAAAGAGCCCGGCGAGCCCCGGAGCCCTTGTGGTATTGACTCAAGTCGGGAAAGTATCTCTGCGGAGCCAGCATGTAGTACTGCGGTGTGAAGGCCCGCAAGATTAAAACTCTTTGAGGCCGAACTGAGTGTGACTGTTTTCATGGCCACCTCGGGGGCAATTGACATGATCGGAGTGTGGATCGACCCTTGATAGCAGAGGTCTGCGTGGATTTCGTCCGAGATGATCCACAGGTCGTTAGCAAGGGCAATTTGGGCAATTGATTCGAGTTCTCCGATGCCGAAAACCCTACCTGTTGGATTCTGAGGGTTGCACAATAAAATTGCTCCACCAGGGCTGGCCTTTTCAGCCTTCTTTGCGAAGTCATCGAAATCTATTTCGTAACGCCGGTCGTGCAACACTAGCTCAGAAGTAAGGACCTTTCGGTTGGTGGCTTGCACGCTTGAGAAGAAAGGAGGGTAGCTAGGCGTAAGAAAGAGTACCCCAGCATCTTTGGCGCAAAGTGATTCAATGGAAAGGTAAAACCCCTGGATGACATCGGTGAGTGCGATCATTTCGGATGCATCCATGGACACTTGGTGCTCCTCTAGCTGCCATCTGGAAAAGGCTTCCAGATAGTCGAGAGTCATTTGACGAGGTGCATATCCAGTTTCGGAAAGCTCAATTGCTTCGGCCAGACCTTCTTTGACCAAAGGTGGAATTCCAAAGTCCATGTCCGCTATCCATGCGGGGAGGATCTCTTTGGGGTACTCTGTCCATTTTACCGAGTATCGTCTCCGTGATCTGATTTTACCCTCGATCAAACCCGGCTCCATTGCACACCCCTTTCGACCATAGAAAAGTCGGCCACCAGCGTCAGTCTATCCCTTGCAAGCGGGCTCTATAGGTTAGCCCCTATCCTCGAAAGAGGCACATTTTCGCCTAGAGGTTTTGTTAAGTGGCAGACTGCAGGCCGGTACCCTGCAAGGAGCGACCGAAGGAGTGCGCTATTACGGGAGCAAGGTACTTATATCTGTCTAGAGCCCTGCGAACCTTTTGTTATGGACTTGGCATCGTGGTTTTAGGTTTCGAATTCAAGGCCGAACACCTCAGCTCAGTTGAGGTGGGAATTGTTCTCACCTCTTTTCAAGGGGGTTCTTTAATAGTCCTTTTGCTGGTTGGTCGGTATGGCAACGCATGGGGGATGCTCAAAAGCTACCGATTGCTCTGGATTGTCTTTGCGCTAGTTGGCATACCAATGGCAATTCTGCATAGTTGGTGGTCGATAGCGTTGTTGGGCCTAAGTGGTGTCTTGTCGCCAGAGACCACCGAGTCGGGTCCATTTACCTCCTTAGAACAGCCTTTGTTGGCAGAGGCTATAAAGGGGTCATCTAAGGTGCGCGGGTTCGGCACCATAAATGCCGTCGCAGCCGCTTCTGGTGCTCTCGGAGCATTTTTTGCTGGAATAGCGTTGTCACGTGTATTCCACGACACGCCTAGCAAGGTTAATCTGCTGTTTATCATTTACGTTCCGGCTGGCATAATTGCAATCGGCTTAGTAAATAAGCTCTCTGCGATGCAAAGCTCAGGCGATGAGGTGGACCCTACTTCCGAGCCGCCCGTTCAGAGATTAGGCCAGTCCAAGAAGATCGTCAAAAGATTGTCGGCCCTTTATTCCGTGGACTCGATGTCAGGGGGAATGATTGCCCAGGTTTTCCTTTCCTACTGGCTTGCTCGCCGCTATGGGGCAGACCCTGCGGAGGTCGGCCTCATTTTTTTTCTGGTAGGAGTTTTCCAAGTGGCATCGTACGTTGCAGCATCTAGAGCGGCTGAGAGGTTCGGCTTGTTGAACACCATTGTCTTCACCCACCTACCATCCAATTTCATCCTCATGGCGCTCCCATTGTCTCCAAACCTTGCCTGGGCAGCTGTGATACTGATTCTTCGCTCATCGCTATCTCAAATGGACGTCCCGACGCGCCAGGCGTATCTGATGATGATCGTCACAAAGCAGGAAAGGACCGCCGCAGCAAGTTACACTTCGTCCGCAAGATACCTGGGTCGCCCGTTTGGTCCTCTTATTACTGGGCTACTTGCAGAATCCTTCTTGTCGCTACCGCTTGTGGCGGCTGGAGCTATCAAGGTTACCTATGATCTAGCTTTGTGGAAGGTCTTTAAGGGCACTCCGATGGTATCGGAGTAGTGGGCGTTTGAAGTGAAGCGGGCTAACCACATGACAGCAGAGCGTGAAAATAACCGGTTGATTTAGCTATGTTGCTAGTTATGTTGTATGCGTGAGGCCACTAGGGCTCGCGTGATCTATCTCCGAGTGGGTTTGAACAAGAGTGTCTAAATGGGCTCCGGTAAGATATGCAGACGGCAGACCCGTCAAATTTTGGAATCAGCTTGCTATTGCTCTGGTTTTTTATTTCGGCTATGAGTACACCTCTCAGCTCGCTTCTGGATCGACCTCGAGTGCTAGGCGAGATGCCCTTTGGGAAGTTTCCATCGAGAAACGGCTCCATTTCTTCGTTGAGCAGAAGATTCAGCATTTCTTCTTGCGTTATCTATGGTTGATCAAACTGTCAAACTTCTTCTACGTGACGGTTCATTTCATCCTGCCAGTTGTAATACTCGTGCTCCTCTACAGGCGAGATGCCTCGAGATTTTTACGATATAGAAACGTCTTTGCCTGGATGACCGCAATATCCTTCGTGATATTTATCGTCTTCCCGGTAATGCCACCGAGGCTTCTGCCAGCCTCTTATCACTTCATTGATACCCAGCTGAAGTTCGGTGGTGCGGGAAAGCTAGACGCAACCCTCATGAAGGAGGCGGGAAATCCCTATGCAGCGATGCCTAGCCTCCACTTTGCATGGGCTGCCTGGTGCGCCCTTGGTGGCTACAAAGTCGTTAAGTCTAAGTTGCTTCGTTACTTGTTACTAGCCGATCCATTCATAACGATCTTTGTGGTCATTGTTACCGCAAATCACTTCTTCCTAGATATTATCGGTGGGGCATTGGTGCTCTTGGTGTCAATGCTGTTGGCCGGGATCAAAAAAAAGAGTATGAGGGTAGATTCGGGCTGGTTCAACCCTATCCGGTGAGCGATTTCCGATATGTTTTGAGTACTACTTGAAAAATAGTGGACTTGAGAGTTGGGATAAAGTACACTGCGGCGATGAGCGTAGCGAAGGAATTTAAGGATTTCGTCCTAAGGGGTAACGTAGTCGATCTTGCAGTCGGCATAATCATTGGGACCGCATTTACCGGCGTAGTCCAGGCACTTGTGAAGGACCTTATTACGCCACTGATCGGCATAGCTGGCGGATTTAACTTCAGCAGCCTATCAGCGACCGTGAATAAGAGCGTGTTTCTGTTTGGGACATTTTTGAATGCCGTAGTTAGCTTTATAATTATTGCGCTTGTGGTGTTTTTCTTTATCGTCAAGCCCATTAATGCGCTATCTGCTCGTGCTGCAGCAAAGAAGGCCTCTCCGCCTCCGGAACCTAGCACTAAGAGTTGCCCATTTTGCATCACGGATATTGCAATTACTGCTACCAGGTGCCCCAATTGCACATCCGTTCTATCTCCTAGCTAGGACCATTTGCGGTGAGTCATCTAGAGATGCGGACGCAAACTTAGGGTGACGGCGCGGCTTTTGGTAGTCTGGATCGGTTACAGTGATCGGCTGGAGGTTTAGATGACTATGGATATTGCCGCAGTTCTAGGTGATGAGGCTGAATACTATCTGTCGCACAAGTGTCAGGGCGTGGGTGCGGACTCGTTGACTCTTCCCGGCGGTGACTTCATAGACCGTGTTTTTGTCGACTCGGATCGACCGGTCGCGGTACTGAGAAACATGCAGTCGGTCTTTAATCACGGGCGGCTTTCAGGAACCGGCTATATTTCGATTTTGCCTGTTGACCAGGGGATCGAACATTCCGCAGGGGCTTCGTTTGCTAAGAACCCAAACTACTTTGATCCAAAAGAGATCTGTGAATTAGCCATAAGCGGTGGATGCTCGGCCGTAGCTACGACACTAGGCGGACTAGGCATCGTTGCTAGGCGTTATGTGCACAAGATCCCTTTTATTGTCAAGATCAACCACAATGAGCTTCTAACCTACCCCAACCGATTTGACCAGGTTATGTTTGCATCGGTTCGACAGGCTTCTGACCTTGGTGCCGTGGGTGTCGGAGCGACGATCTATTTCGGATCAGAGGAGAGTACTAGGCAGATTGTCGAGGTATCCGAAGCATTTGCGGAAGCGCACAGACTGGGTATGTTTACAGTACTGTGGTGCTATCTCCGGAACTCCTCTTTTAAAACTCCCGATGGTGATCTACATACCGCTGCAGACCTTACTGGTCAGGCTAACTATTTGGGATCTACAATCCAGGCTGACATCGTCAAACAGAAGCTACCGACAACCAATGGCGGATTCGTAAAAATGGCGTATTCGAAAACCGATCCGCTTGTCTATGAGAAGCTCACCTCTGATCACCCAATTGACCTGACTCGGTGGCAAGTTCTTAATGCATACGCTGGCAGGATAGGGTTGATCAATTCCGGAGGCGAGTCCAAGGGAGCTTCTGATCTCCAAGATGCCGTTACCACGGCCGTTATTAATAAGCGTGCTGGTGGAATGGGACTTATCGTTGGCCGCAAGGCCTTTCAGCGACCGATGGACGATGGCGTGCAGCTTCTCAACGCTATTCAGGATGTCTATTTGGACCAATCGATAACTATCGCATAGTTTTCGGTTCGACGGTCACTCACTGGTCGATTTCTTCTCCGAGTAACAGGCCCGGAAGTGCCTTGGGGTAGAAGCGAGTTGTTTTGGCCGGCAGGAGTCGCTGGGATGAACTCCTTGATACTACGGTTTCGATGGTAATCGGGCGCGGGAGTAGTTCAAAGGTTTGACCATCGAAGTGGCTCGGAGTGCTATGGTCAAGGAAGCTCGCGTCGGGCCGGTATCCAGCGGGCTCGAATGGGAACGGGATCTCGGCCTCAAATAGTTCGGCGTCTGTGAGTTCCGAATCTGAAGCTTTTTTAGATAATTCACCGCTAAGTTTGTATACCCTCGTCCCTACCCTCAATAGCGGCGAGGAGGGCCATAATGCGTTGGCCCGCTCGGCATCTGAAACGGGGACGAGGTCGAATTTTGACCGAAGTGTCGGCTCGAAGTCTGGCAGCGGTACCGTCGGGCGATAGCTTCTAGCCCAGGTAGCAAGGGTAGGTCCTTCGTCAAATGAAGGAGTCACCATGCACATTAATCGTTTTGGACCAGAGGAAGCAATTGATGCGCCAGCGGCCCTTAGGCGGTGGTGTCCGTCGGCCACAATCAAAGGCAGAGAGCTAGTGGTCTCTTGGAATTCCCTTAGTAATGCAGGTTGCCTGAGGAGCCAAATTCTGTGGTGCACTCCCATCGAGTCCGTGACCCTTGAAACGAGGTCACCCTCGGAAATGCTGATCAGCTGGGAGATTGCTTTTGTCTTGTCCAAAAGCCAAATAGGATGCTTTGGTCTTTTACTTGGAATTCGGTCTGGACGGTAGGCGCGAGTAGTGTTTTCGTGAGGCAGGAGTGCTAACTCGGGCCACGGCTGGCCGGATAAGCGGTCAGTGTCGAGGTCGGATTGCATTGATTCCTGGGGTAAAGAGGCGGGACCGGTTAGTTCTAAGATGCCAACAATGCCCCTCATTCTTTTGAGGTCTCCGCTTTGGGTGGTATGCACGGTTTGGTAGATATAAAGACCCGCTTCATCGTCTAACGTTATCTGGTCAAGGAGTGGCTCCAAAGGTGGGTTCTCAATAGTTGAGGTACTGGCTTCGAAGGGGTCATACCTATAAGAGGCGAAGGGGAGCAGAGAGTGCATGTCTCTATGAATAGTGGCTCAAGGCACGAATTTGCGCACTTTCTGACATAGAACCTGATACTTTGCCAAGAAAGGACGATTTTTTGAATAGTAATGCCACATGGGTGCTCGATTTGGACGGCGTTATCTGGTTAGGAGACGAGGCCATACCGGGCGCACGAGAAGCCATTTCGGCGCTAAGGGCCAATGGAAGGGGAGTGCTTTTAGTGACAAACAATTCTCGTCCAACGGTCGCCGAATACCTGCAGAAGCTAGCCGGGTTTGGGATTGATATCTCTAGGGAGGAACTCATCTCATCTTCGATTGCCGCAGGTTCACTCATAAATCCTGGGGAAAGTGTATACGTCATCGGGGGCGACGGTTTAAAGGAGGCCATCTCGTCATCGGGTGCCACGATAGCCAAGGATCATCGTGCTGACGTGGTGGCGGTGGGTTGGTCGAGGGAGTTCGACTACGAGATAATGTCGGTGGCGCTAAGGGCGCTGCTAGCTGGCGCTCGATTTGTGGCAACCAATGAGGATCCTACCTATCCAACTCCACAGGGACTAGTTCCGGGCGCTGGAGCGATAGTCAGGTCTATCGCCTATGCGTCGGGTCGTGAGCCGACGGTAGCTGGAAAGCCCCATAAACCAATAGTTGAAATAGTTCGAGAGCGGGTGGGCCCTGGATCGGTGATGGTCGGCGACCGCTATAGCACGGATGGAATTTTTGCAAAAAATGTTGGCCTACCCTTCTACCTCGTTCTTTCTGGAGTGACGAAGGAGGTCGACCCATCCTGGAAGCCAAGTCCCGCCAGAATCGGCAAGGATCTTTTAGACCTTGTTCGATCTGATCGATTTCACCTTGGCGACTAGTTCACCTTGGCGACTAGCTGGGCGAATCGGGTCGGCTAGTCGTGCTGCCAGGCCAGAGCGCTTCTGACGAAGTAGTTTATAAGTAATCGGTTTTAGATCTTTAGTTTGGGAGCAGCGATGCGTGAAGTGGTACTGGCGGCCAGACCTATTGGGTGGCCCAAAGATAGTGATTTTGGAATTAGGGAGGTGGACACTCCAAAGATTTCCCAGGGCGAGGTACTCGTGAGAGTCGACTGGCTTTCCGTCGATCCTTACATGCGTGGAAGGATGAATGACCAAAAGAGCTACGTTCCGCCTTTTGCCCTTGATGCTCCGCTTGCGGGAGGGGCGGTGGGTACGGTTGTTGAGACCACGGTTGACTCTCTGCCAGTTGGGGCGATTGTCACTGGCTCCTTCGGGTGGCGTGAGTTTGATGCCGTTTCGGCTAAGGCAGTGATGAGGATTGAAAACGACTCGACACCTCCGGAGTACTACCTAGGGGTTCTTGGGATGCCGGGTATGACCGCATACTATGGTCTGATAAACGTCGGTGACGTAAAGGACGGGGAAGTTGTATACGTTTCCGCAGCAGCGGGGGCAGTTGGTTCAATTGTTGGTCAGATTGCCAAGATCAAGGGCTGTCGGACTATCGGGAGTGCCGGCGGCCCCGAGAAGGTAAACAGGCTGGCTGAACTGGGATTCGACGTTGGTGTCGATTACCGTTCCGCTGACCTGCGGGAGACCTTAGCTGCAGCTGCCCCTGGAGGGATCGACGTTTACTTCGATAACGTGGGTGGTGATCATTTAGAAGCTGCTCTTTGGAACATGGCCGATTTTGGCCGAATTGTCATGTGTGGTGCGATTTCTCTTTACAACTCTTCACAAGCTCAACCTGGTCCAAGAAATCTTGTTCTGGCTGTGCAGAGGCGCCTTCGACTGCAGGGGTTTATAGTGAGCGACCATTTTTCAGAGATGGGTCAATGCATAAGCGATATGAAGAGCTGGGTTAGGGAAGGCAAAATATCCGTAGACCAGACGGTAGTTTCTGGCCTTGAGGCGGCCCCAGGAGCCCTTATCGGACTCATGAAGGGCGAGAATTTAGGAAAGATGCTAGTCAAAGTATCATAGCGACCTGGGGATAATTCTGAATGTAAGAGTTTCATCATTGGGGGTTCATGAGATTCTAAGGCATCGAAATGAAAATGGCTAAGTCGAGTAATGGGTACTTGTAGATATGCCGCGGGTAGTCTTGCGTTGCTATGTTAGGGTCATGATGGGTCGGAAGTGGAGTTCCTCCGTGCCGTGGGGTCACGTCGGGGTGGGCAATGTTGGGTTTGGCCTTGTCCTGGCGATAGTATCAATTGGCGTTGGAGCGGGGTTTAATGTCGGCCTTACTTCGTTTACGGGCGGAAGCAAAGTACCTAGCGCTGCGGTAATTACAACGAACCAAGCCGGTAGACACTCTACAAGAAAATCGATCCCGTCTACCGACCCGCAGAGTTCTTCCGAGTCTGAATCAACCGAGTCCAAGGTAATTACGGGTAGCGAAGGACCTGACGAGTCAGCCAATCCCTCAAGCATACTTCAGATTGCCCCCTCTTCTCCGGTGGATCAGATCCCAAATGTTGGTGTGGTTGAGCCAGGTGAAGCGACGGTCAATCAGAACCCTTTGTCTCAGGCGCAAGTGTCCTTCGGTGAAGGGTTCGCTCCTAAACCTACCTCTGGGCAGACGGCAAGTGGTGAAAGTGCTACCGCCCCGGTCCAGGCTACGGTGGAGACGTCAACGGTAGACAACCAAGGTACTACCACGCAGCCCAAGGCTATTTCAGAACCCCCTATCGGTGATGTACCCGCTTTGTCTAACCATGGTGATGGGTGAGCTGATGGAATCCCAAGCGGATCGGACCGCCCGGGAGAGGTTTTTTGTCCGATATGGGAGACGGGTGTTTGCCGGAAGAGTGCTGGGCACAGCGGGTCGCCTGGTAGCCCTTTACGGGGCGGTTACATCAGTGGTTTTGGGACTGTCGGTGTATCAAGTAGTGAATAATTTTTCCCAACACTACATGGGGCTTGCCCGGTCGGACTTGGGCGGTGAAGTGCCGGAGTTTTCTACTGCGGCTTCGGTGCGCACCCCGGGTCAATCACTGTTCAGTTTTTCAGAGTATTACCTGCGTAGCCACGGTTCTCTTTCGCAGCATCGAATTGTTATTGCTCTGGCCAATCAGACGACGCTTGCCTCTACGGGAGCGTCCTGGCTCGTGGGAGTTCCGATAGTGAGCTCCATGCTCAAACACCCACCGGCACGGACGATCTTTTATACCACTTCTTATGGTGCAAGGGGTCCGATACTTATTCTTGGTTCGCCGATTATGCAGAACTCTAAACCCGTTGGTCTTTTGGTCGCCGAGTCTTCGTTAGCTAGTCTCTACAGCCAAAAGCAACAGGTGGCACTGTTATCTGGCTTTGAGGCGCTCGTGGCCCTGGTCTTTTCGATCCTGTCTAGCTACTATCTGTTGCGACGAGTGATGAAGGCCGTCGGAGCGATCACGGAGGCGGCGGTCGAGATCTACCAGGGTGACCTTGATACTCGACTGGTTGGAGCGGGTGAGAAGGACGAGGTAGGTGGCCTTGTGGCCGCTTTCAATCAGATGATCGCAAAGATATCCGATACCCTAAAGGCCCAACAGAGGCTTTTGGCGGACGTCTCACACCAACTGCGCACTCCTCTTACTGTAATGCGTGGGAATCTGGAGCTTTTGCAGATCTCAAAAGACGAGCCGGAGGAGGTTACCGCCACCGCAACGGTACTTCTAGAAGAGATTGACTACATGAGTTCGATGATCGACAAGCTCCTCCTTCTCGAGCGGTCTACGTCGGGTGGATTTTTAAATGTCGAGCCAATCGACTTGCGGACCTTTTTGTACGACCTGTTCGGTTCTGCTCAAATGCTTGGCGAACGAGATTGGGTATTGGGGGAGGTTCCCGACTTAGTGATGATCGCCGATGGCCCCAAGCTTCGGGGGGCCTTGCTGAACCTCCTCGAAAACGCGGTGAAGGCCTCGGAAGTTGGAACCAAAATTGAGCTTGAGGCTAACCTTTTGAAAAGTGCCAAAGGTAGCAGTATCGCAATATCGGTCAAAGACGAAGGAATGGGAATCGCTCCAGAGCTTCAGGAGCGGGTTTTCCGGCGCTTCGAGAGAGGAGACACTTCGGATAGCAGGGGAACGGGCCTAGGGCTAGCCATAGTCAAAGCGATTGTCGATGCACATCACGGCGTGGTTGAACTCGAAAGTAGGGTCGGGGTCGGATCAAAGTTCACTTTGGTCATACCGGTTAACTACGAAGATTCTCCTCAATTTGAACCTTCGGGGGTTTTCCAGCTGCCCGAAATTGGAAGTTCTAATATTGAAAGCGGGGTCAAGAGTGCACATAGCAGTGGTAGAAGATGATGAGCGTATAGCTTCATTCCTCTCTAAGGGTCTCAAAGCCGAAGGGTACGTGACCACGGTGATAGGGGACGGTAGTCACGCACGGGACTTTTTGCCCCTGATCGAAGAAGAGCTTGATCTGATCCTTTTGGACCTATCTTTGCCATCGGTCAACGGGTTGGAACTTCTCCGCTTCTGGCGGGATAAGGGCGTCGCCACGCCGGTGATCATCCTAACCGCGAGGGATGAGGTCAGTGACAAGGTAAAAGGTCTAGACGCAGGGGCGACGGATTACGTGACTAAACCCTTCCACTTTGCCGAGCTACTTGCGCGCATCAGGGCGGCTCTCAGAACCTCTGAGCAGTCGGCAAGCACGACGCTCGTAGCTGGAGATCTCAGCCTTGACCTGATAACTAAAGTGGCTTGGCGTGCTGGGAGGCGTATCGATCTATCTCCTCGTGAGTGGGCGCTTTTGGAGTTATTCCTCCGGAATCCTTACCAGGTACTTTCGAGGACGCAGATACTGAGCCATGTATGGGAATACAGCTTTGACCCAGGATCCAATGTAGTTGACGTATACGTTGGATATTTGCGAAAGAAGATCAATTTTCCAGGGCTTACGCCACTTCTGCAAACAATCAGAGGGGCCGGTTATCGGTTGAGTCCTCCGACGTAAATTGTGTAGCGTCGAATTCAATGTTGACCGGGGACAATGGGGTCTGTTTTGGCGGCATCTATTGCATCTTCTACCTGGCTAATGCGCTTTCTGTCGAATTCCTCGGCTTGTGCTTCATCGTCCTTCATCAGTTCGTCTATGTTGGTGTCGGCGAATCCAATGACGCCCATTTTCTCAAATGATTCTTTGATCGTTGGTCCCCAGAGACCAATATCCTTCAGGATAGGTACGATCCGCATGAATAAAAATGACCTGAATTGGACCTGTCCTGGCGACTCCTTCATCCATTTGACACATTCAGCTACGTCGTAGCCGAGGGTATCCCAAACTTCTTCAGATAGAAATCGATCTCGCATGCTAAGGCAAGCTTCGGCAGCAAATTCCTCTCGTTCCTGCCTCTCTTTAGAGCTCAGTTGTGGGTAGAAGTCCTTCAGTGCGTTTCTGCCAAATGCCACATGGCGCGCTTCGTCCTGCATTACATAAGCGGTAATGGTGCGACCTAGCTCATTTGTCGTGAAGTTTCGAATCAAACCAAATGCAGCTAAGGCTAAACCTTCGATAAGAACCTGCATTCCTAGGTATGTCATGTCCCACCTGGAGTCCGTGAGTACATCTTCGAGGAGAGATTTCAGGTTGAGATTAATTGGATAAGCGAGCCCGAGTTTGTCCAGATAGGTTGAGTAGACCTCCATATGTCTAGCCTCATCGAAGACTTGGGTGGCTGCGTAGTATTTGGCGTCCAGTTCCGGGACAGTTTGAACAATTTTGGAAGCACAGATTAACGCACCTTGCTCGCCATGGAGAAATTGCGAAAATTGCCAGGCGACGATGTGTCGTCGTAGTTCGACCTTGTCGTTTTGGGATAAGCTAGACCAGATTGGAGATCCGAAGAGGGGTATCATCTCATCGGAGCTCCCAAGTGGGTTGTCATGGTCGATTTCAAGGTCCCAATCGATTCTGACCTTTGCATCCCACTGTCGCCTTTTACCCTTATCGTAGAGGTTGAGCAGCTTTTCCCTTGACGAGTCATATTCCCAGCTAAACTGGACTGCACCGGAGCCATCTTGTAGCTTCCAACCGGTTTTATCTACGGGCACTACAAACGACTTCTTCCCCATTTGGACCCCCTGTCGTCTTTGGCATGAAGCTGCTTGACCACCAAGGATAACCCAGGTTTTGGAGATATGGTTGGCGGGAGATTAGCTTGGCTTGGAAAGGGTGTCGATGCCCGGATGGATATTGCGACCCTCCAGGGTACTTTGCGCCAGAAGCATTGCTAAGAGTACACCAAATATTCCGTATGGC
Source organism: Actinomycetes bacterium (assembly GCA_021842145.1). Lineage (GTDB taxonomy): Bacteria > Actinomycetota > Acidimicrobiia > Acidimicrobiales > Acidimicrobiaceae > JABEUN01. The sequence goes on from JAKCBW010000002.1 coordinate 14,268, forward strand.
ATGAGCGTTTGAATGGGCTTAACTATTAGAACGTCGAGGCCGGAGCCTATTGGCCCATTCTTTGCCGAGCCAATCAGCACCACGTCACCCGAGGAATCGATAAGGTGAAGTCCGGTTGGGCCATCGACTTTCATTGCCATTCTCGATCGGCCGTCTGCGGTCTGGATTCTGGCGAAAACCGGTGCGTGTTTGGAAGAAGGCAGGTTGAATACCATGGTCGTGGATGGTTGCAGGGCACGGTTGAGAAGAGCCGTTGAAACCTTGCCTTCTAATTGGTGGGAGATCAAGTAGAACTGCGAGGTGTGAGTGGAAGCGTGCCTGATTTGCCAGACGTCGTCGAGCGGCACGGCTATGGCAACTTCTGTCTCTCCGGCTAACCAGTGGAAGCCATCTTTATCCCCGATTAACTGATAGCTCCCAGATCCATCGGGCGAAAGCCCGCAAAATGGACAAGTCTGAGAGGTGTTGGGAAGGGGTAGACCACAAGCCGAGCAAGATTCCACCTTATATTTTTCGGTCTTTTCGGTCTTTTCCTTTAGCCCTCGAGGTTGATAAAGTCGATCAATGATCTAAGTCCAGCGTATGACCTACGGTTGAATTTAAAGTGGAGTCGATACAGTTCGACATGGTCTTCGTCGGAAATCTCCACATGATGGGGATGTGTAGCTTCAATCCTCCCGGTAGCACAAAGGGAAGCAAAGCGTTCATTTACTCTGTCGGTCAATTCCTCACTCGGCTGCCTCTTCAGCCGTAGCACTAAGTCATCGCCGATCCACCTCAGCGAATGGTAATTGGCATAGAAACGGACAATTTCGCCCCTCGCTTCTTCTACGGAGTGGCAAATTCTATATAGCTTTAGATCGTCTTCGGAGATCAATCCTCGAGCAGCGGACTGAGTTTTAAGGAAGTGCTCTAACGCTTCCCAATACCCAATTCCTTCAGGTTCGACCAGCACTAGCGGAGCAAGTTGGGCTTTTCCTGTCTGCATCAGCGTGAGTAGCTCAAAAGTTTCGTCCAAGGTGCCAAAACCTCCCGGGAGGGAGGCGAAGGCGTCAGACTCCTTCATAAGCATCAGTTTCCTGGTGAAGAAGTACTTCATCTCCAGCAACTTCACTCCACCGCCGGGTTCAACAAAAGGTTGTTCGAACGGAAGACTTATATTAATCCCGAAGGCCTTGTGAGCGCCTGCACCTGAAATTCCAGCCGCCATTATCCCAGGTCCACCGCCGGTAACGATCATCCAGTTATCCGCCGCTACCAGCCCGGCGAGTTCTTTTGCCATTTGATAGCTAGCTTCGTCTGGTGAAGTCCTGGCCGACCCAAAGATGGTCAACTTTCTAACTTTTCTATATGGTGCGAAAAGATCGAAAGCGTGACTGAGCTCCGCAAGGGCTGAGTTCATAATCTTGAGATCGAGTCGATCCTTCTTGGAACCGGCGATCGTGACAGCTTCGCCGATCAGGCGTATGATGATGTCCCTGTTTGCGGTATCTTGGCCCAGGGATTCGAGGAGGTCGAACACTTGCTGGCGGGCTCTCTCAAAATTCTGCCACTGACCACCTGGTTGCGAGGGTACTTTAGTGGTCACCCTTCAAGGTTCCTACCGGGCTCTGGGTTGACTATTCCATAGAGTGTGTTCCTCTGAAAGAGCGGGCGGTTGGCTCGTTTTGCGATTTCCAAAAAATCCTCGACCTCCAAAGATCGCCCATGTTCTGATCCAGCGGCGTGTGAGATGTTTTCGTCCATCAGTGTTCCACCAAGGTCGTTGCAGCCTGACCGTAGCAGGACGTCGGTTCCCTTCGGGCCCATCTTTACCCAGCTTGCCTGGATATTATCGATTGCACCACTGTATGCGAGCCTCCCAACGGCATGCATGAGCAGTGTCTCTCGAAAGGTCGGGCCCTTCCTAGAGCGATGTTGGAGGAATATCGGCGAACCCATGTGGACAAACGGGAGCGGCACGAATTCGGTGAAACCCGACGTCTTTAGCTGGAGGTCTCTTGTGGCTAGGATGTGCTTGACCCAGTGCCGTGGCTCCTCGATAGACCCAAACATTATTGTTACGTTTGAGTTGAGACCTACCTCATGGGCGACCCTATGTACTTCCAACCAAGTGTCGGTGTCTATCTTGTCTGGGCACAAAACGGACCTCACCTCGTCATCGAGTATTTCGGCTGCTGTTCCGGGCAGCGTTCTTAATCCAGCATCTTTGAGCATGGTCAGATACTTTCTTAATGGGAGCCCTGCTCTGGTGGCCCCTTGGTAGACCTCTAGTGCAGAGAATGCATGAATATGTATCGACGAGGATATTGACCTGATGGACTTGACCAAACTCAGGTAGTATTCTGCATCAAAGCTCGGATGTATACCGCCCTGCAGGCAGACTTCGGTAGCCCCGTGGGCCTCGGCCTCCAGTACGCGTTTTTGGACTTCTTCAAGTTCGAGCAGGTAGGGGTTACCCCTCAAGTTGAGAGACAATGGCCCTTTCGAGAAGGCACAAAACCTGCACTTGAAGGTGCAGATATTCGTGTAATTGATGTTTCGGTTATTCACGAAGGTGATGGCTTCGCCATTAATTTCTTGGCGCATCTGATCGGCGGCTTCACAGACTTGGTCCACCTCTGAACCTCGAGCAGAAAAAAGTGTGAGGATTTCATTCTCACCCGGTCTTTCTCCTGAGGTGATTCCATTTAACACCTCGTTGACAGCGCCCTTGATGACTTTGGTACCTTTAGACCGAATCGAAGGTGGATCGACTGCTCCCCCCGAGACCCACTCGTCCTCCCTGGCGAGCCCAGCAGATTCAGATGCTGCCAGTACTCGGAAGTGTAGGGCAGGGTCTAGCCAGCGCTTTGGAGCTAGCGAAAATGCGGGCTGAATTGCCAGCCTGGGTACGAGGGAAAATCCAATCGATTCGATCTCCTTAGCCAGGATCTCGATGTGGGGCCAAGGACGCTCCGGATTAACGTGATCGACAGTTATTGGAGAGATACCGCCAAAATCGGACACTCCGGCATCTAAGAGGGCCGAGGCGTCCTCGCTCAAATTTGGTGGGGCTTGTACGACGATATCTTCTGGAAGTATCAACCTGGCTAGGGCAATTGCCCTTTGATAGCTATCCAACGAGGGAGGAGGGAATTCCGCCATGCTGGTACGAGGCTTGGGGAGAAAGTTTTGGACGATCACTTCTTGGATGTGTCCAAAATCTTGGTGCAATTGAGCGATGACTTCTAGGGACCTCACCCTATCGGTTTCGTCCTCTCCTATGCCAACAAGTATTCCGGTCGTAAATGCGATGCCATACTTTCCTGCAGAACGAAGTGTGCTAAGCCGGCGATCGACCGATTTGTCGGGAGCTAGCTTGTGACAAGCCAGGGAATCGTTGGTGCTTTCCAGCATCATCCCCTGTGAAACCGCCACTTCGCGCAACTTGACGAGTTCGTCGGGACCAAGTGCACCCGCATTGGTATGAATGAGCAATGAAGTGCTTTCGTTTATGGCTTTAGCGGCTGCATAGAGATAATCAGTGGTGGACTCGTAGCCTCGCTGCTGAAGCCAATTGCGCGCTGCGGCGTATTTGAACTCCGGTTTTTCACCCAGAGTGAATAGTGCCTCTTTAACCCCTATGTGTTCGGACCGTCTTGCCAATTCAATTACTTCATCGAGTTCCATATATGCGGACTCAGTTTTTCTGGGGGGCCTAGCGAAGGTGCAGTATCCGCATCTGTTTTGGCAAAGCATTGTAAGTGGAAAAAATGCCTTAGGCGAGTAAGTTATTCGGTTTCCAGAGATCGAATCACGCTTCTCGGCGGCCGCAAGTAGTAACTCGCTCGTGGGTAATGTCGTTAGTGTTTGACTCATTAACCAACAACCTAACCGAAACTGGCCCGTTTGCCTAGGCATCCAGACTCGGCAGATTGAACTGAAAGGATTTGAGTTTTGGACTGGAGCGGAAAATCTGCAACACTGCGTTTAGCTCCAAGCTAGTAGGTGCCCTGTGGATTAGGGCAAAAACATTTCCGCTCTGGAGGAGTTAAGTGTAATGTCAGGTTGGTCCCGACATGAGCTAAATGAGCGGTCACTATTTCTGCTTTCCCGGTCTGCGGTCCCTTTTCCCTTGGAGATGGGTGTATCCCTGGAGGATGGCTAGGCGATCCGCTGCTCAAGGGTCAACAGAATCTGCTGGTGCGAGGCTGCAAATGCCTCAAGGCCCTCTGATTCAAGTTGGATAAAGACCTGATCTAGGTCAATACCAAATTCAGCTAGTTCTCGAAGTAGCGATCTCGCATCTTCCACTCCATCGGTAAGACCCGTCTTTAGCTCACCGTGGTCTAGGAATGCTTGCAATGTCGCTGGTGGCATTGTGTTGACGGTGTCTGGCCCGATCAGGTTATCAACATAGAGTAGATCCGGGTATTGGGGATTTTTGGTGGATGTAGAGGCCCACAGTGGGCGCTGGGGGACACCACCAACACTTTTTAGGTTCATCCATTCGTCGGTAGAAGTAAATTCGCAAAAGAAGTCGTATGCCAGTTTGGCCGAAGCCAGTGCCGCCCTACCTTTCAGATGCTTTGGGCCACCCATCGAATCCAATAGCGCATCGACTAGCGTGTCGGTTCGACTGACAAAGAAGGAAGCAACGGAATGTGTCGACTTTAGTTTCGAAGGATACCTTTCGGCAAGTTTCTTAATTCCAGCTAGGTGAGCCTGGCAGACCTCTCTATAGCGTTCCAGGCCAAAAATCAGAGTTGCATTTACCGATATCCCTTGGCCAATTACCTCGGTAATCGCCGGCAGGCAGTCCTTGGTGGCCGGTATTTTTATCATTAAGTTTGGCATTGCTATTCGGTTATAAATCTCCAAGGCTGATTCGATAGTCGCCGCTGGGTCTAAGGCGAATTTAGGGTCCACTTCTACAGAGACAAAACCGTCCCGTCCTTCAGAGGCATAGTAGAGGTCTAACAGCTGGTCAGCGGCTCCTTCAATATCCGTCAGGACCAGTTCCCAGTACAGAGATTGAGCAGAGTGACATGATAACTTTTCAATCTGGTCCTGGTAGCCTTCGCCACTGTTAATGGCCTTTGCCATTATCGAAGGGTTTGAGGTCAGTCCCCTGACACCTTGGTCTACCAGAGACGACAGAGTTCCGTCACCAAGCCAGGACCGCTCGAGGTTATCTATCCATGGACTTTGGCCGAAGTCGCCGTAAAGGGCATGAAGCTTTGTCAACTGATGCTCGCCTTTTTTTCGAGTTTAGACCTTATAACCTAGTAGCAATGTCCTGTGAGTGCCAAACGGCGGCAGCGGAGGTTGAAATCGCCTCTTTGAACCCCCCATGTTGCACCTTGATTCGGTCAACGAGAATCCTGTAGAGTCCTTCGTTGAGTCTACTAGGGGGAGATTCAACTATGGCCTGATTCGACAGCGCAGCTTGATCCCTTTTTTGGGTTTTGGAGAAAACGATCCCCTGTCGTTTTAGCATTTCGCCAGTTGTTGAGGGTGAAATCGATGTCGTATAGACCATGAATTGAACCGCCGAACCAAGCGCCAGCTCATCGGTAGTCGTTATGGCCTCGGATGTCAGATCTATATCGACAATTGAGCAGATGTCGAAGTCTCCTGTCCCGTAGTCGAAGAGGTATGGATTCTGGGGTATCCCGAGAGCAATGTCCGACAATTGGGGGATATCATCGGGTGCAGCGAGTTCGTGGATACTCTGCGTGGCCGCCTTCATCAGTTGAAGAGCGGCCGGTCGGCCTGCAACTTCTAGTAAGTCGCGCCCCTTTACCTTTGTTATCACCATGGGTACTCCGAGCGGAATGACGCTTTGGTGTGTGGGTGAAAGAGGTTCGAATTTCAGCGGACTTGCTCCCCAAAGCAAGACCAGTGCAGATGGAGGAGTTGGATCTTGGATACCTAGTCGACCCCAACTAGTTTTTCTCTGTCCCTTAGCCCCAACCAGGATGAGCTTAGATCCAGGGAATACGGTATTCCAGAGGGTCAGAAAATGATCATCGAAGTTCTCATTTGAAAAGCTGAACAGCATTCCTGTGGGATCAACCCCCTTATGGGCAAGCCTCTCTGCTTTAAGGCTTGTGATCCAGTGGCCTTCGGTGTTCATTTCTTGATTGAGATCCTCGATGATAGAAATTGGGACCCCGGTTATGTTAAGTATCAGCGAAGCCGGTGTTTGGGGGGCAGTGGAGGTCATCCCCGGCAGCGAATCGACGGTAAATCCGAGTAGATTCTTCGGTGCAAGCAGGTGATCGACAGTTTTGATGCATAGCTTTCCCTGAGATGCGAAGTGCCTCGGCAAGATTAACAAGGTGAAGTCGGGTGATTTATCTGATCCAGCAATGGATTCGCCTACTAATTCACCTACTGCCCCGGCCGCATCATGGTCAAAGGAGTAATAGGTGTTAATTATCGGGCTCATTGAATTTTCCAACAATTGATCCTAAAGAAGCTACGACACGAAACGTACTTAGATACGATCGGCCGAATAAGCGACCACATTAAACCATTGGAATGAATTTGCGGAAGTTTGATTGTCCTTAGCAATGGCCATGGCGGCCCGTCGCTCCAAAAATGAAGTAGCGAGATTGCACCACTCAGATATTCGCTAAATGCTTAGAGCCTGGGTGATTCAGGCCAATTGATAAAGAGAGCGAGCCTAGAGCTATGCGGCTGGCTGTTTTTTGAACTTAGGAGCCGACAGGCGAACGGTAGCCAAATGGAGCTTGACCAGCAGCGAAATGATCGGCCACGCTGGGTCAATCTGTCCCTTTAGGAACGATAGTTTTGCCGCAGTTGGGGCGGCATGATGGTTATTGTGCAGTCCTTCGCCGAATGTCATTAATGCCAACCAAGTATTATTAGTTGCGAGATTTTCATAGGGTCTTTTGCCAAAACTGTGCCCAATGGCATTTATCGCACCCGATAGGCCAAGGTAGGCCACCAGGTGGACCATCGAGGCAATAAGGGCAACTTTCCACCCACCCGCAAGGATGAGGATCGAAATTCCTATGGCCAGGCCGACAAATGAACGGTCAAAAAGTACTTCATCCCACCGATCGGGTTGAAGGTCCTTAGCGTATTTAGTGACAGTATCTCCGTTGAGAGCTTCTTTGCGGTAGTAGTAGACGTTTGCAAACTGGACCTTGTAAAACCCCAGCAGTACTGGTGAATGTGGATCCCCCGGTACGTCGGTGAATGCATGATGTTTTCTATGCACCGCAACCCATTGCCGTGGCCTTATTCCGGTGGTTATCCACAGAACGATTCGAAAGAGTAGTGCTACGCGGCTGTTAAATACGACAGCCTTGTGAGAAAGTGACCTATGGAGATAGACCGTTGTGATCAGGATTGATACCTGGGTGATCGCAAGCCCTGCAATCACGCCGACAATTGCAGAGTGCATTCATCAACGCTAGCTGTTAATGCTAGAAATCTAGCAATTTTGGAAATATCCCTCTCAGCTGAACTGAGGATTCAGAAAGCGATTTCGGGCCGCTGCCAGAAGCGAAACCATCTATAGGAGATTGACCTGAGATACTCATTTGCCCAGGCAGGTGCGCTCCAGCAATACTCTGTCTTCCACGTTACCCATTTAGCATTACCCAATAAGCGTTAGCCATTTAGCAACAAGGCTAGCTATCCCCAAAATCTAGATGCTTGGATGGGCGAGTTCGTTCGGATTTAAGCCAAACCACCCCTGTTCTATGACTAGGTGAGGTTTGCTCGAAATTCGTCGAACCTTTATCTCGGTTCACCGAACCGCCTAGGCACAGAGGTGAAGTTCAACGTCGTTGCGTCGAAGGAAGTAAAGTCGCCATTAGCAAAGCGCTTTATGTAGCAGCTTTCCAGTGGTTGGATCTGCCGAACGGTATCCTTGATTGCAGGGCAGAAGGATCTTTCGTAATATCTGTCTCGGCGACTTTGTAATTGCTTTTCTGATTAGATTTTTGATAGCAACTTTTCTGGAAGTGCTAGTTGGGTCCCTGCCGGGAGATCGGAGGGTCAGTTGGGAGTTTGCAGTGTGGCGCAAAGCTGCTAGTAATCCTAAGTCTTTGGCCGCTGAAGTCAAAGACTTGGTGGTCGCTTACCTCAAGCAGGAGACCTTGGGGCCTTTAAAAGGGATTGGACGTTACCTCGGCTTCGGCGTTGCGGGTTCGGTTCTAGTAGCAGTCGGACTGCTGATGCTGATGCTTGGAATCTTGCGTCTCCTTCAGAGCGAGACGGGGTCAGCTTTCACCGGTAACCTGTCGTGGCTTCCGTATTTGATTACGGCGGCAATTGCAACGGTATTTTTGGCAATCACCGCAATTGCGATTCGGCGACAACCCAAAAGATTTTAGAAAAAGGGAGGTCGTTATATGGACCATTTTGAAAAAAAGATATCTCCTAGTGATATCGAGGCCAAGCTTAGGGAACTCCAAGGCGGGCTTGACAGGGCCAAGGAGACTGCGAGACCGGCTTTGAATTCGATAGGGGCTATTGCCGCTACGGCGGTAGTCGTAGTGGTGTTTTTGGTTGGTGTTAAATTTGGCAGGCGCAAAAACGCGACCGTAGAAGTTAGACGAATATGAGCCAAATGATGAATATGCTGATGAATTTTTTTTCCAAGACCGGCGGCGGGGGAGGAACCAAGGTTAAAAGAGGTGCTAGAGGAGTTTTTACCTTGGATACTTTGATCAGACGAGGAAGTCGATCTACCTGGCCACCGCTTGCGGCGCTTTCGATGTCGATCATTGCCATTAGATGGTTGAAGAAGAGGATGGGGCCCAAAACTATATCCATGACTGTTCGACCTGGCGAAAGTTACATTGTTTCCTCAATCCCTAAATCAAGGGGCATGAATCGCTAGTGTCTCACCAAGGGCCGGAAGGCACTGACGATATCATTTTGGACGATTCGGAAGGTATCTCAGATCAATCTGAGTTCACAACGGTAGTTTCTGAGGGGGAATTAGTAGTTCTGGTCGACTCAAGACAGAGAAAAACCATGTCTCGGGTGAAGGTAGGGGGTTCGTCCCATACTCATTGGGGAACCATACGACACGACGATTTGCTTGGAATAGGCTACGGTCAACAGGTGCTTTCCAGCAAGAACAAACCGTATCGCGTTTTCAAGGCGACCCTGTCGGAGTTTATCTACGCGATGCCCAGGGGAGCCCAGGTTATCTACCCGAAGGATCTTGCTCAGATTTTATTTAGCCTCGACCTATTTCCTGGAGCGAGAGTTTTGGAATCTGGAGTAGGTTCCGGTGCTCTTTCAACCTCCCTAGTGCGTGCCGGGGCGTTGGTTGACGGCGTCGAATTACGGGAGGAGTTTGCATCAATCGCCATGAAGAATCTCCGCTCGCTAGTGACACCCGACCTATGGGACAATTATCGTATTCGCTTAGGTAACGCTTATGAAGACGATCTTGGATCTGGTTATGATCGGGCGGTACTCGATCTACCTGAACCTTGGAAGGCGCTGGACGGTGTGAGATCGGCGATCTCACAAACGGGAATTCTTTGTTGCTTCGTCACCAACATCACCCAACTCATGGAGTTGCATGAGGCTCTGCCACGAGCGGGCTTTACCTTGGTCACCTCGTCGGAGACCTTGGAGCGGGAGTGGTACTTAAACGGAAGGATCGCAAGACCGCAGCACAGGATGACGGCTCACAGCGGCTTCATAACTACGGCGAGGGTAGCGCCACCAAGGAAAAGAGTTTCCAGCCAACCGATAGTTGATTTGCCATAAAGGGAAAGATGCTGTCGTCGATCTTATCGGCAAGACTATTCCGGCAAAAATATCTTCACAAAAGCATCAAGTGGCTAGGTGGTTCTCGTGGATGGACCCAGAGTAATGGGACTCCGGGATCATCCAAGGAGTATTCGGCCGTTGAAGCTATGTTGAGGGCGCCACCCGTTCGCATCTAGTTCGGCATGCATAAAGTACCTATCAGTGTTACAGCGATGAGCGACACTTCAGGTCATGGAACAACGGGTAGCTATCGGCATAGAATCAGAGATAGCTGCAAAAGAGTTCGGTGTGCACCCAGGGACACTTCGGCGATGGGAAGTAGAGGACTTCTAGAGGCGGCCGAGCGCACTGCTGATGGCACGGGACACTAAGAATTAGCCAAGTTGCACCACTTCGCTCCACGCCAGGCACCATTAGCGAGGGCTACGACTGCCAATGCCAGAGTATTCACGGGCAGTCAGAGGGATGTGATCTCACCCGTGGTGGCGTTACTCGAATCATTCTATGCGGCCAATCGTCGGAGCTAACAGGTCATATCGGATGTGAGGTCTGGGATCAACCACCGCAGAAGGGTCTCCACCAACTTATCTCTCGGATATGTTCCGGCAATGCGGGTAGCCTCGTTTTTTCCCCACAACGACCGCTTGCTTCGCTTCGGATCGGTGCTTATGTTTTCCTGGTGACTGTAATGGTCAGGCTCGTTATCGTGCATGCGAGCATCAGCGGTGTCGATGCCAAAAAGGTCAACGCGGTCCACGCCAGCCAAACGTGTCCGGAACCGACCTGTGGGTATGTCCATGAGGACAACAGCGGAGGGGACAGGTTTCACTGCCGCAACCTATATTGGGATTGCAACTGGCAGGACTCCAAGCAGACTACGAAGGCGTAAGCCCCAAGTGGAAGGTGGCAACTCTTTCGATGCCACCGGCTCGCAGAGTCCCAAGCACACGGTGTGGTTGGGGAAGACTCAGCGGCTGGAGAGCGAAAACAAAAGATCCCTAGGAATGGCTATGTTTTCTGGAGCGGCTGAATTTCCCCACTTAACAGGTCTTTCCAAATTATTCGATTTATCGAATAGCTGCCTGTCCGTGACCCACTGGTTGGATTAGCCCCGAAATGACCGAGGATCGCTTTTGAAATCTGTCAGGAATCGGTGCGAAATGAACACCCGGGGTTTATCGATGGCCTTCCTAGCTCCGCTCGTGGTCGAGGTCATAGTCATGGATTGCGATGGAGTTCCCGCGAGTCAGCGGATAGCGACTAAAGGTCCTCTACGAATATACATTCACCTGGACACTCTTCGGAGGCCTCTACGACAGCATCTTGTAAATCGTCAGGTACGTCCGCCATTTGAGCGCTACCGCCCGGTTCGTTCAGGACGGTCGTCCCCTCCTTTACGTAGGCCAATCCGTCGTCCAAAAGGGTAAAAACGGCTGGCGCAATCTCTTCGCAGAGTCCATCTCCGGTGCAGAGATCCTGGTCAATCCAGACCTTCATCAAAAATTCCTCTCATGAATCAGTTAGCGGCAAGTCAACTATGTCGAGTAATAGGGCCTTAGCCGTTCAACAGTAATTAGTGAATCTAATCTGACTCTGAAAATATGGTGTTGCGAAGTCCAAGAGAAGCCAAAGCCATAGTTGCAATGTTGCAGATCTGGTGTAGCGTGAGGGTTAGCAGAGGCTCGGGAGGTGTTGATGTCAGACGGTTTTGACCAAGGTGATCGCCTTGAAGCATCAGAAGGCTTGACGTCGGAGGAGCGGGTAAGGCTCCTCGAAGCTGACGTCTTGGAACTGAGGAGACGACTCCAAGACGCGCCAATGAAAGTTAGAGCCCTTGAGGAGAAACTGCTTGAGGTGTCGGGTCAACTGGCCCAGGCCGTGGCGAAGAACGAAAAGCTGACGTTTACCCTCCAACAGGCTCGGGAACACATAGCAACCCTACGGGAAGAGGTAGAAAAGCTCACTCAGCCACCTTCCGCCTATGGGGTGTTCGTTGGATCTAACGATGATGACACTGTCGATATCATCACCTCCGGCAGGAAGATGCGAGTCGCCCTCCATCCGGATCTTGAGCCCTCGGAATTGCGGCCAGGGCAGGAGGTAGTACTTAATGAATCCTTTTCGGTGATACTGGCGAGGAATCCCGATCTTTCCGGTGAGGTCGTCACCGTAAAAGAGGTGATGGAGGATGGGAAGAGGGTACTGGTCGTAGGAAGGGCCGACGAGGAGCGGGTGGCTGAGATAGCCGGGGATTTACTAGGTACTAAGCTCCGCTCTGGGGATAGCGTTTTGTTTGATTCGCGTACAAACCTCATCCTTGAAAAGCTCCCTCGTCCTGAGGTCGAGGAGCTTGTCTTAGAGGAGGTTCCTGATGTTACTTACGAAGACGTAGGTGGCTTGGATCGGCAGATCGAGGAGATCACCGACGCGGTCGAGCTTCCGTTTTTGCATCGCCATCTCTTTGCTAACTACCGACTCCCAGCGCCCAAGGGCATTCTCCTGTACGGACCGCCAGGCTGTGGCAAGACGCTGATAGCTAAGGCGGTTGCAAACTCATTGGCAAAGAAGGTCGCCGCCCTTACAAACAACGCTGCGGTTCGATCCTATTTCTTGAATGTAAAGGGCCCCGAGCTACTAAATAAGTACGTTGGTGAAACCGAAAGGCAGATTCGATTAATCTTTCAGAGAGCTAGGGAAAAGGCCGAAGAAGGGGTTCCAGTTATCGTCTTTTTTGACGAGATGGACTCCTTGTTTAGGACTAGGGGAACAGGAATCAGTTCCGATATGGAGTCGACGATCGTTCCACAGCTCTTGGCCGAGATTGATGGCGTCGAAGCCCTTAGAAACGTCATAGTAATTGGTGCTTCCAACAGAGAAGACCTTATTGATCCGGCGATACTCCGTCCTGGTCGACTGGACGTGAAGATAAAGATCGAGAGGCCCGACGAATCAGCGGCCGCCTCGATCTTCTCACGCTACCTAACTCCCGATCTCCCATACGGCGCTTCGGAGATTGCGTCTCTTGGGGGTGGGGAGGTAGAAAAGGCCATTCGGGTAATGATTGAAAAGACCGTGAGGGAGATGTATCGAACCGACGAGGACAACAGGTTCCTCGAGGTGACTTACCAAGGTGGCGACAAAGAAATCCTCTATTACAAGGACTTCTCTTCGGGAGCGATGATAGAAAATATCGTGAGGAGGGCAAAGAAGCTGGCCATCAAACGTGAGATCGCAGGCCAAGTGGGTGGAATTACGACTGATGATCTCATTCAATCGATTGCCAAAGAGTACAAAGAGCATGAAGATTTGCCGAACACCACCAATCCTGACGACTGGGCAAAAATTTCAGGCAAGAAGGGTGAGAGGATCATTTACGTCCGAACGCTTGTTACACAAGGTAAGGAAGCAAAGGGTGGTCGATCCATCGAGAGGGTTGGAACCGGACAGTATCTATAGCCACTGGTTGCGAATGTAGATGGAGAGGGGTGAGCTTGTCGATTCCAAAGGTTTGTGGGATTGAAACTGAATATGGCATTACGATGCCCAAGACGGCAGATGCAAATCCCATTACTGCGTCTTCGATGCTTATCAATGCCTTTGTAAATGAGATATCGGGAAAGGTGGGCTGGGATTTCGAGGATGAAGCTCCCGGGCACGACGCTAGGGGCTTCAATCTCGAGGGATCATTGCCTCCTGAAGTCGAGACCCACTTGGTAAATACCGTGCTTACCAACGGGGCAAGGTTTTACGTAGACCATGCACATCCCGAGTACTCCTCGCCTGAGTGTCTCAATCCAAAAGAAGCCGTGCTCTACGACAAAGCTGGCGAGTTGGTCCTCAGGAAGGCAATGTCCGCTGCAAAGAGGGCGCTACCTAATGAGCAGGAAATTGTGGTCTACAAGAATAACTCCGACCGAAAGGGCAACTCGTATGGTTGCCACGAGAACTACATCATGGATCGACAGGTACCATTCAACAAGATTGCCAAACAGGTAACCCCATTTTTTGTTACCAGGCAGATATTTTGCGGTTCAGGCAAGGTGGGCAGTGAATTCCAAAATATTGCGAAATGGGAAGTACCATTCCAGATTTCCCAACGGGCAGACTTTTTTGAAGAGGTAGTTGGCCTAGAGACCACCCTTAAAAGACCGATTGTCAATACTCGGGATGAGCCTCACGCAGACGCCACGCGATATCGCAGACTTCACGTGATATTGGGTGACGCAAATATGTCCCAGTTCTCAAGCTATTTAAAGCTCGGGACGACGGCCCTTGTGCTTTCGATGATCGAGGATTCCTTTTTGGATGAGGCCGATTTGGCGATCGAGGATCCAGTTGGGTCGCTACGAAAGGTCTCTTGGGACCTATCTTTGTCGACCCAGCTTTCCAGAGTGAGTGGCGGAAGTATATCCGCCCTCGATCTCCAGTGGGAGTTTTTGCGACTAGCGCAGAAGTATGCAATCCAAAGAGGAACTGAAGTCATAGGGGGCGACGAGTTTGGAGAAGAAATTCTGCTTAATTGGGAAGAGACCCTTCAGGCCCTTGAGGCGGATCCAATGTCTTTAGCAGACCGGCTCGACTGGGTTGCCAAATATCAACTAGTTTTAGGATACATGGACAGACATGGTCTGGAGTGGGATGACCCCAAGCTTGCAGCGATTGATCTTCAATACCACGACATCAGGCCTGAGAAGTCGCTGTTTTATCGTCTAGGGATACGATCAATTTGGAGTGATTCGGAAGCCGAACTGGCCACCCACTCTCCGCCCAGGGGGACGCGGGCTTACTTTAGAGGTAAGTGTCTTGAGAAGTACCCGAGAAATGTTGCCGCCGCCAACTGGGACTCGATAATCTTTGACCTTGGACGAGATCCCCTTAGGAGAGTTCCGATGATGGATCCCCTCAGAGGGACGGCGAAACATGTCGATGAATTAATTGATAGATGTGATACCGCACAGGAGTTATTGGACGCTCTAGGAACTTAGGAGACAGGTTATGGCTGAAAGAGAGATGAAGAAAAGATCAGCTCCTTCGGCACGCGAGTCTGAAGAGGCACAGCCGCAGGAAGCATCGGGCAAGAACAAAGAGGGTGAGGATCTCAAAGCTAAACTCGATGCAGTGCTGGATGAGATTGATGAGGTCTTGGAGGACAATGCCGAGGAGTTTGTTAGAAACTATGTGCAAAAAGGCGGCGAGTAGAACACTTCAATTGTGACTTGATACCATTTTTGCCGAATCGATTAGGCCAAATTGAAATGAATAGATTGAATTGAAAGGAAGATGAGGAGATCTTGAGCCTGCCTATGTTCTCGCCCTCGGAAGATCCGGGTCCGAGTTTTGTTGAGGTAATTTCGCGAATATTGCCGGAAAAGTCGGCACTCCCTCGGCTAATTTCCGGTCCTGAAACAGTGAATTATCACCCCGGATCTCCAATCTCCGTACCCCACGGAACGACCATAGCGGCCGTTAGATACGCCGATGGTGTGATTATGGCGGGCGACCGCAGGGCGACCGAAGGCAATTTTATCGCCCATCGGAGGATTGAGAAGGTTTTTGCCGCCGACAGGCATTCAGCGGTAGCGATTGCCGGAGCTGCTGGCCCGGCCGTCGAGATGGTGAAACTCTTTCAAGTGCAACTTGAGCATTATGAGAAAGTGGAGGGCTCGGTACTGTCCTTGGAAGGCAAAGCGAACCAACTTTCACAGATGATTAGGGCAAATCTCCCTATGGCCATGCAGGGCTTGGCGGTCGTTCCGCTTTTCGCTGGTTGGGACATCTTAAGGCGCAAAGGACGGATTTTTACCTACGACATTACTGGCGGCCGATATGAAGAGGTTGATTATCATGCCACCGGTTCGGGGGGTCGAGATGCAAAGGCTACGATCAAGCTAGGATACCGAGATCAGCTGGATGAGACTTCGGCGGTGAAGTTGCTCATCTCGGCGCTCTTGGAAGCTGCTGAAGAGGATTCGGCTACCGGCGGACCAGATCCGGTGCGAGGTATATATCCGGTCATTGCGACGGTTTCTGAGCCGGGCTTTAAACGTGTTACCGATGAGGAGATCGCAGAATTGACACAGCAGGTGCTGGCGGATAGGGCCGATAGGGGCGTTGCACAGTGACGATGCCGTTTTACGTAGCCCCTGAGCAAGTGATGAAGGATAGGGCTGACTATGCCCGCAAGGGCATCGCCCGCGGCAGGGCCCTAATAGGTACCGTCTACCAGGGGGGAGTGCTGCTTTGTGCTGAAAACCCATCGAAGTCTCTCCACAAGATATCCGAGATTTATGATCGAATTGCCTTTGCGGGCGTGGGCAAATACAACGAGTTTGACCAGCTCCGGGTCGCAGGGGTGAGGCATGCTGACACCAAGGGGTATGCGTACTCTAGGGATGATGTCGACGCAAGGAGCCTTGCCAACATCTACGCACAGTATTTGGGCCAGGTCTTTACTCACGAGATGAAGCCTATGGAGGTGGAAATTCTCGTTGCTGAGCTGGCACCTTTGACCCAAGTCGGTGAGCTCTACCATATTCTTTACGATGGTACGGTCATGGACGAGAGCAATTTTTCGGTCATCGGTGGCGATTCAGAGACGATTTCAGAAAGATTCTCGGCGACCTTTAAAAAGGATTGGAACCTGAAGGAAGCTTTGAGAGCGAGTGTCGCCGCGCTAGCAGGACCAGAACGGAAGATACCAGTCTCGGAACTTGAAGCGGCAGTGCTGTCAGAATCCAATGGAAGGCGGGCATTTTCACGACTCGGTCAGTCTCAACTTGACGAACTACTGGCATAGGGACCTCGGTGAGCGATATTTCCGAGGTGCGGCCTCCGGATAGAAGGATCTTCGGGTTAGAGAACGAGTACGGAGTTACATGCACCCTGAGGGGTCAGAGGCGTCTTTCGCCAGACGAAGTAGCCAGGTATCTTTTTCGCAAAGTGGTCTCCTGGGGTAGGTCGTCGAATGTGTTCCTAGAGAATGGTGCGCGTCTTTACCTCGACGTTGGTTCGCATCCTGAATATGCCACCCCGGAATGTGACAAAGTGGTAGACCTTGTCACACATGACAAGGCCGGCGAGAGGATCCTAGCTTCACTGGTTGATTCTGCGGAAGCAAGGATGAGGGGAGAGGGGATTAGGGGCACTATTTACCTCTTCAAAAATAACACTGATTCGGCAGGAAACTCCTACGGTTGCCATGAAAACTACCTCACCACAAGGGGAGATGAGTTTGCCAGGTTCGCCGAGGTTCTAATTCCCTTTTTTGTATCACGCCAGATATACGCTGGCGCCGGAAAGGTTCTTGTCACGGCGAGGGGCCCGATTTTCTGTATCTCCCAGAGGGCCGAACACATATGGGAGAGTGTCTCATCTGCGACCACCAGGTCAAGGCCCATCATAAACACCCGTGACGAACCCCATGCCGACGCAGAGCGTTTTAGGAGACTGCATGTCATCGTCGGAGATTCGAACATGAGCGAGTACACCACGTTTTTAAAGATTGGTGCCGCTGCGATCATGCTCCGCATGCTTGAGGACCCATCGGTAGTCCTTAGGGACTTGACCTTAGAGAATCCGATTAGGGCCATAAGAGAAATCTCTCACGATACTACCTGTTCGCGAAAGGTCAGGTTGGCCAATGGTAGGGAGTTAAGTGCCCTTGAGATTCAGAGCGAATACCTTGAAAGGGCCATTCGATATTCAGATTCGCAAGGTCTACCACCAGAAGAAATGAAGGCCCTTTCGATGTGGAGGGAGTGCGTAGAAGGCCTAGCGAGTGATCCAGGAAAACTCTCGGGAAAGGTCGATTGGGTTATCAAGCAGAACCTCATCGATTCCTACAGGGTCAAGAATTCAGTTTCACTCGCACATCCTCAGGTAGCTCTTTTAGATCTCCAGTACCATGATATTTCTAGGGAGCGAGGTATTTTCTATCGACTTCAGAGGGCTGGCCTTTGTGAGCGTCTGACCGATGATGATTCGATAGATAAAGCGATGGAGTTTGCTCCCGAGACCACTCGAGCCAAACTTCGGGGAGAATTTATACGACAAGCAAAGGAGAAGAGGCGCGACTTTACTGTTGACTGGGTTCATCTGAAACTGAACGATCAGGCCCAACGTACTGTAATGCTAAAAGACCCCTTCAAGAGTGAAGACGAAAGAGTAGACAGGTTAATTGAAAGCCTGTAGGAGACGTTTTGAATCAACCACCAGAAAGCTCATCCCCAGAGGAACAGAATCCGGCCGATTCGAACCCAGCAGATACATATCAGCCGTTAGTTGAAAAAGAAGCCGTCGGCGATTCTGCGACCCGGGATCGGCCACTTGGAGACGGTTCTACGAATACGTCCGGAGTTCGTACTCACCGGGTGACAAGAAAGTCGAATCGCTCGAGAGTCATCAAAGAGTGGACAGCCCTCGTTATCGTCGCAGCTGTCGTAGCCCTTGGGGTTCGGGCATTTGTGTTTCAGGCCTTTTTCATTCCTTCCGGCTCCATGTTACCTACCCTTCAGATAGGGGATCGGATTCTCGTAGACAAGCTGAGCTACGACCTTCACAAGGTAAATCGTGGCGACATGATCGTTTTTCGGACTCCGCCCGCCGATACCGGCGACCCTGGCATCAAGGACCTCGTGAAGAGGGTTATAGGGTTACCTGGTGAAAGGATTTCTTCTTCTGGGGGATCGGTTTACATAAATGGGAAAAAGTTGCCCGAGCCGTGGCTCCCACCGGATACCAAGACTTTCGGCATCACGCCTCAAACAATTCCGGCTGGCGAAGTATTTGTGATGGGAGACAATCGTGGCAACTCTAAGGACTCCCGAGTATTTGGCCCGATATCTGAAAAGCTTATAGTGGGAAGGGTGGAACTCATTTTTTATCCTCTTTCCCAGTTCCACCTCTACTGGTAGGGACGCACAAGATGGTCCTTCGGGTTGTTAGGAGAAATCCCTAAAAAAATCGTCGATTCTGCCGATACAGATAATGGATTTAGGATGATGCAAAGCGAAGGGAGTCGCAATGCCAATAATTAGGGCGACCTGTCCTACCTGTGGCGACGTGGAGTTTTCTCCGAGGCTGCTGAAGGTCATGGTCTGTTCTACCACTGGCGAAGCTTCTTACGGCTTTAAATGCCCCGCTTGTGAGTTACTGGTATCGAAGCAGACCGACAAGCAAGTAGTAGAGCTACTCGTAAGCACTGGGGTGGCGGTCTCCTTCTGGTCACTTCCCGAGGAGCTCTACGAGCAGCATGCTGGTGCGCCGATCGGATTCGATGACCTGATTGAATTTCATTATCAACTACATTCCGGTAACTGGAGCGAGCAACTCGTGAGCGAAATGAAGAATCTCACCCGTCACTTCGGCTCCGAAGGTGAGTAGCTTTTCGGGCGTAAATGCTTATTTGTATCTTCCCAAATCTAAGTAGACCTGAATTCGGGACCGCATTGGGGGGTCTACTCCTTGAACTGGTGAGTATGTGACTGACTGACCAGAAAGTTAAAGTGCCTCAACGCATCGGCTGTGGAGATCAGCAGTGGTTAAGATGATTTTGTGAGCTTCGATCCCAGCAAATTATTGATAGTGCTCGTGGTAGCCCTCATAGTATTGGGGCCAGAGAAGCTACCACACTTCATGAGGCAGGCTGGCAAGTATCTAAATGAGTTCCGGTCGATGAGAGATCGCCTAAAATCCGAAGTGGACAATGCCTTGGGCGGTATAACTGGGGTGTCTACTGGGATAACAAGTCAGATAACGCAGCAGATCGATCCAATAAAGGATGTATTCGGGCAGTTCAGGGGACAGACCTCCAACCCCTTTTCAATCGGTGGAGCCGTAGGATCGATATTTGGTGGTTCTCCGGCGCAATCTGCCCAAAAGCCGAACGGGCTATTTTCCGGTCAAAGCATGGGTAACCCCCAAGAGCAGCCCTCGGAAGTATTGCCAAACACTTTCTATCAAGCGCAGAGACAGATAGCGGAGCACAAAGCGGCTAGCGTTGGCTCCAATGACTTTGTTCGGAGATGGTGGGACGTTTCTGGTGAAGAAGGCTTCTGGGACGGTAATCCAGTTCTGAATTGAGTTATCGTTGACGATTAAGATATGGAAAAAACAGAAGTCGCCTGATCGATCCCTTGAGTCAAAGGGATCGATGCCGCTGCTCGAACACCTGGCAGAGCTTCGCAGGCGGCTCGTAATATCTGCTGTCGCCGTAACCGTGCTTGCTATCGCAAGTTATGGCTTTTATGGTCATATGCTCGCTTTCCTGCTTCACCCGCTTTGCATTGCAGAGCCAAAGAATCAGTGCAAACTCTACGTTACGTCGCCACTGGATGGGTTCGCACTTCGAATCAAGGTCGCCGGTTACGCTGGACTCTTTTTTGCGTCACCGGTCGTGTTACTTCAAATTTGGCGTTTTATTGCGCCAGGACTCAAAAACTCTGAACGAAAGTACTCCCTTATCTTTGTTTCATCGTCGATATCGCTGTTTACGCTCGGGGGGTTTGTGGCCTATACCGCATTCCCTCATGCACTTCAGTTTTTGCAAGGAGCGGCTGGTACTTATGTACATCCGATCTACACGCCACAAAGTTATCTCAATCTTCTGCTAGCTCTGATGGCAGCTTTTGGGGCGGCTTTTGAATTTCCCGTGGTTTTGATCTCCCTCGAATTGCTTGGCGCCGTAACACCAAAGAAACTGGCGCAGTCGCGTAGATGGGCTATCGTAATTATCTTTGCCGTAGCAGCGGTGTTTATTCCAAGTTCAGACCCGTTTTCACTCTTTGCCCTAGCTTTGCCGCTGATTTTCTTTTATGAAATCTCGATCTTGATAGGTAGATTGGTGCTTAGAAGGCGGGCGTCTCCTTTAGCAAGTTAGGTTCGAAATTTTGGATTCAGGCTTCCGCGAAGTATTTATGGGCCAGGTCGGTTTTGAACTGGACGATTTCCAGCTTTCAGCTTTCGACCTAATAGACCGAGGGGAGTCGGTCTTGGTGGCTGCTCCCACTGGTTCAGGAAAGACGCTGGTAGGACTCTACGCAATTGGACGAGTGCTTAAACAGGGGGCTAAGGCGTACTACACGACGCCTCTTAAAGCCCTATCGAATCAGAAATATGTCGAATTTTGCTCTGCATTTGGTAGCGCAAACGTAGGTTTGCTGACTGGCGATAATTCAATTCGCCCAGACGCCGATGTAGTGGTCATGACGACAGAAGTTCTGAGAAATATGCTTTATGCAGGTTCTTCCGAAATTGACAAGCTGGGTCTGGTCGTGTTGGACGAAGTCCACTACTTGCAGAATCCCTACAGAGGTGGTGTATGGGAAGAGGTGATTATCCACCTTCCGCCCACGGTATCGCTGGTGTGCCTTTCGGCGACCGTTTCTAACGCCGAGGAGTTTGCGTCATGGATGAAGACCGTCCGAGGTTCGATGGAAGCGGTTATCGAGGAGCGCCGACCCGTTGAGCTCAAGCATCTCTACATAGTAGGCGACAAGAGAAGCGGAGCGACGGAGTTATTGCCGACATTTGTGGATGGAAAGCCGAATCCTGAGGGACATTCCTATGATGCACCTTGGCTTAGTGAAGAGATCTTCAAAAGGCGATCAAGGCCCAGGGCTTACCCGCCGAGCAGGGTGGACGTACTCGCGAAGCTCGCATCGGTGGAGGCACTTCCCGCAATCTACTTCATCTTCTCTCGCAACGGCTGCGACGAAGCGGTAAGGAGTGTCAAGCTTTCTGGATTGCGATTCACCAACCAAGCCGAGCGAAGCGAGATTAGGGAAATAGTTTCCGAAAGGACCCAGAATATTGACCCAGCTGACTTGGAAGTCTTAGGTTTTAGTGCTTGGCTTGATGCGCTGGAAGCGGGCATTGCGGCTCATCACGCCGGGATGGTGCCACCATTCAGGGAAGCAGTGGAGGCCTGTTTCGAGAGATCCCTCGTCAGGGTTGTTTTCGCTACGGAGACTTTGAGCCTCGGAGTCAATATGCCAGCTAGATCCGTTGTGATCGAGAAATTGACAAAGTTCAACGGCGAGCGCCACGACCTACTATCTCCTGGTGAATATACTCAGCTTTCGGGGAGGGCGGGTCGAAGGGGTATAGACGAAGTAGGACATTGTGTTGTGGTGTGGTCACCGGCGACAACTTTCTCTCAAGCGGCATCTCTGGCTTCGACACGGTCATATCCGATTACCTCTTCGTTCCGTCCAAACTACAACATGGCAACAAATTTGGTAAAGGGATTCGCTCCCGACACCGTCAGACACCTACTCAACCTTTCCTTTGCGCAGTTCAGATCGGATTCAGAAGTAGTCGAGATTGAAGCAGAACTCGCCCGCTTGAGGCGACGCGTCGATGAAGCACGACGTGAAGCGGAATGTGGATTCGGGGATATTTGGGATTACCTCGACAGAAAGGTTAAGAGACACCCTCCGCAGGTGGCCGAACGGCAGTTAACGATTCCTCCTCGGGTGAGGCTCGACAGATTGCGCCCAGGGGATGTTCTTGCGATTGACGACGGAAACTCGGCAAAGCTTCCACTGGTGGTTGTGTTATCCACGGGAGTCCGATCCAATCAGCGCGTAAAGATATTGGCAGTATCCGGCGTTGGCAGGGTACACCGTCTCACTGGCGTTCATGAGGAGTTACTCCAAATGGTCGGTTCGGTGGCCTTGCCTCGCCCATATGCGCCGAGCGACACCACATACAAGAAGAAGCTGTCCGGACTGCTTACTCCATTTGCATCTCCTGTATATTCGCTGGTCGAACCGAAGATCGAAAGGCCCAACAGAAATCGACCTATCGTGGATGAAGAGCTCTTGCGACTGGAGGCCAATCTCCAAGAGTGTGATGATTTCAAGACCCACCTCAATTCGGCAAAGAAGGCAGAAAGGATCCAAGGACGTATATCTGAGCTCTCAAGACGGGTTAGGTCAAAGCTAGAGTCATTGGCAATACAGTTCGATCGAGTAGTAGAGATACTCGAGGACCTAGGTTACGTTGAGAATTGGCAGCTCAGTGAGAAGGGGGAGAGGCTTTCACGCCTTTATGCCGAGAGCGACCTACTCTGCTCAATGGCTATGGAGGAGGGTCTTTTTGACGGACTCGGGCCAGAAAGCCTTGCTGCGCTAGTTTCGACCCTAACCTATGAAGCCCGGCCGCAATTTCGAGGAGACCCGGGTTTGCCCACCAACGCCGTTGCTGTCAGATTTAGGCGCATTCTGGAATTGAGAAAGTCCTTAGTTGCCATGGAAGGGAAGGCCAGAATACCCCTTACCCGAGAGCCAGACGCAGGATTTTCTCGGATGATTTTCCGATGGGTGCAGGGAAAGCCTTTGCTGGAAGTATTGGGACCCGAGAGGCTTCCGGCGGGCGATTTTATTCGAAACGCAAAGCAGCTTTTGGATCTCCTTCGGCAAATTAGAGATGTCGCTCCGACTCAAGAGGTTCGCCTTTGTGCAGACAAGGCGTGTCGAATGATTTTTAGGGGCGTGGTAGCGGCTTCTTCGCAGGTTTACTTTGACGTGAAGTCACTCGAACGACAGGGTAACCTGCCGGAACAGGCGGCAAACTCAGAGCTTAACTAATCGGATCACTTTTAATAGTGATAAATTGGCGGCTACTTTGATGCTTGCGCCTAGTATGGCGCGACTATGCACGAGGGGACGAGCGACAACAGATCTGAAGAATTTTCCGAGGATGAGCGGGAGGTTTTGGATCACTATTTTACCAACTTTGATGGCTCGGTTTTCTGCCTGCGTAATTTGAATGAGACCGTGAAGGCGGCACTATTTAGTCGGTATTCGCGTTCAAAGAATTCGATGCGTAGGGTGTTTTTGGACGAGTTCTATCACCAGATCGACCACAGTGGTGATCGAAGCCAACTTGAAATGGGTGGAGAACGAGCCAATAAATTGTTTCGGCGAGTTATAGCGGAGTACGGAGACGATTCGGTTGCCCAGTTGGCAGGTGTTCATATCGCTTTTGAAGGGGTCTCAAACGTCCTGACGAAGGTGATTGAAAGGCCAAGGTTGATGTCCTACCTCGAACAGTCTACGAGGTACCTCAGCTTTGGGAAGCGGGCCGACGGAACCTACCCCTTTAGTGTTCCGCCCGAATTGAGCCCCGAGGATTCCCTCACCTACTCGAGGTCGATGAATGAGGTGTTTGGCCTCTATGAAATCACAGCGGCCAAGGTACGAGGATACCTTGAAGCAAATTTGTCGGATAAGAGTGACTTGGATATGGTGCGCGCGGCACAGGCTGCGTCGTTCGACGCAGCGAGGGGTGTGCTTCCCGCCAGTGTAATTTCCAATGTCGGGGTATTTGGCTCCCCTCAATCGCTTGAGAGTTTGATAATGCACTTGCGGGCATCGGAGCTTAGTGAAGCCAAGATTCTTGCCGAAAGGGCCAAGGCAGAGCTAGAAAAGGTAGTTCCCGCCTTTATATCTCGCTTGGACCAGCCTGACCGGGGACTTCGATGGGTCGAATATCTTTCGTTGACTAAGGCTGCCACGAGGGAATTTGTCGGCAGGCTGGTTGGAAAGGAAGAAGCGTATGGTAGTACGGTCGAAGTCTCTCTCTACAGCTTCGATCCCGATGGCGAAGCCCGGATTGCCCGAGACATAATCTGTGCCGAAAGCCGACTCTCCATGGACCAAGCACGAGAAGTGGTGTCACGGCTGAACGCTATCCAGCTAGATGAACTATTTTCTGTCTACGCCGGTGATAGGGCGAACAGGAGACACAAACCAGGTCGGGCTTTTGAAGCGACCCAATATGGCTTTGACGTGGTTTCAGACTACGGGTCTTTCCGGGACATGCAGCGCCATCGACTTTTGTCGATAGAGTGGCAGACTCTCGACACTTCTTTGGGTTACAACGTTCCAAGTTTGGTGAACGAAGCAGGCGCTGGGGATGATTTTTGTCGTGCTATGGAGATTTCCCGTGAAGCCAATGAGGAGTTGAGTCTTCGTTACCCCAAGGCGGTAGCTAGCTATGCGGTGTGTATGGCGTACCGAATTAGATATCAGATGCTGATGTCGGCACGAGAAGCGATGCACGTGTGCGAACTCAGATCGCAGCCGTCCGGCCATCCCAGTTACCGCAGGATTGCCCGAGAAATGCATCGGTTGATAGCCGAGGAGGCGAAGCATTATCGAGTTGCGGCGTCGATGATATTCGTCGACGGCAATGATGAAAAGTTGGGTCGATTGGAACAAGAGAGGCGAATTTCTGAGAAAAAGCGCCTATTTCTACCAGAATAAGTTGGAATGAAGCGATTATATGTAGGTGTTTGGATCGAGGCAGTTAGTATTCGGTCGAACAGTTTGTGCAGAGGTTGAGATGGCCAGGAAAAAAAAGAGCGAAGAATTAGTAGATGAGGTCGAGGAAGTTGGCAAAGGGCTTGATCCTCTGGCCGAAGACCACGTATTCGAAGACGAAGAGGATGACGAGACCGAAGGTTTTGGCGAGGAGCCAGATTTTATTTCAGAAGAGGATTTCGAGGAAGAGGAAGTCGAATTCGACGACGATATTGATTTCGACGACGACGTAGATTTTGTAGATGTCCTTGAAGATGATCTCGTAGACGACATCGATGACGTCCTTGTAGACGACGAGGTAGAAGACGATGAGGACGATGAACTCGAGACAGACGATGACGAATCGGCACTTGAAGACTCGGCTGAATCCGACGAAGATGATGATGATTTTGACGATATCGATGAAGACGAAGTCGAAGCGAGCCTCGACGACATACTTCGCGAGCGCCTGGTAGTCATTGACGACGACGATGACGATCTAGAAGCCGATGATCGAGGAGAAACGATAACGAGGGTGCTCCCGAGGCAGCCCGATGAATTCGTATGTCAGTCATGCTTTCTTGTGAAGAAAAGAAGCCAGTTGGCCGATCCAAAGCGCTCATTCTGTCGGGATTGCGTCTAGGTTTTCTTCCATGACTCAAGAGGAAGGCCCGACCTACGGTCCCGAAGGTTTTGACCCTAGAAGTTTTGTCAAGGATGTCGTCTATTTTTCGGTTGGAGTAACGTCAGCCTTGGCAAAGGCGGTCCCTACCGCGGCCAAAGACGGCGAGAGAATAGTTGCTGAAAAGATTCAGTCGGCGGAGATGGTAGGTAGGCTCACCGTCGGCTTTCTGAGACATAGCTATGGACCGAAGGTCGATGAAGTAGTCTCTGGTGTGAAGAAGCTCTTTGGAGGAGCTTCAGGCGGTAATAAAGAAGATAGAAGCCGAGATAACGCAGCGGACAGAACTGCTGGGGAAGCTAAGCCATCGCAATCGGCAGGTAATTCTGGAGTGGTCGGAACGATTGCCAACTACGATCAATTGACTGCTGCTCAGGTAATACGACACCTCGAACTTCTCGGCGAAGAGGAGCTCGCCGAAGTTGAGGGATACGAACTAGCTGGCAGGAGACGAAGAACTATCCTGAATCGCCTTTCTGAGATTCGTGAAAATCGCATTGCGCAACAAGGCGATTAGCTGCTATCCTCCGTTTATTCAACTTTGCGGGTCAATGCCGTATGCTGTTTCGGTGAGTATTGATGGGTGGATAGAAGTCCGTAATTTTAGAGTTGTCTTCGGGTGGCTTGACTTTGCGGGCATGGAGGCTTCTGACTCTTGAAGGTTTTGTCTGGGTTTAATAGTGACTTCAAGTGAGTTCCCCCATTTGGTCGTGAGACGCCAAGTTTCGGAGGACAAACCCGCGGTCAAAGATTTACAGATGCATTTCCTGTCCGAGGTGTCGAACCTCCGAGGAGGCGAGGAGCTTGTGCGAACCGTTGGCGCTGCATCTGAAGTCGAAGAAAGCACGGTTTTGGTAGTCGGCGAAATCGATGGGTGTATAGTTGGCTACTGTTCGGTGGTTTTTGGACCTAACGATACTGGAACAGTGGATCAAATCTATGTGGAACCAGGAGCTAGGCGAATAGGTGTTGGCGAGGCATTGCTTGAGGCGGTTGTCAAGTTGGCTTTTTCCCGGGGTTTAAAGAGTCTCGATGCGCTTGCCCTGCCTGGCGCACGTGAAGTGAAGAATCTGCTCGAGGGGCTTGGTTTTAAAGCCAGGCTGCTGGTGCTGAAACTATCGCTGGCTGGTTTCGACAGCCGGAGCGGGTAGGGGACCAATGGACCTCAAAATAGCGGTTGCGGCGATTGTCGTTTGTGATGGAAAAATCCTTTTGGTGCAGCGGGGCAGGGGCATCGGGATAGGCAAGTGGGCACCACCAGGAGGCAAACTGGAACCAGGGGAGACCCTGCAAGAAGCGGTAGAACGCGAACTCCTTGAAGAGACAGGTGTATTAGCAAGGGCGACTACACCTGCGGGCTGGGTTGAAGTTCACAATGAGGAAAGCAGATACTTGATCATTGATTACTATGTGGAACTCGTCAACCCGGATCTTTCGGGGAACTTACCTGTTGCCGGTGATGACGCTAAGGATGCCCGATGGTTCGAAATAACAATGGTGGGTGGTTTGGATCTGGCGGACGGTGTAGTTGGTCTGCTTCGTGAAATTAATCTCTTCCCACCAGCCAAGACGGCCTGACCCGCTAGCACGAGTTGAATTAACGCTGAAGAAGTATCACTCCATCGACCTACGTTGATTCCATTGGCATACGCGTGGGTCTATTTCCCCTTGTTCAAGGGTCGGCCGTCATGGTATGTCAAGATTCAGCCCCAATGCCGATCGATGTCATTTGTCGGTCACTTCCCGACCCATTTGGGGGGACGTTTTTCTATGAACGCTTGGAGACCTTCGTTTAAGTCGTCGGAATTCATTACGTTCATCAGGGCATCGCTGGATGCTTTGAAGAGTTCTGAGTCGCGGTGTCTCTGAGCGAACTGCATTACTCCAAGCGATTCCCAAACGGAAAGCGGTGCATTTTCGCAGATTTGCCTAGCAAGGCCGAGAGCGGTTTCTAGGGCAGTTCCATCTTGGCAAAGTCGATTTATCATCCCGTGTTGGGTTGCCATGGCTGCGGTGATCGGATTTCCAGTCAGAACCATTTCGGTAGCGATACTCGCTGGAAGTCGGTCAAAGAGTCGAAAGAGTCCGCCTGCCCCCGCTACCAACGATCGTTTTACTTCTGGTAATCCGAAGGTGGCTTGGTTGCTGGCCACGATCAGGTCGCAGGCAAGGACTATTTCGCAGCCTCCTGCTAGTGCGGGACCCTCCACCGCGGCGATAAGGGGCTTTCTCCGTTGCCTTCTGGCAATTCCGGCAAATCCTCCCTTTGTAGTGGACAGCTTGTCGCCATTTCCTGCGGCAATTTCCTTTAAATCGGCCCCGGCAGAGAAGACTGGCGGGGAACCAGTGAGTATTCCGATCCATAGATTTTGATCCAGTTCCAGTCGATCAAGCTGACCTTCAATCTCCTGTGCTACCTTTGGGTTAATAGCGTTTCTAGCTTCGGGTCTATCGATGGTGATGATCAGCACATGATCAATAGTTTCCGCCCTAAGAACTTCTTCCACTGACTCCCCTTTATCCTTGCCTTGATATGACCTTAGCCTTGTTTATCATTCCAAGTCGGGCGGCAATGGAGCTGAATTTGAAGCGCAGCAGTTACTTAAGACGCTGCGACTGGCGTCACTTGTGAATCACCTAACACTTTCATAATGATTTAGTAATAGCTCACTTACATAGCCATACCATACTGATGATATGAAATTTGCAACTTTTATCACTAAAAAACGCTTAAGCTTTGCCGTAGGTGGAGTTGCCATGATGGGCGGCTTAGCCGCTTTGGGATTGTCACCTGCTATGTCGAATGTGTCGTCAACCGGTCCGACCAGCATCGTAGCGCCGGTAGCTCTAAATCGTGCAACTACGACGGTAAAAGGTGCCGGCAAGGGCTGGTTACCCTGGCTAATGCGAGGTCAAGAGGTGACGGTGGCCAGGACAAGTCATTCTGGAAAGACGATTACGTTTTCCTTTGACAGGGGGTTGGTGACTGGGCTTTCGCCTACTTCCATTACTATCGCGGGTCCAGCTGGCGTTAGTATTACGGAAAGTATCAGCCAGAGCACTAAGTTTGGGAAGCTTTCCCTACAACAAATGCAGACCGACTTTGGCGCAGGAATCAAACTTCATGCCCGGTTAATTGAGAAGAATAACGTCTTGACTAGGGTTGTCGCTTTTCAATCCGGACCAGGAAGTAAGGGTCAAGGTAATTCTGCGCCTAATTCTCAGCCTGGAATTGCTTCGAAAAGTGGTGTAACTGCTTGAAAGTACCTATACCGAAGTTTTGCTTAGTCTCCCAGGTGCCAGGGCTTTTACTCGCCTTCCAATGTTTTTGCTCGGCGTAAGCGGTTTTCGGGTACCGTGGAAATCTATGCCCGAAGTGCTGATGCCAATCGATGACTACAAGCAAACTAGAAGGTGTTTGTAGCTCCTATCCATAGCTGGGTGGCAGTTGTGCCATAAAATACGATTCGAGGGGCCACTCCGGCCCCTCGAATCAATTAATAATCCCAGCGAGGGATCGGAGCGGTCTCCTTAGATGAATCATATCTAAATGAGGTTACGGACGGGCATTTTACCGACTTCGGCGGCCGCTTCTCGATCAAGATGATCGCGTACTACGGAGCCTCAGTAACGGGAGCCTCAGTAACGGGAGCCTCAGTAACGGGAGCCTCAGTAACGGGAGCCTCAGTAACGGGAGCCTCAGTAACGGGAGAGATATTTGACCTGCCCTTTGCCTGGCCAACTTTAGGCGATCCAGGCCTTGCTGGTCGCGGCCGAGGAGGTGGAGGCATAGATATACCCAGCATCTCCGTAAGTGCTGGGATCCTGCTACTGGCCTGTTTTACGATGTCGAGTTGTTCTGGCGTGGCACCATCGGGCAGCGCTATCGGCTTTACCTGTCTGCGGATTGGCGATTCGGAAAGCGCATCCATAACGGAGAGCCATCTTTCAGGCGGAGTATCCGCGGCCATCGCTGCGTTGGTTGATTCAACCAATCTCGATGCAAGGTCCGCCGGAAACTTTGCCGTGGGCTCTGGTGGGCGGGAGGCGAGTCTAAGGGCCCGAATCAGCCGATTCTCGTCGAGAGAATCTGAAATGGATTTCAACCAGTCGGTGACGGTCTTTTCGGACATCTCCTTCCAAAGGGCCTTCAGCGCTTCCGCCTGTTCCCGAACTCGATCGTCTTTCGAAAGTGGTTCGGCTGCGGCAACGACTGATCGAATGTCGCGTAGTGAAACCTTTGAGACATCTTTATTGATTGCGTCTGCACGGTCGAACCAGTAGGCCAGTTTCATTTGGGGATCAAGCTGTTCTGCAATTTTTAGGACTGGGCCTTCCTGGGCCTCAGGTTTCCCATCGCTTCTCGCCTTATCATTGGCGGCTGCTAACGCGCTTCTTACCGCCGAAAGTCCACCTTTTGAAAGCTGCTCCGCAATAATTCGGTGCTCTTCAGGGAGAGAATTGATCAGTGCAATTCGATGCCGATTTCCAACTTGTAACTTTGCGGACCTATCGGCAAGTTGTCTTGACGGCCTGTCCGCCTGGGACCTGGCTGTACGCGTAGAGCGCTGATCTGGAGCAGTTTGCGAAGCTGAATTTCCTGACGGTCGCTCTTGCCGTGGACCGCGATCCTGAGGCGGCCTTCTATCTCCACGTGGCCTTTCAGATCTTTGGCGCTCGCCTGCCGCAGATGTCGCGTTTCTTTCGGAAGTGCCGCCAGAATCCTTGACCTCGGTTCTTGGCCTTCTATCCCTGCGGTCGTCTCGTTGCCCTTCACCTCTTGGCGGGCGCCTCGCATCGTCACCACGACGTTCGTTTCCTCTACGTTTTGATACGTTAGAGGTGATTAGCTCTCTGGGTTCTTTTGAAATAACGGTGATAATATTTTCCGGCTGGGCCTTCGATTTAGGCGGATAAACCGCTTCAACCTCTATGCCATCCATTGCGAAAACAACTTCAGCCTTTACGATGTCCCCTATCTTTGCCCCTTGATAGAGCAAAGCTGTACTTAACGTTCCCTTTGGTGCCTTGGCGCCTGCTGCGCGCCAAGTCCAGGTTCCATCCTGTCGATCGCTAGTCAGCTCGACTTCAATCTTTGACGACATGACCTACTCTTGTCCGGCCTCTGTTGGCTCTTTTCCCTGAGAATGGCGGAACTCTTACATTTCTATGTGAAATCAGAGTTACCGCCCAAATGAGACTAGTGCCTAATTGGTTGTTTGCTGTTATTGCCGTAGAACTGGAAGCCCTACTTTTGATCTCTACGCCAATTTACTACTTTTGGAAAAAGTCGATCGATAGTGTTGAGGTCGATGTCCAGTTTACCCTTTTAGTGGTCGAGTCTCGCATGATCGACGGTTGAGGGAGTAGGTTCATGATGGAGTGCGCTGATGGGGAGGCAAGTTGAGAGTTGGCGGTCATGTGTCGTCCGCTGGGGGATTGGCAAAATCTCTTCAGCGTGGATCAGATATTGGTGCGGATGTTGTCCAGTTTTTTATATCGAGTCCAAGGTCATGGGCATTTAGGGCACCGTCCGCTGCTGAAACCATGGCATTTCGAGCCGAAATGGAAGCCAGCGGGACCCTGGCAGTAGTACATGCTTCTTATCTCATTAACCTTGCCTCTCCAGACGAGGAGATTCGAGGAAAATCTGTTGACCTGCTCCTCGCCACAATGCGCTCGGCTAGGTTGGCTGGAATTCCATACGTAGTGTTGCACACTGGAAGTCATAGGGGTGAGGGGCTGGAAAGGTTAGCTGGCGAGTTGATCGATTCCATTTCTACCGCCGCTGAGGCTGGTGCAGGTGAAGCGAAACTCCTGTTGGAAAATACAGCTGGAGCCGGTGGTACCATCGGAGCTACTTTACAAGAGTTGGCCTGGTTGATGCAAGAAGTAGGCAAAAGGGCTGCGATTGGCGTGTGTATGGATTCACAGCACCTTTTTGCAGCAGGATACGACTTTTCTTCTCCAAGTCTTGCTGGAGATTTGGCCAAGGATATCGTCAGAACGATTGGAAGTCCCGAAGTTGTCCATCTCAACGACTCAAAGGTCCCCCTTGGAAAAGGAACCGATAGGCATGCGAACCTCGGTGAGGGACTCATCGGATTGACTGGACTACGAAACTTGATGAGCCAAGACGTCTTTAGGAATGCGAATGTTGTTCTTGAAGTGCCGGGATCCGGGGAAGGGCCGAGACTTGCGGACGTCCAGCTGGCTCGGAATGAGGTCCTACTGGATCACCTGAGATAGTTCAATTATTGATTTTGTAGCTTCATTTTGGACAAGTGCTAACAGGGTGGAACTATCAGAGTCCCGAAGCTCAATGACAACAGGTGCTTTCGGCTCGATTTCAGCTAGGAACTCTATCCGATAGCTAAATTCATCGAGGAGTTTCAGATCGAGCTGATAGAGCGACTCTTCTACTAAGGCTAGGTGGACAGCGTTATTCATGTGACCCATGATGTCAAGATCGCAAAAGCGTAAGGGGATTACAAGCTTTTCTGAAGGCTTGGAATCATTCAGGCGTTGTAGAAGGCGGAGTCTCGGGCTCGATGTCCTACCATTCGCCGACGGACCGTAAAGAGATAGAAACTCTTCGGAAAGCCGAATTGGAGACCTTCCAAGATCATCGAGCAGAACCCAGTTGGCAGTCGCCCTGACCGAGGCGGACCTGGATTTTATAACGGTTGACCTTTCGGCCCAAGCCCTCCCCAAACCTGAACAGTAGGTTTCTATCGCCAACTCATCCAAGTATCGGGGCAGGCCATGTGCGGTCATTTCCATCCACCTGATGACCCAGGGGCCTTTTTTGGTCAGGCTGGTACTTTCGACATCCAAAGTCGCTGCGTCCTGAAGGACTCGAGATACAGCATCTAGGCGCATCCGACCGTTTGGATCAGTGTCGGCGAGCAGTACCCGGTCTTCAATCTGAAAAACTCTACCCATATCTTCTATGTCCATGCAAGGTCATTCTAGAATACGATTCAATCGCCAAACTTAGACCTCAGCACCTTCTTGTCGAACTTTCCAACCGACGTCCTTGGAACCATGTCGATGATTTCTAGACGGTCTGGAAGCTGCCACTTTGCAAAGCCTGCCTTTGTAAGGTGTGAATGGACGTCCTCTAAGGTAATGGTCGCTCCTTCCCTTGGGACGACGGCTGCGAGGGGCCGCTCTTGCCACTTCGGGTCGGGAATTGCAATCACGCACGCTTCAAGGACGTTTGGCATTCCCATTATGGCGCCCTCCATCTCAACTGAGGAGATCCACTCTCCACCGGACTTTATCATGTCCTTGGTTCTATCAGCGATGCTGAAGTAGCCGTCTGGTGTTCCTATGGCGACGTCTCCAGTGGCGAACCAACCATCAGGGGTAAAGGATTCTGGACTCCGTCCCGAGAGGTAGCTATCTATGACCCATGCGCCTTTTACATAGAGTTGACCCATTGTTTTAGAGTCCCAGGGCGCCTCATCCCCGTTTGCATCGCGGATCGACACCGATATACCAGGAACGGGTAGGCCAGCCATGGTTTCAATTCTGTTAAGCCGCTCTTCGCTGCCAAGACCTTTCAAGGAGTGTTTCGGTCGCGCCATGGATGCCAGAGGTGAGGTTTCGGTCATTCCCCAAGCCTGAGTGATTGGAATACCGAATTCTTCCCGATACCTCTCGATGAGGGGCCTCGGTGGTTGCGACCCCCCGGAGACGATTTCTCTCAGCATCGGTAATTTCGCTTTGCGGCGCGTAAGTTCTTCGGCTAGCTGGATCCAAACCGTTGGTACGCCGGCGGCTAAGGTCACCTCTTCTTCAGTTAAGAAATCTACGAGGCTTGCTGGGTCAAGAGGAGTAGCTGCGAAGACAATCTTGGCTCCAACTATTACCGAGGCATGGACGCAGCCCCAGGCGTTAGCATGGAACATTGGCACGATTGGGAGCACTGCATCGCTGGGCGAGATGCCCATTCCGCTAGGCAGGGCCACTCCGAGAGCGTGGAGGTACGTTGACCGGTGGGTATATAGCGCTCCCTTGGGTCTTCCTGTGGTGCCAGACGTGTAGCAGAGGCTAGAGGGCGTGTCTTCGGGGATATCTAAGACGGAGTGGGTCGCCTCCTCGCCCGCAATAAGTTCCTCGTAGGATATTGCCCCCCGCAAGGTAGTTTCTGGAAGCTTGTCGCATAAAACAACGAAACTCTTTACCGTAGGTATTTCATCCTGAATGGCTTCTAGCAGTGGCAATAGGTCAGGAGCAGCAAATATTACTTCATCGTTGGCATCGTTGATAATGAAAACTAGGTCGGCGGGAGAGAGTCTTGAATTCAGCGTATGAAGTACGTACTTTAGTGACGGTATCGCAAAGTAGCACTCGAGGTGGTAGTAGCCGTTCCAGGCCATTGTAGCAATCCGTGATCCGGGCTCCAATCCCATCTTTTCGATGGCGTTCATGAGTTTGAAACAACGCTCGACCATGTCGCTGTAGGTGTATCGATGGGTCGAAGTAGGAGAAAGTTGAGTGACGATCTCTACCTCTCCAAAGTGCTTCTTAGCGTGATCCAACATCAGCCAGGTATTTAGCTGTGTGTTCATTATTGCCATTTTCCCCCCAAAAAAACTCGGCCTAAACCACGCTAATGATATCCTCGTTTCGCTCTGTTGGCATGGCAATTAGGGGATTTGGCAAAGAACTACCCCAGTGCCATAGGGTTCCGACCCGGGCATCAGGGTGTGACACCCAGCCACTGGCTTAGCTAGTTACCACCCCGAAATGAAATTGGATGGCGATATATGCAGATATCGCAGCTCATAAGTATGGGAACTCGAGAAGCCTGAGCAATTCTCTCAATTAGGACCTGGGTTACACTGTCGTCGATCCCGATCTCTTTTCCTAGCGAAATTGTGCAATCCGGGTGATTAGTGACCCATTGATTTGCTTGAGCGTAGATCCGATCCAATAGGGCACCGCGGTAGAGGAAGTAAGGCTGAACGACTATGTCTCGGCGACCCAAGGCGTATAAGCGATCTAATCCTTCTATTACCGATGGAAGGGCGAGGGAAATAAAACTCGTTTCGACCTCGATGAAGCCTCCGAACTCTTTAACCAGCCGTGAAATCTTGAAGAGTTCGGAATTGGCGTCAGGGTCTGATGATCCCCTCCCTACCAGCAGGACCGCCGCATCGGGACCGCCATTGGCCGCTTGGATACGGGCCGTAATGGTATCAAGTATCGAGCGGTGGGCGCCAAGATCTCGGGAGTATGCCACATCTACCTGAGGCGACTTCGTGCGCACGTAGTTGACCAGTTCGGCGCCATCGTCCTTCAGGTGGCCAGCCGGAAGGAGGATAAGTGGTGCGACAACGATGGATTCTGGATTCGTTGCTAGAAGTTCATCCATCGCCGGATACATATTTGGCTCACAAAGCTCGATAAAGCCCGAAAATACTGGTTGTTTGATTGACGCCCGTAGGCATTCAACCGCTTCGAGAAACTGGCTTCTGCCATCAACGGACTTAGTGCCGTGCCCCATGACGAAAATAGCCTCCACGTCGTCTGGAATTAGGCTAGATCGGTCCGAGTTCGCTAGGTTGAAATTAGCTGGTGCTGAATTAGTTCCCCAGTTCATTGGATACTCCGTTTGTAGTTTGATATGGTCCAACAATGCGACCGCCCTTGATGTATCGCTGGCCGTTAGAGATGCGGATCAACGCATTCATTGCAGCGGCTGCGGCTGCGGAACCACCTCTTTCGCCACTGTTTGTAACAAACTCAAGTTTCGAATTTCTCAGGCGTAGTTTTGATTCGGCCGCCCCTACAAACCCAACTGGCATACCAATTACCACCGAGCCTTCAAGTAGCTCGGCGCGGTCAAGTAATGCCTCCAGGGAGGTCGGTGAGCAACCGACCACGAATATTGCGGGGGCAAATTTGGTCACTGCTTTGAACATTGAGGAGTAGCTTCGAGTTCTATTTTCCAAGAGGTCAAACTGTTCCGCAATTGCTGAGATCGACTCCTTGGAGCTAATACCAAATTTTGTCATCGAGACGTCAGCCACAATTGGTTTGTGATCCTGGAGCAACTTTAGTGAAGAGGTGACTAAATCGCTGGTAATAGCCATAGTCCTGGCAAAGTCCAAATCTGCAGTCGAATGGACCACTCGTGCAACGATCTCTGCACTGTCGTCATCGAGTGGAGCGAAATCGAGACGGTTCCCGAGTATTTGGTACGACTGCTCCTCTATTGGATGTGGCATGGCATTTGCTTTCTAGGTTTCAATTGATACTTATGGAGCCCCGTGGGCACACCTCTAGGCAGTAAAGGCAACCGGTGCAGTTTTCGGCTAGGAACCCTGGTCGATACGGCGACGGCTGGAGCGCCCTGGTCGGGCAGGTCAGGATGCATAAGCCACAAGCGGTGCAGGAGTCTGCGATGGCAATTTCAAAGATCGGCATTGCACGAATTGCCTGAATTGCCTGAATTGCCTGAATCGAATCCATCAGTGGTCTGGTCACAACTTCTTAGGCATCTGTGAGTTCATTTCTTCTCGCTATATCCTCGTGGGGTGTACGCCCGTATCCCAGCGAAGGTTGATGTCGTTGAACCGACGATCACTAGGGTTTCCATATCCACTTCGTCACTTCGAAAGTCTCCAAGTCGGACAATCTTTACCGATTGGTGATCTCGTCCTACCGCCCTTGCTATCACGACTGGCGTTGTTGCGGGCCTAAATCCAGCAATGATTCCGATCGCCTTGTCGAGCTGCGAGATTCTTCGACTTGATTTTGGGTTATAGAATGCCGCAACGAGGTCCGCCCGGGCCACTGCACTAACCCTTTCTTCGATGACTTTCCACGGAGTCATTAGATCAGAAAGGGAAATATACGCGTGATCGTGCCCAAGGATGGCCCCCACGACCGCAGAAGCCGCTAGGGCCGCAGTTACCCCAGGCACCACGGTAATTAGAGTTGGATCGAAGCCGAGGATTTCTGCCCTCTCGAAGGCGAGGCTAGCCATCGCGAATACCCCCGGGTCCCCGGAGCAAACCAGTGCTACTTCGTAACCGGCGATGGCCGAGTCGATGGCAAAGTCCACTCGGTGAGTTTCTTCGCCAATCGGAAACCTTTTGACCTTCTGGTTGGGACTTAGAAGGTCACTACAGAGGTCAACATATGGTCCGAAGCCGGTAACTACTTCGACGTGGCTTATGGTCTTTGCGGCCTGCAATGTCCTAAGGTCGGGATTGCCCGGACCTAGGCCAACTACGAACAATCGACCGGGCTTAGCTGATCGCTGGGCCACGGCTACGGTGACCGCCCGGAACTTTCTTTTTGAAACAATCAAGCCGTCGGGCGATCCAGACCCAAGGATTGCAGCTGCCTCAGCAACGGAGGCGCTTCCAACCGCACCAAGCACTGCACTACTCGGATTGGGGACTACTACTTGGGCTAACTGGGAGCTATCGAAGAAAATGGTTGGGTGCTTTAGGGCGACAATGGCCGGGTGATCTTTGCGAATATCAATTGTCGCGAAGGCGGAGATAGCTTCGTTGGCCAGATTTGACTCGATCATCGTTGCCTCTAGGGCCGAGGCGACTTCTTCCGGGGTCGCGTCGCTGGAGCACCCGATTCCCACCACCAGTAACTCGGGGATGAGTTGGACCGATCCAACCAGCCTAAGGTGCGCTAAGTCGGGCCTGGCGATTGAAATTAGGATCTCTGGACCGTCGACCGAGGTGGCTGAATCGGCTAATGCCGCGGGGAGTGGCCACCCTGTCGAATTTGTGACTTTCGGGCGAATCCCGGAGTTCAGCTGCGCCTGAAAGTGAGGTATATCGCCGACAGCATGGTATCCGGCAAAACTGTTCAAGGTGTAGGTGTCGCTTCGGTCGGATGGGTTTGTAATGACTGGCTCTCCTCCAATAGTCGCCGCAATTGTTTTGGCAAGTGCGTTTGCTCCCCGATGACCACCGAGCAGTGGTATGGCGTAGTAGCCATCTTCATCAACACATACCACCGAAGGGTCCGTAGCCTTTGAGCTAATGTGCGGGGCAATTGACCTAACTGCAATCGCCGCCGTAGTTACAAATACGATCTGGTCGAAGCTGGTGAAGACCTCACCAATTTTCACTTCGGACAGTGGTAGGGTCGTGGGAGATATCCTATTAGCTAAAACTCGCCCCTTTTCGGAAAGATAAAGGCAAATCAACCTGGGTTTCCCAGCGGTGTTCTTATGTGTCATGTTGGTTTAGCTCTCTCCAGGAGATAAAGACCGGGTTATCGGAGACTAAACGCAGTGTCCCGTCGGCCAGGCTTACAGAATGAGAAACTGACACTTGGCAGAGATTTCCCAAGAGTGCCCCGGCCCTGTTTGCGTGTTCTAATGAGGCGGAGGCAACAGCGAAACTGGAATTATGCGGGACGAGTGACTCAACCCTTTCGAAGTCAGAGGAACCTCCACCCAGGAAGATAGCTTCGGAGTTCGAGATAACTTCAGGAAATTCGCAATTGTCACCTTGGATTAAGTTTCCGGTAAAGCCGAACAGGTCGAGATTTCTGCGAATGATGTCCAGCCTGTGGGGATTTTTCTCGACGAAGGTGACATTGAGGTCAGGTCTCAAGGCTAATGCTGATATCCCGACCGTCCCGACTCCGGCACCCAGGTCTACTAGCTGGGCGTTCGGTTCAAGCCAATCGATGCGGAGCTTTGAAAGTATCACCGCTCTGACCTCGGGTTTAGTAAAAGGATTGTCTTGGGTTATAAACGCTCTGGAGGAAAAAGCCGACGGGCGATTAAGGTGTGAAATCCTTTGAAGAGGGGAAGAAGTCGTTGGCCTCCGAGGGACTTTGTCGTAGCGATCCGATTTTCTGATCGCTACGACCACTGCGAAATCCAGATTTTTCCCCGCTAGTTGACTTTCCAGTTCCTGGGGGCTGCTCTTGGTAGAATTGGCCCTTGTAGAATAGGCCCTTGTAGAATAGGCCCTTGTAGAATAGGCGAAGTGGCTCTCTTGCTCTGAAAGTAAGTCAGAAAAGATGTGGATTTCCCACTCATCAGTTGCCATGGTGGCAATTGTCTGGCCTAAAGCCCGGCCGTCGTAGGTTGGTGAGGAGATGAGGGCGAGCTTCATAGTGCTCGGGTTATTTAGTACGTTGGCTAGCTCATCGAGTGAGTCATTCTGATTTCTTCCATGAAATGAAATCACCCTGGCGTCTTCCCAGTTGGTTCCGAGTCGGGCAAAGGCCCATGCCACGGAGGATGCGCTTGGAAATACTTCAAATGAGTTTTTTGGGAGCCGTTCTCCTGCCAATCGAACTATTCCGAAATACCCCGGATCTCCTGAGGCGAGGACCACTACTGGTTTAGCCATCGTCGGGATCTGATCAAAAATATCGACCATAGGCGATGGAAATTCGAAGACTTCCTGATCCGGCTCTATTAGCCACGAAAGCTTGGCAATCTTGCTGCTCGAACCGACTATCGATTTCGCCTGACGGATTTTTTCCATTACCGCCGGCTGGATCCACTTGCCGTCAGAGGAAGCGAGTCCGACTATGGAAATTTCCGTTCCACCTATTTCGTTGGATGTTTCTGTCAATGTAAGGCGTCCAATTTATTTTTCGACCTGTCCTTTTAGGGCCGGTGAGGTCGAAATTGCTCTATTTGCATCAAAGTCGACCATGGTGACGTCAATAGTGGAGGAACTTGATAGGTTGGCGCTAAGTGTTTGTGCCGCCCACAATGTGAGAAATTCCATTGGTTTGAAATCGCCCATCGCCTCACAGACCTCATAGAAGTGTCTGGCGGTAGTTGTCTCGTGGGCGGATTGGACTATCCGAGGGTTGGCCGACGCCTCCCTCGCTGCGCTTTCTAACACGGTGGTGTCAAGGTTGGATCGATGAAAATGGGTCATCGTAGTACCTTCAGCGAGCTTGGAGACCTTTCCAACCATCCCGATCCAGTGAAGGGTTGGAAGTTGATTTTTATTGGCTCTTTTTATGGCGACGCCGGTAAAGTCACCAACCTCTACTACCTCCGTATCACTCAAACTTGGATAGTTTCTTAGTGCGAATTCTTCGGAGCGTGAGCCAGTGACAAAGGCGATCTCCTTGGAGCCCTGAGCCGATGCTACATCTATCTGTTGGACGACCGACGCCCTAAAAGATGCGGTTGAGAATGGCTTTACAACACCTGTTGTACCCAGAATTGAAATTCCACCCAGGATTCCAAGTCGAGCATTAGTCGTCTTTTTGGCCATCTCTTCCCCGCCAGGAACGACGATGGTAACCTTGACCTTTAGGTCGGTCACCTCGGAGATCGCTTGTCGAATCATCTTCTGCGGCACGGGATTGATTGCCGGCGAGCCGACTTCAAGCCCTAGACCCGGCTTGGTAACCTGGCCAACACCCGAACCTCCAAGGATGACTACTTCACCTGGGTGGTCAAGCACTTCAACCGAAGCCGTGATATGGGCACCGTGAGTACAGTCGGGATCGTCGCCAGCGTCTTTGATGACGTAGCAACGACCAAATTCGTCCTGAAATACTTCGAAGGGTACTTTTATGCCTGACGGAAGGGTAACTTCTACGGCCTTTGGGGCCAGACCGGTGACCTGTCTTATTAGATCGGCTTTCGCTGCGGCGGCGGCGCAAGTTCCTGTCGTCCAGCCGCTCCTTAGCTTGCCGGCGGGTTTAGGGCCGAGACCCTCTTCGTCTGGGGGAGAAATTGGATCCATCAATCTACCACCCTCTTGCTCCTTCCGGTCGGCCTCCCGGCGGTATCACCCTGCTTTGAGCGCTTTCTATAGCGATGGGCGAAAGTCGGGTTGTACAGGTGACTTCTCTTTTCGCCTTGACCCGCTAACGCCTCACCCACAAGCACCAGGACAGTTCTAGTTGCACCTACCATTTTCATGGTCTTGCTCAACTCCCCTAACGTGGTCTCGACGATCTGTTGGTCGGGCCAACTCACCCTTACAACGACGTAAGCGGGTGTGTTTGGGTTATAGACCGAATCCGGACCCAAGAGCTCTGCTTGGAGTTTTTCCGGCATTGCACCAGAGAGGAATATGGCTAGCGTGCCCCCAACCTTCGAATAGTTTTCAACCGTTTCACCTGGAGGTATGGAGGCGCTGGTTTTGCCTTCGATTCGGGTGAAAACGACGCTTTGTGCCTTGCCCGGTACCGTGAACTCCCTAGCGATCACCGCAGAAGCCGCCGATGCGGAGGTTACGCCGGGGATAACTTCGAATTCGATGTTGTTTTTTTCTAGAAAATCTATCTGTTCGGCGATAGCCCCATATATCGACGGATCTCCTGAGTGGAGACGTACGATGTCGGCTTCTGGACGGGTGGCATAGATCGCAAGGACATCTTCGAGTGTCATTCCTGACGAGTCGAAGAGTTCTACATCTTCGCTGCAATGGATGAGGAGCTCTTGCGGGATAAGCGAAGAGGCCCAAATCACAATATCAGCGTCGGCAAGCCGCTTCTGACCACGCAAAGTTATCAGGTCTATAGCCCCGGGCCCCGCACCAACAAAACTGATCACATCAAACTCCTCGAGGGGTGTACATCACTACCGATTCTCAATCGTAGGTGATAAAAATTAATATGTTTCCATTAGCCAACACCGGGCTTCAAAGCATGCCTAGTGCACCAGCTCTAATCGCTCGGACGGCCCTTTTTGGCTAAGAAGCCGAAGCTAGTGCCGTTTTGGAGGAAAAATGACGGTCGAGAGGTATCCCACAGGTCCATCACCTACGCTCTGCAAGGTGGCAACTTCTGACTCTTCGAGACCTATCTTCACACCGATCCAACCCTCGGCGAGTCGACCTGTTTTTTTGGCCAGCTCGACAATCGCGGACAGGTTGCTGCCGCCTTTGTAGATTACTACCGCAGACGAGTCATCCATTAGTGCTTCCTCGACCTTAGAGTCCACTTGTAGGCCGACGAGCAGCCTCAGTGATTCCTCTTCGTCGAGAAGGGTCATTCCCGTTCTGCTTACTAGGTCCTGAAATGCCATGATTCCCGGTATTGACGATATCACTACCCCTGGATCGATAGTTAATACCGAGTTGGCTAAGAGGTTGAAAGTAGAGAAGACATTTGGGTCCCCAATGGTGAGAAAGGCCGCCTTTTCCCCCGGCTGAAGCAGAGTGACAATTTCTTTGGCGGCGATCAAGGCAGCTGATTTCCTAAGTTCGATGCCGCTTTTACCTTTGGTCATATCGAACAAAATTCTCCGTATGGGGATGTTGCCGATAGCCTTTTTGACAATTTCTTCCGCCCTGCCAGGTTCGTCCTTGTGCGAAGTGGGTGCAAGTACTAGGTCGGCCGTCCTGATCGTCTCGGCGGCGGCCAGAGTAAGTAACTTGGGATCTCCAGGTCCTACGCCAACTCCACAGAGATACTTCTTGCCCTCAGATTCCATATCTTGTTCCACATCTCGCATTCTCGGCGGGAATGGCAGTTGTACTGCCAATCGGCCTTCCCGCATTTCTCCACCGACCGACAATAGTAAGCGCCCAGTTGGGCAACCTCCGAAGTAATTCAACTACTCCACTGGATTGAGACTCTATATCATCGCTTCGTTTAACTGACGATCGTCAGTATTTGCTAGCTATTCCGTTTTGCCTCATTGAAGGCGAGTGCCCTGGATAGGAAGCGATCAGCGGAGGATGGATCGTATCCCAGGTGAAAATGGAGATATGAAGAGACCAAGTTGGCCTCGGCGATACCGGATGAAGTTTTGCCGCTTCGACCGAGGCACTCAAAGTCATTGCCGTCATCTGACATTTTTGAGTAGTGATATTCGTGAGCGCGGAATATTGTGCCCTTGTCGAAGAGGGGATTCGACTTTTGTGTCGACACGAACCGGTAGCCGAGGGTGACTCGTTTCCCCATCGTCGAATGGCCTCGATGAACAGAGGCCGTTTTTATCTTTTCTATAGTCGCCCCCAGTACCATATGACCGGCGCACTCTGCCCAGATCGGCCCCCCTCGGAGGTAGAAAGAGGCTATTTGCGACAACAGTTTCTGATTCTGGACGATTTCGGTCAAATAGACCTCGGGGTAACCCCCTCCGATTATCAAGGCGTCAGTCTCTACAGGAAGGGCTTCTTCCGTCGTCGGGTCGAAGCCGACAAGTTGGGCACCGGCCTCTTCGAGCAGGTCAAAGTTCTCCTGATAGAAAAAGGTGAAGGCTTTGCCCGTGGCAAAAGCGATGGTCGGACGGGTTCGGTTTACTTTGACCTCTCTGGTTTCGGTCGGTACGGAAAGCGGTATTCGACGGGCCAGCATAAGTATCTTTTCGACATCCAGGTGGGCTTGAACCGCACTTCGAATGGATTCCAGCTTTTTGGTGGCATGGGACAAGTCTTCTGATGCGGGAATTAGGCCTAGGTGGCGGGAGTCTACTTCGGCCGAAGACTCTTTTGGGATGGCACCAAGCAGCGGTATTCCGCTGGCAGTAAGTGCCCTGGCTATTTGGGTGGCATGTTCCTCGCTTGCTACTCGATTTAAGATGACTCCGGCGATCAGCAGGGAAGGATTTGAGTTTTTAATGCCGATGACGCTTGCTACGAGTGACTCCGTGGTACCTTTTGAATCGAGTACCAGGACGATTGGCGCTCCCAGTAGCATTGCCACCTCGGCGGTGGAGCCGGTGGGGAAGCGCCAGTTTCCGGGCTGCGGCTCAGGATTTAGCCTGTCGCTAGTTGTATCGAGCGCCGTTCCGTCGAAGATTCCCATTACGCCTTCAATGATCAAGTAGTCGGCCCCCTTTGCGGCGCGGCCGACGCTGGCTATTGCCCCACTTCGGCCGGTCAAGAAGGTGTCGATGTTGTATGAAGGGCGACCGGTTGCAATCCTGTGAAAGGTTGGATCGATGTAGTCGGGCCCGACCTTGGCGGAGGTGATCGAGATACCCCGTTTGCGCACCGCCGCCATTATTCCAGACGATATGGTCGTTTTACCTGCTCCGGAATTTAGGGCCGAAATGATAATGGCTCTGGTCAACTTATGGGTTTCCTTGAACTGTGGTTTTTCATCGGCAGCGCCGAGTCGCCGTTTTGTTGAGTGTAGCGATGGCGGGCGTAGCGGATTGGATAGGGACGGCTCTATCTGTTGATTCAAGGGCGTGTCATCTGATGCGAATGGCGTAGTCAAGTTGCGAAGTTCGATTCGGCCGTTGGGTATATTTCGCCAAGGTGAGCTTGGGTTGAAATAGCACAAACACCCCTGAGGTTTCGCAGAATTAGTATTCGATTCCTTTTTTGGCCGTGATGCCTTGATCGTAAGCGTGTTTGATCTTGCGCATCTCAGTTACCGTGTCAGCTAGCTCGACGATCTCCTGCGGGCAATCTCTTCCCGTGATGATCACGTTGGTCTTCGGCGATCGTGACCGCAGTCCATCTAGGACGACCTCTATAGGTACCCAACCGTATTTGACGGCGTAGGTCAGTTCATCGAAAATAAGCATGTCATAGTCGCCGCTTCTTAGCATCTGATCGGCAACTTGCCAAGCGTGTCTGCCTTTGGCTGCGGTCTCGTCAAGGTCGGTGGATTCCCAGGTGAAGCCGTCACCAAGGGTGTGCCATTCGATTTCCAGGTGGTCGGCTAGTTTTTTTTCACCGACTTTCCATTTTCCGCTTTTGATGAATTGGACTACTCCGACCCTCCACCCCCTGGCCCATCCCCGTGCCATGACGCCAAATGCCGCCGAAGACTTTCCCTTGCCGTACCCAGTGTTCACTAAAATGATCGAATCTGCCCGTGTCATATTAATCAGGGTAGTATGAAATCAGACGACGGGGAACTCGGTGTAAATCCGGGACTGGTCCGCAACTGTAAGTAGGGAGTTTAACCCATTTTTGTCACGGTCTCGCAGGACCGGAAGGCAGGGTGAGGCGTTGATCTATGAGTCAGGAGACCCGGGTCTATGACTGCGAATTAGAGGAGATGCGTGAGATCCGTCGGAGGTACCCTTGTACTGGGTGGAACCAGGTCGGGGAAGTCAAGTTTTGCAGAATCACTTTTGGCCGGACTCGGTAAGCCAGATTACCTCGCCACCTTGGGCTTTGAT
The DNA here is from genome assembly GCA_021842145.1 of Actinomycetes bacterium. Lineage (GTDB taxonomy): Bacteria > Actinomycetota > Acidimicrobiia > Acidimicrobiales > Acidimicrobiaceae > JABEUN01. The sequence continues at coordinate 59,080 of JAKCBW010000002.1, forward strand.
CCTACTGACGTTGATGCCTTGGCGAGGGTAGCTTCGCATAGGGACCGTCGTGCAAACAGCTTCGAGACTAGAGAACTTTCCGTGCCAGCGGAATTGCTCCGCTTCATCAAGGGTACTACGAAACCCTTTTTACTGGATTCGATAGGTACTTTCATCTCTTCTTCACTCAGTCGGAATGTCGATTTGGATTCCGAGTTAGTCGAAGAACTATCCCACAAAGGGCAGAAGTTCGTCGTAGTTTCTGAAGAGGTCGGCCTGAGCGTTCACCCAGAATCCAAAATTGGTCGTATTTTTATCGACCGAATGGGAGCCATAAACCAAAAATTGGCCCTTGCCTTGGATTGTGTCTATTTTGTACATGCTGGAATACCCGTCTTATTGAGGGGCACAGATGGCTGAGCAAGTTGATGCGCTACTGTCGTCGGTCGGCTTTCTGAGCTCATTTCCCACTAAAGCGTCGCCGTCGAAGCTAACTCCTCGCTATTTCGGGGTTGCTGGAATGCTCTTAGGACTGCTTCTGGGGTTGATATGGAGTCTCACCTCGACTTTATTTTCGCCAGCGCTAGCCGCGGTATTCGTTGTTTGCGCGGATGTTTTGCTGACCTATGGACTGCATTATGACGCTATCGCCGATTGCGGTGACGGGCTTTTCGCACATATGAAAACTGAACGGCGGCTGGAAGTTATGAGGCAGCCAACCATCGGGAGTTTTGGGGCTATAGCCATTTTGCTCGTCGTCCTGCTAAGGGTGACGTCTTTGGCCGAAGTAAGACCCAGCACGTTCCTCTTGATCGGACTATTAGGTATATCTCGATCCTTGATGGCGCTGGGGATCGGGAGGGGAAATTACGCCCGTCCAAACGGCGGAATGGCGAGCATCTTCCTCGGGTCCATGTCGGAGGGAGCCGACTTCTTAGTAGTTGTTCCGGTTCTGATACTTTGCGCAGCCTTAGTCGTGGTTGGCGTCGGGATCTTTGCCGGCGTAGTAGCGATAGTGGTGGCTTTTGGGACAACGGTTTACTTTTACCGACGGGGCGTTTTACTCCTTGGTGGCTTCACCGGCGACTTGTTGGGAGGCTCTGGGATCCTCTTCGAAACCGTCGCCCTTCTTGTGCTGAGTGCCAAGGCCCTGAGATGAAGCTGATGCGAGTTGGGATGGATCTGGGATGATGTCGAGGTGACCAATACGAGAAATTACCGACGAGGAGTCAAGGCTTCGAACCAAATTCTTGGGGCGGCTGCGGGCCTTTTGCTCGACCGAGTCCTCGGAGAGCCGTCAACCCGCTATCATCCAGTGGCCCTTTTCGGTCGACTCGCCGGTGGTATCGAGCCGCATTTCTGGGAAGACACGAGGCGTTCTGGAGGGTATTTCTGGACGTCACTTTTGATACCAATTTGGATTCTGGGAGAACTCTTTGAAGGTTCCTTCATCGCTACCGCAGTTTCCAGTTATCTGGCAATTGCCGAAAAGTCCCTATTTGAAGCGGCTGGTTCGGTCCATAGCTCATTGGCACTTCCAGATCTTGACTTGGCGCGAAGCGAGCTGTTGTCGTTGGTTGGAAGGGACAGGTCTCACCTGGAAGAGGACGACATAGCCCGGGCGACCGTCGAGTCGGTAGCCGAAAATAGTGTCGATGCGGTGGTGGGTGTACTTTTTTGGGGGTCACTCCTCGGGGCAAAGGGAGCGTTGGCATATCGGAGTATCAATACCCTGGATTCGATGTTTGGGAATTTTTCGGATCGATATTCAAATTTCGGATGGACTTCAGCAAAATTGGACGACGTAGCAAATTTCATCCCGGCTCGTTTGACTACTCTGATGATCTCTTTGCTATCTCGAACTGACCTCGGGACCCTTCGGAGGACGTTTAGGCAGGCTAGACCGCATCCTTCGCCCAATGCCGGACTCGTTGAGGCGGCATACGCCGAAGCACTAGGTATTGAACTCGGCGGTGAACTGAGCTACCAAGGAGTTGGCGAGTTTCGTCCGCTAGTCGGAAAATTGGGCAATGACGTCGTCTCGGAGGACATCCGGCAAGCCGTCTCGTTGGCTCGCAAGGTCGACTCAGTTTTCGTCACCGCACTGCTGTTATTGGGCGTCTCCATAAGGTGTTTTGCCTATTTCAAAGGGCTAGGAGAAGAGGGTTAATGCGTCCAAAAATGATCGTTGGAACCTCCTCTGATGCCGGAAAGTCGACCCTGGTGTCGGCGATATGTCGGGTACTTTCGGACAGAGGAATCTCAGTAGCCCCCTTCAAGGCTCAGAATATGGCACTAAATTCGGCGGTCACGGAGGATGGCTATGAGATAGGTAGAGCTCAAGCGGCGCAGGCCTTTGCCGCCAGAACTACAGCGACGTACAACATGAACCCTATTCTGCTAAAGCCGGAGTCAGAACAGAGGTCGCAGTTGGTGCTTAAGGGGGAGGTGGTCGGCTCCTTTAGTGCTAAGGAGTATCAAAAACTCAAGCCCAAACTCTTTGACGAAGTACTTTCAAGCTTTCGCGAACTATCTGAGTCCTACGACTTGGTGGTGCTAGAGGGAGCTGGATCCCCGGCGGAAATCAACCTTCTCAAAGACGAACTAGTTAACTTGAAGCTGGCGAGAGAGGTGGGAGCTCGAGCGCTACTTGTTGCCGACATCGACAGGGGAGGGATGTTCGCCCACATCTTTGGAACCATTAAAATACTCCCTAATGATTTGGCCGCTTTAATCGACGGCTACATGATCAACAAGTTTCGCGGCGATTCATCTCTTCTTGAGTCCGGTATTGACCAGCTATCTGCACTTATTGACGCAAAGCCCTTTGGCCTGCTCCGTTACTTCGGCGACACGAGGTTCGATTCAGAAGATTCACTTGCCATCCCGTTTGGAAAGAGCTCAAACTCCGGAGCGCCTCTCAAGGTCGGTATCGTTGCCTTTCCCCACCTATCTAACTACACAGATTTTGATCCTCTTTTGACCGAGCCATTTGTCGAAGTTGCTTATCTCACAAAAAAGGCTGACATCCACGGGTGTGACCTCGTGGTCCTGCCAGGAACCAAGTCCACTATTGACGATCTTGCCTGGTTGAGGGCCAATTTTGATACCTCAATTCGAAGATACGTCGACGGGGGAGGTTACCTGCTAGGGATATGCGGAGGATACCAGATGCTGGGCCACGTGATAGAGGATGGGATTGAGTCGGAGGTCAAAACCACTTCGGGCCTTGGTCTTCTAGATATTTCTACGAAGTTTGAGCGACGAAAACTGACGCTTACCAGATCTGGACGGTTGATCGACGGCGACGTCGCTATCGATGGATATCAGATTCACAATGGAAGGGTCGTGTACAAAGGCGAGGTCGAAGGACTCTTTAGCCTCGATGAGTCTCCTGTGAGGCATCGTTTTGGCGACAATGACGGCTCCAGCGGGCCAGAGGGTGCAATACGAGCAAATGTTTTAGGTACCACGCTGCACGGTGTTTTGGAGTCAGATGGTTTTCGAAGGTGGCTATTGAGGCTCGTCGCATCGAATAAAGACAAGGATTACTCACCGGGGCCGTCCTACTTGGACCTGAAGGAGGAGTACTACAACGGGCTCGCTGAGTGGCTCATCGCAGCCACCATGCACACAGAGATGCTCGATTGGCTCAGGAGTTAGCGATGCCAAGTTATAGCCCGAAAAGCCGATAATGGACAAAAACAAAATTTGCAATAAGGATCCCTCCTGATGGGTCACTCCCTCTTTGAGCTGAACTTTTCGCACCGATGGGTATTCAATTTCAACCACGACATTTATTCAAGAGATCGACTAGATAGGTAAATTTGGATTTGGACAGGATCTACTACTTCACGAACGCCGACACTGAAGTAATTACCATGCGCAGCGTCTGGGAAGGGCTTCCGGAAGACTTTCCGGAGCTAATCGTCAGGAAGACTTCTGATTATGCTTCGATAGCCGCCGAGGAGACAGCAACCGACTCTCGGACGGTAGTTGTTGCTCGACTTTTGGGTGGGCAAGACACACAGTCTCTCGCCCAAGACATGTCTCTTTGGGCAAGGAGCATTGGAGGAGTATTTATAGCTTTTCCAGGGGAAGCTACGTTTGACGAGGATCTCGGGTTTATGTCGGAGATACCCGGAGGTTCATATAAATATGCCCTTGAGTACCTGATCAAAGGTGGCCTCGAGAACTTCACGAACTTCCTGCTCTTTCTGGCAGACACCCTCCTCGGATACGGATTTGGCTTTGAAGAACCAAAAGTCGTGCCAAATAGTGGTGTGTACTTGTCGCAAAAAAGCGGTGATCCGCTCGCTCCCAAGGCGGTAGTGGTCTTTTACCGGGCGCACCTTATATCTTCCAACACTCGATTTATTCGCGATCTAGTTGACAAGTTGGTCCTTTTGGGAATGAGCGTAGACGCCTATTTCTGCTACTCACTTCGATCAGCCCCCAACGAAGAAGGATTGACACCCGCTAAAGAGATTCAGAGGCTCAACCCGGACGTCGTAGTTACCACGGTCCTCGCATCAGGGAGCTTTGACGATGACGAGCTCAGTTGGGATGCGGGAGAGATGTCGAAAATAGGAGTCCCAATAGTACAAGCGTTGGTATCTACGAACTCCCAATCGAGCTGGGACGAATCCGATTTTGGACTCGGACCGATGGATGTGGCTATGAACGTCGCCATCCCCGAGTTTGACGGCCGGATCATCTCGGTGCCTTTCAGCTTCAAGGAAGTTGTCGACGATGACCAGCACTTTGGTACTGCGATTTCGGCCTACCGAACCTCGGAGGCAGGAACCTTTTCTGTGGCGGGACTGGCGCATAGGCTCGCCCGTTTGCGGCAGAAGTCCAATCAGTCTAAAAGGGTTGCCATCGTCCTTAGCGCTTACCCAACTAGGCGGTCGAGACTAGGAAACGCTGTCGGGCTTGATACCCCACAGAGTGCAGTCGATCTTCTCGTCGAGCTTCGACGAGCCGGATACCATACGGGAGAATTTCCCACAGATCCGGTTTTGCTCATGGAACTTCTCGGGGAACTTGTAGATTACGACTCGACCGAGGTACTCCCTCGTGGTAGATACGAGGTGACCTGGCCGACTGAGAAGTATCTGGAGGAGTTCTCGAAGATCTCAACGAAGGTAAAGGGAGAGTTAACTAAGACCTGGGGTGAGGCGCCGGGTGACGCATTTGTCGCCGATGGAATGTTCCATTTTCCGGCATTGAGGTTTGGAAACGTTATCGTAGCCATCCAACCCTCTCGTGGATTTGGGGAGAATCCGATAGCGATTTATCATTCAGCGGAGTTAGCTCCTATGCACCATTACATCGCTTTCTACCGTTACCTTGACGTTGAGTTCCAAGCGGACGCAATCATTCACCTTGGCAAGCATGGTACCTTGGAGTGGCTTCCGGGCAAGAGTGTTGGGCTCTCTTCCGACTGCTATCCACAGCTTGCATTGGGTGATGTTCCTTTTATCTACCCCTTCGTAGTGAATGATCCTGGGGAGGGTACCCAAGCGAAGCGGCGGACCCATGCGATCATCATCGACCATATGGTTCCCCCGCTGACAAGGGCGGGAAGTTATGGTTCGACTACGCAGCTCGAAGACCTACTGGATGAGCATCAAAAACTTACCGCCCTAGATCCTTCGAAACTTCCCAGGATCAGGGAACAGATTTGGCGACTCCTCGAAGAGTGCAAGATCGATCAGGACCTCAATTTGAACCTTCCGAGCGGGGGTTTTATAGATCCAGACTTTGATTCGATGGTATCGCATATCGATGGCTACCTTTGTGAACTTAAAGATGCCATCATCCGTGGTGGCCTTCACATCTTGGGAAAACCTCCCGAGGGTGACCTGCTTATTGACACCGTGAGCGCAATTACTCGGGTGGCGCAAGGAAATGTGGCTTCACTTCGGTCATTGTTGGCTAAAAGGATCGGAATTGACCCAGGATCTGCGAGCATACGGGATTCGGATTTGCTGGACCAGGCGACACAGGACCTGCTAAGGGAACTGGCCGAGCGGGACTGGCCGATAGACGGACCAGAGGAATTTACCGGGGGCGAGCTTGGCGACGTTATCAATTGGATATCTGGATCGCTAGTTCCAAGGATTAGGCAGACTACAGATGAGATCGAGTCAATAGTTCACGCGTTGTCGGGTGGGTTTGTCGAGCCTGGACCGTCGGGGGCCCCCAGCAGAGGAATGGCACACGTGCTCCCGACGGGTAGGAATTTCTATTCGATTGATCCGAGGGCGATCCCTTCGCGTCTCTCTTATGAAGTCGGGAGAAAACTGGCCGAATCCCTAGTCGGGAGGTTCGTTGAGGACAAAGGTAGGTATCCAAAATCGGTCGGTGTGGTCATTTGGGGAACGGCGGCCATGCGGACAGGTGGAGATGACATCTCGCAAGTATTGGCACTGCTAGGGGTTCGCCCAACATGGGACCAAGACTCCTCGCGGGTCATAGGTCTCGAGGTAGTGCCACTAGCGGAGCTCGGCAGACCTAGGGTAGATGTCACCTGCCGGATATCGGGTTTTTTTCGTGACGCCTTTCCACAGTCGATCAAACTGCTCGACGAGGCGTTCGAGATGGTGGCGAAGCTGGATGAGATTGTCGAAGCCAATCCGCTGGTTGGTGGTTTTTCAACCCCAAGGATATTTGGACCTCCTCCAAGGGCCTACGGTTCGGGGCTGCTCCCGCTATTGATCTCGAAGGATTGGAGGGGAGATGAGGATCTGACCGAGGTATACCTGAATTGGAGCGGCTTCAGCTATACCAGGTCCGGTTTCGGTCTTCCCGCCAAAGATGCCCTATCTGCGAGACTGCGAGTTACCGAAGTAGCGTCCAAGAATCAGGACAACCGTGAGCATGATATTTTCGATTCAGACGATTACATGCAAGATCACGGCGGGATGATTGCAGCTATCCGGACCCTCTCTGAAAAGGACCCGCTGGCGTATTTTGGAGATTCATCAAGTGTTGAAATTCCTAGAGTTCGCAGTCTCGAGGAGGAGGCGGCGAGGGTCTTTAGGTCGAGGGTTGTGAATCCAAAGTGGATTTCTGCCATGATGCGCCATGGATATAAAGGTGCATTTGAGATGGCGGCGACTGCGGACTATCTCTTCGGATACCAAGCCACAGCGAGGGTGGTCAAAGACTGGATGTTCGATGCATTGACACAAAGCTATGTAGTCGATGAACAGGTATCGGAGTTTTTCAGGCTGAACAACCCCGACGCTTTGGCATCTATTTGCGAACGGCTAATCGAGGCGAATGCGCGTGGCCTCTGGCGAGCAGCTGAAGTTGACCTTCAGCTCCTGCGTAAAAAACTAATGGAGGTGGAAGGTTGGAAAGAGTAGGTAGGGCTATTCGCTATCCATTCGTAGCGGTGGTCGGTCAAAGCAGACTAAAGCTTGCGCTGCTACTTTTGGCGATCGACCCTCGAATTGGCGGTCTGTTGATAATTGGGGAGAAAGGATCGGCCAAGTCTACCCTTGCAAGAGGCGTGGCGGATCTACTTGAAGATGGAGCTCCTTTTGTCGAACTACCTGTTGGAGCTACCGAAGATCGTGTCATCGGGACGCTGGACCTCTCGGGCGTAATCAACAATCGGAGTGAAGTTTTCAAGCCGGGCCTCTTAGTGCAAGCTAATTCGGGAGTTTTGTACGTAGACGAGGTCAACCTCTTACAGGATCACATCGTCGACGTGATGCTGGATGCTGCGGCCTCAGGGACGGTGAGGATTGAGCGAGAAGGTTTTTCAATCGTCAGGGATGCCAGGTTTGTTCTATGCGGTTCTATGAACCCCGAAGAGGGAGAGTTGCGCCCACAGCTTCTAGATCGTTTTGGATTCGCCGTCAATGTGGATGCACTTAGCAGCGTGGAGGAGCGGGCGGAGGCGGTGACCAGACGAGTCGAATATGAGGCTGATCCCGAGTTGTTCATAGTTAATTTCAAAGATGAAACCGATACGCTAAGGGAAAAGGTCGTAACTGCTAGAAGGTTGCTGAACGGCGAAGGTCGGTCTAGGAAGGATCTTTTGGAGTTGGCTAAGTTTGCCGCTCAGGTCTCTATCGCACACGGCGCAGAGGGTTTGCGTTCCGACTTAGCTCTGGTGCGAGGGGCGGTGGCATACGCTGCTCTCTGTGGCAGGAGTGAAGCGACCGAAGAGGATTTGATCGAAATATCCAGTCTTGCGCTGCTTCATCGCTCTCGACGTAGCAGCGAGGATCATTCTCAAAATCATGCTCGTTCGTACCAATTCGAAGGCCAAAAGAGTGACCAACAACTTACGGGTGGAGGGTCATCGGAAGAGCGAGGTACTTCGCTGAATTCTCCAGAGGTTTTAGATGGCCCTGGGAGGGTCCCGAGCGAGGAGGGCGGTGGGATTTCTGCCAACAACCCCCACGGCGTAGAGGATGCCAATGCTATGGACGACTCTCTAAGTTCAGACTCCTCGGGACAAAGAGGCAGATCCGGCTCTGAAGCTGACCGACAAGAAATCGGTAATACCAGTGACATGAGCAATCCTCCAAAAGGGGAGCCTGGTCTAGCCAATGGGGATTCCCAAAGCACACTCCCAGAAACATTTCCACCGCCCGGTCGCGTAATGGTAGCCGGATCCAGGAACAGGCCAACTCAATTCGCCCCTCGGGTCGACGCTGAGAGAAAAGGCGGATCTCCTCTGGCGGTACGGGAAACCGTTGCAAACAGTTTGCGACGTTTGGCGGATGACGGCCAGCTAGTTGCTGGGACCGATATCAACTTTGCCAGCTCCGACCTGGTTTTCAAAAGGTTGCTTTTACTTGAAGAGAGGTGCGTTGTCTTCCTGGTGGACACTTCTGGATCGATGGGTTCAATAAAGCGTGTCGAAGCAGCGAAGCTAACGATAGAAAAGTTGCTCGGTGACGCCTACCTAAAGCGGCATAGCGTGGCGATGATAACCTTCCAGGGGGCGATTGCTGAGACAATTTTAATGCCGACTCGAAGCATCGAAGTAGCGAACTCTCGACTAGGTCAAATCAAGAGGGGGGGTAAGACGCCCTTACACCTGGGTCTGCGGAAAGTGGCAGAGCTTTCGAAAAGGTTGCGTGCCAAAGGGACCGAACCATTCGTCGTCGTAATGACAGACGGTATGGTGTCAACTTCGCAGGCTGGCATTGACCCAGTTGGGGCCACACTTGAGGCTTCGAGAGAGATTGCCGAGGCAAGGATCGAAGGTATCATCGTAGATTTCGACCTAAGTGATCCAAAGGTAGGGATAGCGACTGAAGTTGCTAAGACAGCAAAACTGTCCTATGTCGCAGCTTGATCCTTGGCCGACCGGGGTCGCCTGACCAATCGTGGATGGTTTTTCGCACCGGTTCTTCGTGGGAGTCAATCCCAAATAGCAAAGACCAGTGGCTTGTACTGGGCTGGAGCCAGAACGAGAGATGTTTGCTAGCGCAGCCAAAGGCGCAAAGTTTTAGAGTTACAGGTTTCAATGAAAGTTAAAAGGACTCACTGTTAGGTCGCGACTTAATGGGTCGGCAGGTTTATGGCATTTCAAGCTCACTACGAATGGGTCTAGGCAGATTCACTCCTCGGCGACCTCCAGATACGATACCAATTGGCCGATACTTTTCGGTGCCTAAGGGATTAGGTGGAGCATTCACTGGAAGGTAAGACGATGGTGGCAAGTCTGTTTTTTCCTGGCGATAAGCCGCCTGCGACTATTCACGGGTTGCACAAAGCTGGTTCAATTGTGAGGATTGCTCCAGGCATCTATACCGATGAAGTATCGGATCCAGTTGCGGTAGTACTGCGGGAATGGCAGGCGATACTGGGACATATGCTGCCGAATTCTGTGGTGACAGATAGGTCCGTTCTCAGTGGTGGTCCTGACGATGGTGTTCTTTTCCTCGCGAGGGCTGCCAAGGCACGACAGATTGTGCTCCCCGGTTTAGTCGTTTCAGTGCGTCAAGGCCTTGGACCCGTTGAGGGCGATATTGCGCTGCCGGGTGGTCTCTTTCTAGCCTCTCCGCTTCGGGCGGTTTTGGACAACCTCCTTCCTAGCCGGGCTGTCAGAGGAAAACCGGCGAGAACACTGTCCGACCTTGAATTGTCAAACTTCGTGCTAGGGAAATTTGCTGGTAGTGATGGGAATCGGCTTGCTGAGTTGATGGGAGGGGTCCCTCGGCTGATTAAAGTCCTTGGACTTCATGATGATCTGATTCCGAGAGCCGAGCTACTGCTTAAGCGGATCCTGGTCACCGATTTTAATGATGATGTCCAAGGGGTATCCTTCATGGGACCAGTCGGCGTGGGGATGCCGAATGCACTCGAGGGTCCACGGCGAGGAGTGGGAGGAAATTCAGAATCCAGTCCCAACACCGAAAGGGAGTTGTTGGATCTATTACATTCAATTTCAGAAGGGATTAGTAAACTCCAACCAGATGTTTTTGTGGTTGATGAGTCCGAGCCAAAATGGACCTATAGGCCATTTGTAGAGGCTTTCTATATGTCGGGGATTCTGGATGGAAAGACTCCTAATAGCTTGCTTTTGAAAAAGGCATTACGTTCTGTGATGTTGACGGAGGGAGGCGTAGATGATTCATTATTCATAAGGTATTATTCTTTAGTTTCAGACCGTATAGACGTGACGAGAGATATTAACACTTCTACGGAATTTATAGCTAGACTGCGGGATCTCCATTCAAAGATCCTCGGGGGGTCAATTGAGGCGTTTGCAGGAGTGTTCAAAGATGAAAGTTACGCTCCTGTAGCCGTTGCGGCAGAAAGTGGTGCTTCAATAAGCGACCTCCTGTCGATAGGATTTGAATCAATTGTAGGGTTGAACTCCAACTTAGGATTTGCGATCGGCCTCTATATTTTGATCTCTTTCATCAGGCCCTTTGAATTTGCAAATGAGCAGGTTGCAAGTATTGCATTAAATTCAGCACTCTGTAGCGTTGGCGAGTGCAGAATAATCTTTCCGGTTGTAGACGACAAAAGTGAATTTTCAAAGTTGCTCTCGAGTCGGGGCCATATCGATTCCGTCACCTTGATAAATCGGTTTATTGCTCGACAGGAATCTACTGTGGCATCACACTACCAAGACCTCGGACTAGCGCTAAAGGAAATTCGAGCAGATCTTGCTGAATTAGAGTCAAATCCACATTAATAGTTCGCCATGTGGCCGGAGAGATCCACCTTTTGGCAAGCTAAGCAGTTATAAATTCCAGATTTAGGATGGCATAAAGTTTTTCCCGGTTACATCGTGTGTTAGCCAAATAATTTACGCAAATGCCCTTGAAGGGAGCCAGAGTATTAGGTAACATAGCGACTTTTATGGATAATTATTTGGGTTGCTAGCTCTGAACATTGTTTCTAGGTGTCGTGATCTTGTTAGTTGATCTGAGATTTGTACACAGAACTCTGTTTGTGATCCGTAGCGTGACTTGGAATGTGTATGGAGTTCAAACGGTATGAGCATCCATCGAGCTTGAATGTATAACGGCGAGCGCGCGTCAGTAATTGGTTTCGTTGTCATGACGGTAATACTGCGTGGTCTCGCCACCTTAGGAGGGAGGAGTGATTTCAACTCGTGATAATGACTAACTGTTTTCAAAGTTTTGCTTTACGGGCCATTAGGTAATTACTGAGCTTTGCTATTCACTATCGGTGGGTTTATGTACCGTTTTCTATGGCGGGTGGTGAGCGCCGGCAATTGCGACTTGGTACGGTGAGGCGCTGGGGAGGGTTGCGACCCCGTCACAAAAGGGTGTTTGAGCAAGACGTATTAGACCAGCGAGAGTGAGCATTGTCATCCCTAGGCACACGTCCTCAAAACGGCGTAAAAGTGATATCTTGGCGGTAAATGACCCGCGCTAATAAGCAAGGAGGGACAATTAATGACCGAGGAATTCGGGTTGGTGCTGACGCAGCTCCTCCAACCATGCCGGGGCCTTTAAGCGTCTTGCCTCATCTTCCAGCGGCCAGCTGAGACCAGCTGCTTTAGCTCTCTTGGCCAAATCCGCCACGGTGGTAAATGGCATCGAAAGTGACGAGGCGGTTTGGCGGAGGCTCAAGCCCTCAGAATAGTGCAAGCGAAGTACACCACGATTCTTACGCATGGTCGAATGGGGACGGGGCATCGGTACCTCCTCTGATTGTGGATAATCAAAGAAGTGTTGCCGATGCCCTGCCACTCACGCAAATGTCACAAAGCCGACCCCGGCTGAGGTGTACGAAAACCGCGGAACGGGTGTACGAATTCAATCGGAACGGCTGTACGAAAACCATCGGGATACTCGCACAGCTCGTATTTATCGGCTACTTGAGGTCACAACCACCTGCGTCTAAGTCTGCCGCCGCATGTGCACGGATGGGCCCTTTGGATCAAAAACCCAGACGTAGATTGTCAAGTGGCTATAGCTCTAAATTGGGCCACCGAGCCTGGATACTTGCTCCATCGCGAAGTGGCCGAGTTGACCCAGCACTCGGTGCTTACCGGCGCAAGTTTCTGGCGCTTTTAAGCGATCCGCAAGTCGGGACTAGTTTGATCCAGCATCGTGACCGTTTTAGTTGAATTGGGGCTGGTTACGTTGGGGCTGCGTTGGCCGCACAATCGAGGCGTGTTGAGGTGGCCGAGTGAGAATCAAGTCCAAGACGGAACCTTGGAACAGGTGCATCTAAATGAGCGGACTCACTGCCAGCCACTCAGATGCAACGGTGACAAGCTGAAGGCGAGGAGTGGCGAGAGGTCTTCGTGAAGTTTAATTTACAGACGGGGGACGCTTTATATCGCTGATAGCTGAGCAAGTTATTTGCTGCCATTTAACGGGTAAATGCAGGCGATTTGTAGCGTCAAAGGGCCCAGCGAAGCGAGTTTGCTCGCATTGACCAACAAACAAGTGGCTACACCGTTTGAAATAGTGCTACGACTGGAGTAAGAATAATCTGGTGTCGGGGCTTGGCCTCCTGTCGGAAGTCTTTGGTTGTGCATTGGAGTTCGGTGGTGAAAAGGCATAGAGGCGCTGTAATTGAGGGATTCGGCCGCTTAGTGACACGCGGGCTACTGGCATTTTGTGCCACCTCTGCTCTATTGGCAGGCACTGGAAGTACGGGCCTACCTTCAGGTCGACTTCTGGGTTCGAGGACTTCGTACGTGAAAGTTGCCAAAGGGAACGACCCCGGTCAGATCATAGTCAATATAGGTGGGGGTGGAGAAACGGTCAAGGGTGGAAAGTCAAATTCCAGTTCGTCAAGGAACGTAAGTTTAGGATCGCCGGGAGGGGCTTTGGTAGGGGGTCCTACCCAACCGGCTCCTTTGAATCCTTGCGTTCTTGATACGGCCGCACAGAAGGATCCATTTGGGTCGGATCTCCTCGGTCTCGCCGCCGCTGAGGTGGTAAGTAGGTACTTGAGCAACGTTGTTGGAATCTGCAAGTCTGGAGGGGGGAGCAAGACGAACCTCCCCACCCCTTCCGAAGTTGCAGACAGCGAGTGGTCGACACAGCTGGTCAAGCAGCTGCCGATTCCATTGCCGACGATCCCCCCTGGGTACGGAGTTGTCGGCATAACCTCTTATTTGCTGACCGGTGACGCTACGCACTGCTCCTTATCGAGTTCGAGCGCCCTCGGCGAACTGACCATATCTGCGAAGTCCAGTTATGAAGTGTCATTTGATGGCGGCGATCAGTACTCTGGGCCATTCCAAACTAGCGGCGCACCTTGGCCGCTAGGAGGAATTGATCACATGTGGCTTAATCCGGGAGCGCGCTCGGTGGTGGTGGTTCAAAATTGGACCGGAACCTGGTATTTGGATGGTCAATCGGGCCAGCTGCCAACTCTTCAAACAAGAGGTGAAATCGCGAACTATGTAGTTTTAGGACTAGTCGCGCTTAGGACATCTTGAAAACTTGAATTAGCTAAGGAAAGTTTCAGCCTTGCCTGCTGTTCAGCCTCTGCTCCGCAGACTCAGTATCTGCCCACCTAGTCGTAGCTGGTCAATCGAGATAAGCTCACGCGCCCACGGCATGGAAACCTCCGTCGACGTGTATGACCTCCCCCGTTGTAGAAGGGAAGAAGTCAGAAAGTAATGCGACAGTAGATCTGGCTACTGCCAGGTTACTCTTTGGGTCCCAGCCCAAGGGCGCCTTTTCTCCCCAGCTGTCTTGAAAGCTGGAGAAACTTCCTACCGACTTCGCTGCGATTGTCCTGATGGGCCCTGCGCTAATCAGGTTGACTCTGATGCCTTTTGGTCCGAGATCTCGCGCTAAGTACCTGCACAAAGATTCCAAGCCTGCCTTGGCGACTCCCATCCAGTTATATCCTGGCCATGCCACGGTGGCGTCAAAGTCGAGTCCAACCACTGAAGGGCTTTCGCCTGATTCCAGCAGCCCTAAGGTTGCCTTTGTCAATGAGGCGAAGGAGTAGGTAGAGACCTCAATCGCTGTAGCAACGTCGGGCCATGCTGCGTCGAACATCTCTCCGTCAATGCACGTTGATGGCGCAAATCCAATTGAATGGACTACACAATCGAGGCCGCCGATTTGATCGGATATTTTGTTGGGCAGATCGTCAAGGTCTTGTTGGTTCATGACGTCTAGCTCTATAACTGGCGGGACTGGGTCAAGCTTCTTTGCGGCGCGCTGCGTGATAGACAGCCCCCTACCGAACCCGCTCAGAATTACTTTGGCGCCCTCTTTTTGGGCTTGATCAGCAATTCCAAATGCAATAGATGATTCGGTTAGGACTCCTGTAACCAAGATCCGTTTGTTGTTGAGAATCCCCACTTCGCCTCCCGTGTCTAGACTTCACAAAAGTTAGCGTCTATTTCGTCATAACCTGGCATTAACGCGCCATTTTGAGAGAAGGTAGAAGGTGGATATAGGTATTCTCGGCGGTACGGGTCCCGCTGGAAGTTCACTTGCGTTGCGGCTTGCTAGCGCGGGTCACAGGGTATGGATAGGTTCGAGGGATGAATCAAGAGCATCACAGGTGGTAGTAGACGCCCTTCAGGGTACCGAAAGAACTGACCTACAACTTTTTGGTGGGACAAATCTACGAGCGGCGCAATGCGAGCTAGTAGTGGTAGCGACACCATGGGACACGATGCTAAAGGCCGTTGAGCCGCTTGAGGGATCCCTTGCCGGCAAAACGGTGATATCAATGGCAAATGCCCTGATGAGGGTTGGCTCCGAACTTCAGGCGGTAATTCCAGTTAGGGGATCGGCGGCCCAGACTCTTCAGGCAGCTCTTCGCTATTCCAGGGTGGTCGCCGCCCTACATCACGTGCCCGCAAAGGAACTTGGAAGGATTTCTGCTCCGATAGAAGCCGATGTTTTAGTTTGCTCGGATTTTGAACAGGCAGGATACGAAGTGGTAGATCTTTTGGGTAGCTTGCCTGGAATGAATAGCTTCTTTGCCGGTTCTTTGGCTCAGGCTGGACCAATAGAGGCCATGACCGCAGTTCTAGTTAATTTGAATATTCGTTACAAGACTAGGGTTGCAATTAGAGTCATTGGAATTCCGAAGTAGTAGGGCAGAGAAATTGATCCACATATTTGATACGGCGGCGCAAGAGAAAGTTCCCTTAGAAGTAGGCCCGGTTGTCAAGATGTACACCTGTGGCATCACACCGTACGACGCAGCCCATATTGGTCATGCTGCGGTTTACCTTACTTTTGATATTTTGCAGAGGCGATTGCGTGATATGGGTCATAAGACCTCTTGCGTAAGAAACGTAACTGACGTTGATGACGACATTCTGAGAAAAGCTAAGGAACTCGGCGTCTTTTACCTCGACCTAGCTGCATCGGAGATGGCTAAATTTGACCGAGATATGGGCGCCCTTGGATTGGTCCAGCCGCACTCGGAACCGAGGGCAACGTCGGCGATTGCGGAGATTTTGAATCTTGTAGATGCTCTAATGGACAAGGGCCATGCATATCAGAGCAACGGATCGGTTTATTACGATGTCACAACCGCCAAGGATTTCGGGAAGATAAGCCATTACTCGTACGAAGAGATGATCGAACTTGCTCGGGAACGAGGCGGGAATCCAGAAGATCCTGCAAAGAGAAATAAACTCGACTTCTTGCTGTGGCAAGCTCCAGAGGATGGCGAGCCCTTTTGGGAATCCAGATGGGGGAGGGGTCGGCCCGGATGGCACATCGAGTGTTCTGCACTAGCCATGCGGGAGCTGGGCACAACTATTGATATCCATGGTGGCGGCTCGGACCTTATCTTTCCTCATCACGAATGCGAAGCCGCTCAGGCGGAATCTGCATCCGAGGAGGTATTTTCAAAATACTGGATGCACGTTGGAATGGTGAATCTTGACGGCGTGAAGATGTCAAAATCCCTTGGAAACCTAGTATTCGTAGGTGACCTTCTGCATGAGCACGATCCACGTGTTGTTCGAATGGCGATTATTTCGAATCATTACAGGCATTCTTGGGAGTGGAGCGACGATCTGCTCGAAGTTGCGACATCGAGGTTGGCGAGTTACCAAAAAGCCGGTGAAGGTGAAGGTGCGCTGGCGGAGGTGCGGGCAGCCCTCGATGACGATCTAGACGTTCCGACCGCCCTCTCGGCGATGGACGAAGCGGTGGGGCGTGGAGAGGGTGTTTCGCTAGCCGCCTCACTATTAGGAATAGTGATCTAATCTGGACTAGTCGCTGTGGACTATTCGCGCGACAGGGAAATTTGCGGAGTCGATGTTGACAAAGATTAGTGTTCTGGGCGAGAGCGTCCATGAGTTTGAGGGTGCCGTAACCGTGCTGGACGTACTCAGGTCTATTGACCCGCGTCCGGCGGGGGTGATTTCGGCAAAAGTTAACGGCACGCTGACTGACCTTTCGACATTGGTCTCAGACGGCTCGGTGGTCGAGTTTGTCTCGGCTGGCTCGCCAGATGGACTATCTGTAATCAGACATTCAACGGCGCACGTCATGGCGCAAGCAGTCTTGGAGCTATATCCAGGCGCAAAGTACGCTATTGGACCATCGATCACCGACGGTTTTTATTATGACTTTGAGCTGCCGGAGAACCAGAGATTTACCGATGACGATCTTTTAACGGTCGAATCCAAAATGCGTGAGATTATGTCCGCAAAGCAACCATTTACCAGGGAAGAACTCAGTTATGAGTCGGGCTTAGAGATCTTTAGCGATCAGCCTTTTAAGACTGAAATAATCAAGCAGGTTCAGGACCTGGCGGATGAAGCGTTGGCGGAAGGTGTTAGCGACAAAGGGGTCTCGGTATATCGAAATGCCGACAAGTTCGTCGATCTGTGCAGGGGACCACACGTTGGTCATACTGGCCAACTCGGTCATTTCAAGCTTTTAAGAGTCGCGGGAGCTTATTGGCGGGGGGACGAAAAAAAAGAGCAGCTACAGAGAATCTATGGAACCGCTTGGAGTTCAAAGGCCCAGCTTGAGGAGCATCTTCACAGGCTCAAAGAGGCTGAGAAGCGAGATCATCGCAGGATAGGCTCAGAACTGGATCTATTTCATTTTCCAGTTGAGATAGGTGGCGGGCTACCAGTTTTCCACCCAAAGGGTGCCTTCATTCGCTATCAGATGGAGGAGATGTCCCGCAAGGCACACATTAAGGCTGGATATCAATTGGCCTGGACACCCCATATCGCCAAGTCCACTCTTTATGAAATTTCAGGTCACCTTGGTTGGTATAAAGACGGGATGTACCCTCCGATGGAGATGGAAGGGGCAACGTACTACCCCAAGCCCATGAACTGTCCTATGCACATCTTGATATTCCGCTCCCAGCTCAGATCTTATAAAGAGTTGCCGCTTCGCCTCTTCGAATTTGGTACCGTCTATCGATTCGAAAGATCTGGGGTCCTCCATGGTCTGGCGCGGGTGCGTGGACTTACCCAGGACGATTCGCACATCTTTTGTGCACCTTCGCAGCTCGCCGAGGAGCTAACTAGATTGCTCAAGTTTGTGCTCGCAATGCTCAGGTCATTTGGCCTGAAGGACTTTGAGGCAGAGCTTGCCACCAGGCCGGACAAATCCGTAGGCGAGGACGCTGAGTGGGAGGAGGCGACTTTGGCACTTCAAAGTGCGCTTGAGGCTTCCGGGATACCATATGTCGTTGCGGAGGGCGAGGGGGCTTTCTATGCTCCAAAGATTGACGTGCATCTAAAGGACGCTATCGGCCGACGTTGGCAGGTCTCCACGCTGCAGGTTGACCTCCAGATGCCACAGAGATTTGACATGAATTTTGTGGATCATGATAACCAAAGACGTCGACCATACATGATTCATAGAGCGCTGTTTGGCTCCGTTGAGAGATTTTTCGCTATCCTGCTCGAACACTATGCTGGTGCACTTCCGATGTGGCTACTCATGTCGCAGATTCAGGTACTGCCAGTGCGTAAGGACCATGAAGATTACGCCCAGGAAATCGTGGGCAGGCTGGCAGCCGTTGGCGCCAGGGCGGAGGTTGTTGATGCAACCGAGCCACTTGGCTCGAGGATCCGAAAGGCAAAACTGGATAAGATTCCGTACATTTTGGTTGTCGGTGACGACGACGTGAGTGCAGGGACGGTCGGTGTCAACAGAAGAGGTTCAGAGACCCCCAATCGCGGGGTACCAGTGGAGGCTTTCGTCGAGTCGATCAAGGAGGAAATTCTCCCGCCCGACCTTCTGCTAGAGACTGAGGTCTAGGTTTTGGAGAGGATCTGGGCAGGATGGAGAGGGGCCTATCTCTCTGGAGAGCTATCGAAGGATAAGCTAGAGCCGGAGTGTGTGCTTTGTGAAATAGCCGCCCCCGCCCAAGTTGGCGATGTTGAATGCGTAGACGATGAGTTGTTGGTCGTGTTTCGCGGTAAAACGGCTGTGGTGGCGCTCAATTTATACCCTTATACATCGGGCCATTTATTGATTGTCCCAAAGACTCATACGGCGGAGTTAGATCTACTTAGCGCTGAATCCCGATGCGAGCTCCTTGAACTGGCCAATCATGCGGTGAAGGCGTTGAGGGCCAGCCATGGAGCATCTGGATTCAACATTGGGATGAACCTAGGTCAGGCAGGTGGGGCCGCCATAGTCGATCACATACACCTGCATGTGGTTCCTCGTTTCATCGGTGATGCAAACTTCATGACGGCAACGGCTGATGTGCGAGTTATCCCTGAGGCGCTTGGTGATACCTTGACTAAGATACGCGAAGGATGGTCTTAGTCCGACCAAAAGGCGAGTCGCACAAAAAGACTAGCCCTAAAGTCTGATGTACTTTTAGGATCGAGTGAATACATTGCGGGCAAAGGCTCGCTCTTGGTTCCTTGCTCGCCATGGGTTCCTTGCCCGCCTTCCGTCAATGGCAAAGCATTCACCCAATAGAAGTGCAAGTCACTATCCGTTCGGCTTATCCTTCCTTGGCTGCAGTTTTGAAACTACAGTGGGCGGTGCAATCTCATAATGAGACTCGCGTAGGGTAAATCGGCCTTGGCCTGAGGTTATTGCGCGTAGGTCAGTTGCATAACGCTTCATTTCGGACCTCGGAACCAAGGCAATCAAGGTCGCACGTTTGGTTTCGGGATCAAGATCAGTTTTGGAGACCTTCGCCCTTTTCGAATTCAGGTCGCCGAGGATGTCTCCTTGGAATTTAGCGGGGGCAATCACGGTGATTTCATCGATTGGCTCTAGAACTACCGGTGACGATTGGGCGAATGCTTCGTGAAAAGCCAAGGAACCGGCCATTTTGAAGCTCATTTCGGACGAATCAACGGGATGGTACTTTCCGTCGACGAGATGTACAGCGACGTCAACCACAGGGAAGCCAAAGTTTCCCCCGTGAGTCATCGCCTCTAGGATACCTTTTTCTACCGCTGGAATGAAGTTTCGCGGTATAGCTCCGCCAACAATCTCGTCCAAAAAGCTGAAGCCTTCTCCACGCGCCAATGGTCGAATTCTGATGTTGGCTACCCCGTACTGACCATGTCCGCCGGTCTGCTTCTTATATTTGCCCTCGGCGGTTGCTTCGGCGGTGATCGATTCCAAGTAGGGGATTTCCGGCTCAGAATAGGTGGCTTCTACGCCAAACTTTCTAGCTGCTCTCTCCAAGGCTATGGAAATATGTGCCTCCCCCTGTCCGGCGACAAGGGCTTTGTGACTACGAGGATCCCTGCTGATACTTAGTGTTGGATCCTCCTCTGCGAGCTTGAGAAGTGCTGAGAAGAGCTTCTCGTCATCCTTCGAATTTACGGGCGTAACGGCTACCACGAGAAGGGAAGGCTCGAAGGTAATGCCCACAGCGTCGGAGGATCTATTTTTCGATAGCACGTCGGCTGTTTTCGCACCAGAAAGCTTGGAGAGGGCTACAATGTCGCCACGCTGGGCGTATTCGAGCGGAAGATGCTCTTTGCCTAAGAGGGTGAATAGCTGCCCGATTCTTTCATCAGATTGTGTACGAAGGTTGGTAAGTGTCGATGATGGACGCAAGACCCCCGACCTAACCTTTGCAAGCGAGAGTTTTCCCATAAAGGGGTCGGCAAAGGTTTTGAAGATCTGAATTTCAGGGTCCTCTTTGGGGTCCTCAGAAGCCTCTGGTCCCGGCCCAATTTCAGCGATGAAATCTACGAGACGGTCGATTCCAATCTCTTTTACCGCCGAGCCAACAATTACCGGGAAGACGGTTGCATCTTTGACCCCTTTTGCCATGGCCATTTCCAATTCTTGAAAACTGAGCGTCTCGCCACCTAGATACCGTTCCATCAGTGCATCGTCGGCGACAACTATTCCCTCTACCAGCTGTTCGTGAACAGAATGCTCTAAGTCTTCTATCTCCTCGGGGACTGCTACTTCTTCTGCTACCGGCGTGTTTTGGTAGACCAGAGCCCTGTCGGAAAGAATGTCAACCACCCCCCTAAAGGAGGATTCGATTCCAATTGGCAACTCCAAGGGTGCAACACCGGCCCCGAAGTGTTCCTTAAGTGTGTCCACCGTGGCGAAGTAGTCAGCCCTTTCTCTATCTGCTTTGTTTACAAATATGAGCCTTGGAATGGCGGCTTGATCTAAAAGCTCCCAAATTCGATCAGCGTCAGGGCCGATAGGTTCGGCCGCAGAGACTACGAATATGCACATCTCAACTGCGGATAAGGCGCTTTGAACCTCGCCAATAAAGTCGGCTACGCCTGGAGTGTCCAAGACATTGAGCGCAAGATCCTGCCTTGAGAGTGCTAGCAAGGTCAGTGCGATCGAATGCTTATGCTTGATCTCCTCAGGGTCAGAGTCCGACAGGGTGTTGCCGTCTTCAATTCTACCTATTCGTTTGCTCGCCTTGAAGAGGAAGGCCAGGGAGTCAGCCAGGAGGGTCTTACCCGAACCCGCCTGGCCCACTAAGGCCACGTTGCGAATAGACCTCGAACCAACTTGAGCCATATTGACCTCCCCAGGGACAAATCCGGGCATCTGTTACTCGGTTAACGATAAAGTTACGCGACTATTGAGTAATTTCCAACTATCAGGGCCAAATGAGGCCTTTGGTTGGTACTAAAAAGCTATTTGCCCCCTGCGGATACTTATCGTGCTAGATTTAACACTGTGTGTGCGGTCCAGCTGAGTAGACCCTTGGAGGGTAAGTAATTTTCTGGACCACGAGGAGATCTCATTGTTCGATGGTCATTTGAGGGAGGGTGTCGATAAGCGTACCGGCCCGTTAGGTCTGGCGCTTTCGTCAATTGGGGTTACGGCTGACCTGCTTACGCTCAGCGGACTGGTAATTAGCCTTTTAACAGCGATTGCGATTGGCACTGGACACACTTTGGTGGGGTTTTTTGGAGTTCTCGCTTCCGGGATACCCGACCTATTGGATGGACCGGTGGCAAAAGCATCTGGCGCTACTTCAAAGCGCGGAGCCTTTTTCGATTCATTTTCCGACAGGGTAAGTGACCTCCTCCTTTTTGGGGGTATAGGTGTGCTAATGCTCCACCGCCAAAACGACCTTGTGGCGGTTGTTGCTTTCGCTGACTATGGCGTTGCAAGTCTCATTTCCTACCAGAGGGCGAAAGCGGAATCGCTGGGATTCGTCGCCAAGGGTGGGATCATGGAACGAGCTGAACGGGTGATTGCCGTAGCAATTGGCCTACTGCTCTCCTTCGCTCTGGTGTGGGTGCTTTGGCTGGTTCTTGTTTTGAGCTTGGTTACGGCAGTCCAACGATTTTTGAAGATTTGGAGTCAAGGTACAGCCACCATGCCAGACAAGCAGGCAAGCAGCAGGTACCTTTACCTTCAGCAACGCCGAGGAGAGTTCAAGAGGCGTTCGCAACCGAGGCGTGCAAATAGTTCCCGTAAAAGGACAGGGGCCAGGGGGCCAGGCCAGCTTTCAGCCTACAGTAGGCAGAGCAGGCTAAGGGCTTCTGCTCGTATGAGGTCTTGGTGGGAGAGTCAACGATAAGTGTCGAAGTATTTCTCAGCATCCAAGACGCTGGGAGATTCCGGGCCTTCGTCGAGAGCGTTGTCTCGCTTGAAAGGCAAGTTGGCGGTTTTTCCTTATGAAATAGGGTCTATTCTTGCAAGCTCCATACCTATCGGGTTCAGGCCAAAGGTCGCTGGCGTTATTGGTCCAATTGCTTATCTATCCTCCAAACAAAAAAGACATTATGCCCTACGGGCTCAGCAGCTCGCCAGTTTCGGAAGGGAGGATCAGCGGGTCCTCACCCGAAGAACGGTAGCGGTATTTACGTCCTATGTTCTTTACTGGCTTGAATCTTTGGCAATGCCTAGGTCCGAAAGGGCGGAGCTGTTGCAGAATCTCAGCTATGAAGGTTGCGACGAGCTCGTCGAATACCTCCAGAATGGACGTGGAGCTATATTAGCAACCTGCCACCTTGGGAATTGGGACTGGGGCGGTAGTTGGTTTGCCGCTTATCACCACCCCTTAGCCGCTGTGGTCGAGAATTTGAAACCCGAATCAGTGGCTGAGTGGTTTTACTCATACCGCAGGGAGCTCGGAATCGATCCGATACCCCTAGATGGACCGGTTGCTACAAAGGTTATTCAGGCGGTCAAGGAGGGAAAGCTAGTAGCACTTCTGAGCGACCGTGACCTGAGTGGTACTGGTGTGGTGGTGGACTTTTTCAACGAGAAAGTTCGGATGCCAAGTGGTGCTTCGGTCCTGTCACTTCGAACGAAGACACCTATTTTCCCCGCTGCGGTCTATCAGACTCCAAGGGGCGGACACCATGTTGTGTTTTTAGATCCGATTTTTCCGGCTGATTCCGTCGGCTCGTCGATAGCTGAAAAGGTTGGTTATATGACACAGCTTGTTACTTCGGCTCTCGAGACACTAATTGCGGAGAAGCCGACCCAGTGGCACGTGTTGCAGCCACTTCCGATTGAAAAGGGATAATTTTGCCATGACTGGCATTTTCGAGGTCCCGTTAACATTTGTGAATGACGGATCTCGCAAGTGCCCAGAGGATTCAAAATCCCTAAGGCCGCTACGGGGCGTGGAGTCGAATTTAAGCGATCAGCACGAGTGCGAAAGCTCACCTAGTCGCAAAGGTGTCATGATCGACACGCTCAGTTGTGAAGCGGCAAATACTAACCAAAAAAGCAAGAGTGAGTGTTGATCGGCTATTTAGTACGGCACCTGAGGTTTCGAGCATTCCGGTTTTTAGGAGCATGCAACAGCCCGTGGTCTCCAAGTATGAGAAACGGTCACCATTTAGTGCCAAGGATTTTCTCCCTTTCTAGATGGAAAGGTCTGACGACGGGAAGGACATGGCATCACCCGGCCAAGCATGAGACTTCATAAGAACAAACAAGAATCCTTATCCTGGCTCAGACTTTGCCGATCTCCACTGAAGAACCAAATTCTGAACAGTCTTGTGCTCGGCAGGACTTTTGAAGTGCAAACTGAAATCGGCCAACAAGCTGGGGCCGCTTGAAAATCGCACCACTTAATAAGGAGCGCTTGTTCGACAGTGCTGATCAGCGACCGAGGGCACGAAGTGGTGAATTAACGCAAGATCTTCGTCGTCGCTTTCAAGGGCCCAATGCAAAGCAGATACAGTGTGCAGCACGAGGGTCGACATCAGCAAGCGACCCAGCCGGTCCAGGTTGAGATGAAATCCAGGTTGAGATGAAATCAGGCTAGGAAATGGCAATTTGGAGGTGGGCAGAAGTTGGTTAGAACAGAAGTTGGTTAGGACAATAGCTAGTCCGTAGTTCAGGTTCCTGATTCAAGCCTCAAGCAACCTACCAGCACATTTGTGGTAATCGAAGCGAAAAGTTATGACTACATGTATCCGAGGCGGTGCGAAGTACCCAAGAGCTCGAATGCTTGTTT